>NZ_JBHSFK010000008.1:0-330180 GCF_042653945.1 Streptomyces vulcanius | reverse complement strand
GGACACCAACGCAGCATCCAACGTCGCGGCAGGACAGGGCGGGATCCCCCGCCCCCGGCGAACAGCCGGTGCCGGAGGGGTGACAACGGCCACCAGCCGTGCGAACGCCCGTGAACCTCAACCCACCCGGGTTGGAATCCCCCTCTTTTAAGAGGGGGAGGATGTCAAACGCGTGGGTGACGAAGCGTTCCGGACCGGTGACGTAACGTCGCACCGTGATCGAACCGCACGCGCCTGCGCCGCCCGGTGCGCCGCCGCACTGGCGCCGCCCGGTGCGGCTCCCCGTCCGGCCGGACGTCGGGCGGTTCCTGGTCCTCACGTGCGTCTTCGTCTGCGCCGCCTGCGGTCTCGTCTACGAACTCGAACTGGTCGCCCTCGCCTCCTACCTCATGGGCGACTCCGTCACCCAGGCCTCCGTCGTGCTGTCCGTGATGGTCTTCGCGATGGGCGTCGGCTCCCTCGCCGCCAAACGGCTGCGGCACCACGCCGCGGCCGGCTTCGGCGCCCTGGAGATCGCCCTCGCCCTGGTCGGCGGGTGCAGCGCCCCGGCCCTGTACGCGGTGTTCGCCTGGACGGGCGACTGGGGCGGCCTGTGGGCGAGCGGCCCGCACGCCCTCCTCGTCGCCTTCTCCCTCGCCATCGGCCTCCTCATCGGCGCCGAGGTCCCCCTGCTCATGGACCTCATCCAGCGCATCCGCCGCCAGGACGCGGGCGGCGCGGTCGCCGACCTGTTCGCCGCGGACTACGTCGGCGCGCTCGTCGGCGGCCTCGCGTTCCCCTTCCTGCTCCTGCCCTTCCTCGGCCAGCTGACCAGCTCCCTGCTGACCGGCGCGGTCAACGTCGTCGCCGGGAGCGCCCTGGTCCTCGGCCTGTTCCGCCGCGACGTCGGCCGCCGCGCCCGCCGCCTCCTGCTGGCCGCCGCCGTCGCCGTGCTCTCCCTGCTGGCCTGCGCCGCCGCCCTCGTCGACGACTTCGAACGGGCCGCACGGCAGGCGGTCTACGGCGGGGTGGTCCGGGTCGCCGTGCGGACCGGCGTCCAGGAGGTCGTCCTCACCGGCGGCACCGGCGGGCGCCCCCTCGACCTCTATCTCGACGGCCGCCTCCGGGCCGGCGGCGACGAGCGCCGCTACCACGAGGCCCTGGTCCGGCCCGCGCTGTCCGGCCCCCACGCGCGCGTGCTCGTCCTCGGCGGCGGCGACGGCCTCGCCGCCCGCGAGGTACTGGCCCACCCCGGCGTCCACCGCGTCGACGTCGTCGAACCCGACCCCGGCCTGGTCCGTCTCGCCCGCACCGACCCCGCGCTCGCCCGCCTCAACGGCCACGCCTACGACGACCCGCGCGTCCGCGTCGCCACCGCCGACGTTTTCCACTGGTTGCGGGGGGCGCCCACCGCGTCGTACGACGTCGTCGTCGCCGATCTGCCCGACCCCGGCATCACCGCGAGCGCCAAGCTCTACTCCCAGGAGTTCTACGGCCTCGCCCGGCGCCTGCTCACCCCCGGCGGCCGGCTCGTCGTGCACGCCGGTCCCGCCGTCGGCCGGCCCCGCGTCTTCTGGACGGTCGAGGCGACGATGCGGGCGGCGGGCCTGCACACCGTGCCCTACCGGGTCGACGGCCCCGAGGAGGGCTTCCCCGGCGGCCCCGACCGCGGGGTCTCCCGCGGCCCCCACGACTGGGGCTTCGTCCTCGCGGGACCGACGGCCCGCCCGCCCCTGCGCCTCGACCGGCGGGGGCCGCCGTCGCACACCCTTACCCAGGCGGAGCTGACGGCGGACGCGCGGGCGGTGCTGCGGACGCGGGTGACGGGGGCCCGGGTGTCGACGCTGGCGCGTCCGCGGTACTGACCGTTCCGGCCCTGATTCGGGTTTCGGCCGGTCCTTTGCCGCGACCGCTGGGTAGGCTCCGGCTGCATGGAGCAAGAGGTGTTCGTTCCCGTCCCCGCCGAGCGGCTCAGGGCGGCCCTCGGCGATCCGGCGCAGGTGGCCCGTGCGGTACCCGGGTTCCAGCAGGACGCCGGCACCGAGCCCGTCGCCGGGCGGCTGAAGGTGCGCGTCGGCGGCCACACCATCACCTACCGGGGCGCTGTGCGGGTCTCCGCGCGGGAGGACGGGGCGTACGCCGTGACGGGCGACGCGACCGAGGCCCGCGGCTCCGGCAAGGTCCGGCTCGCGCTCGTCGTGCACCTGCGGGAGGCCGACGCCGGCACGACCCTGCGCTTCGAGGGCACGGCGACCGCGGACGGCCGGGTCGCCGAGCTGCCGGGGGAGCAGGTGGAGGCGGCGGCGGCGCGCCTGCTGAGCCGGTTCGCGGAGAACCTGGGGGCGGGGGTGGAGACCGGTGTGGATGCGAGTCCGGGTGCGGCCGAGGAGGTCGTACGGGAGGTGCAGCCGGAGCCGGAGCCGGAGCCGGAGCCTGAACCTGAGCCCGAGCCCTCGCTCGGTGCTGACATCCCCCTCGCTGACGCCGCGCACGCGCGTCGCACGATGATCGGGCGCAGTGCGGAGGAGGTGGACCACGCCCCGCCGCGGGGCCGGTACGCGCCCGTACCGGCGCCGCAGACCGTCGTACCGGGCAGCACCCTGCGGTGGGCGGCCCCCGCCGCCGCGCTGGTCGTGGCGTCGGCGATCGTGGTGGGGCGGGCGTTGCGGCGGCGCAGGTAGACGTGCGGACCGGCCCGCCCAGTAGGGTCGTCCCGTGAGTGACGAAGACATCACGCTGACCGCGGGCGACGCGGAGGCGACCGTGCAGCCGGGCAACGGCGGCCGGGTCGGTGGACTGCGCGTCGGCGGCCTCGAACTGCTGCGGCAGGGGGAGCGGTTCGGGTGTTTCCCGATGGTCCCCTGGTGCGGACGGATCAGGGACGGCCGGTTCCGGGACGGCGGGGTCGTCCACCAGATGCCGCTGAACGCCGCGCCCAACGCCATCCACGGCACCGCCCGCGACGGCTCCTGGAAGGTCGCGCGCGTGGCGGCTGACGAGGCCGTGCTGACGTACGACCTGGTGGACCCCTGGCCCTACCCCGGCCGGGTCACCCAGGTGGTGCGGCTGGCCGAGGACTCCCTCACGCTCAGCATGGGCGTGGAGACGTACGGCTCGTCCTTCCCGGCGCAGATCGGCTGGCACCCGTGGTTCAACCGCTCCCTCGGCGGCGAGGACGTACAGGTGGCTTTCGCCCCCGCCTGGCAGGAGGAGCGCGGCGACGACCACCTCCCGACCGGGAACCGGATCGAGCCGAAGCCCGGCCCGTGGGACGACTGCTTCGGGATGCCGGACGGGGTGTCCGCGGCGCTGACCTGGCCGGGACGGCTCCGGCTCGAGGTGACCAGCCCCGTGGAGTGGGTCGTCGTCTACGACGAGCAGGAGGCGGCCGTGTGCGTGGAGCCGCAGACCGGCCCGCCCGACGGCCTCAACACGCTCCCGCGCCTGGTCACCCCTCTGGAGCCGCTGGAGGCCACCACCACCTGGACCTGGACCCGCCTCTAAGCTGTTCGCCATGACGGACGAGACAGGCGAGACGGCCACGACGGACACAGCCGCGCGCGACGCGCTGCTGCGGCAGATCAAGGACAAGGCCGTGGTGCACGGCAAGGTGACCCTGTCGTCGGGCCTGGAGGCGGACTACTACGTCGACCTCCGCCGCGTCACCCTCGACGGAGAGGCCGCCCCGCTGGTCGGGCAGGTGCTCCTGGACCTGACCGAGGGCCTGGAGTTCGACGCGGTCGGCGGGCTGACCATGGGCGCCGACCCGGTCGCAACGAGCATGCTGCACGCCGCCGCCGCGCGGGGCCGCAGGCTGGACGCCTTCGTCGTCCGCAAGACGGCGAAGGCGCACGGGCTCCAGCGGCGCGTCGAGGGCCCGGAGATCAGCGGCCGGCGGGTCCTGGTCGTCGAGGACACCTCCACCACCGGCGGCTCCCCGCTGGCCGCGGTGGAGGCGGTGCGCGAGGCCGGCGCGGAGGTGGTGGCCGTGGCCACCATCGTCGACCGGGCGACCGGTGCCGACGAGAAGATCCGTGAGGGCGCGGGCGTGCCGTACCTGTTCGCCTTCTCGAAGGACGAACTGGGTCTGGACTGACCAGCGGCTATCGCCTGCGCACATGTCTGGAAAGATGGGGACGACAATGACGTCGCACCCACGGTCTACAAGGTCTAGGTCAGGGCCGTAATCACCCAGTACGCCGACCCGCAGATATCAAGGAGCGGACAGATGCCCATCGCAACCCCCGAGGTCTACACCGAGATGCTCGACCGGGCGAAGGCAGGCAGGTTCGCCTACCCGGCCATCAACGTCACCTCGACCCAGACCCTGCACGCGGCACTGCGCGGCTTCGCCGAGGCGGAGAGCGACGGCATCATCCAGATCTCGACGGGTGGCGCCGAGTTCCTGGGCGGCCAGTACAGCAAGGACATGGTGACGGGCTCGGTCGCGCTCGCCGAGTTCGCGCACATCGTCGCCGAGAAGTACCCGGTCACCGTCGCCCTGCACACCGACCACTGCCCGAAGGACAAGCTCGACGGGTACGTGCGTCCGCTGATCGCGGTCTCCGAGGAGCGTGTGAAGGCCGGCCGCGACCCGCTGTTCCAGTCGCACATGTGGGACGGCTCCGCCGAGACCCTCGCCGACAACCTCGCCATCGGGCAGGAGCTGCTGGCGCGGGCCGCCGCCGCGAAGATCATCCTCGAGGTGGAGATCACCCCGACCGGCGGCGAGGAGGACGGTGTCTCGCACGAGATCAACGACTCCCTGTACACGACGGTCGAGGACGCGATCCGTACGGCGGAGGCGCTGGGCCTCGGCGAGAAGGGCCGCTACCTGCTCGCCGCGTCCTTCGGCAACGTCCACGGCGTCTACAAGCCGGGCAACGTCGTCCTCCGTCCCGACCTGCTCAAGGAGCTGAACGAGGGCGTCGCGGCGAAGTACGGCAAGCCGGCCGGCTCGCAGCCCTTCGACTTCGTCTTCCACGGCGGCTCCGGCTCCACGGCGGAGGAGATCGCGACCGCGCTGGAGAACGGTGTCGTCAAGATGAACCTCGACACGGACACGCAGTACGCCTTCACGCGTCCCGTCGCCGACCACATCCTCCGCAACTACGACGGCGTCCTGAAGGTCGACGGCGAGGTCGGCTCCAAGAAGACCTACGACCCGCGTACCTGGGGCAAGCTGGCCGAGGCGGGCATGGCGGCGCGGGTCGTCGAGGCCACGCAGAACCTGCGCTCGGCGGGCCAGAAGATCAAGTAGTCCTCAAGCAGTCCTCGCAGTGGCAGGTGAGCCCGGCGACCGTCTGTCGACGGCGCCGGGCTCGCTGTATACCTGGGGACATGCCCGACGTCCGGATGGCCTCACCGCAGGGCAAATGGATCCTGCTCACCACTGTGCTCGGCTCCAGCATGGCCCTGCTGGACTCGACCGTCGTCAACGTGGCGCTGCCGCGTATCGGCCGTGACCTGGACGCCGACCTGGCCGCGCTGCAGTGGACGGTCAACGCGTACATGCTGACGCTGGCCGGTCTGATCCTGCTGGGCGGCTCCCTCGGCGACCGGTACGGCCGCCGCAAGGTCTTCGTGATCGGGGTGGTGTGGTTCGCCGCCGCCTCACTGCTGTGCGGGATCGCGCCGAACGTGGGCGTGCTGGTGGCCGCGCGGGCCCTGCAAGGGGTCGGCGGCGCCCTGCTGACGCCCGGTTCGCTCGCGCTGATCCAGGCCTCCTTCCACCCCGACGACCGGGGGCGGGCGGTGGGCGTGTGGTCCGGGTTCGGGGGCATCGGGGCCGCCGTCGGGCCCTTCCTGGGCGGCTGGCTGGTGGACGGGCCGGGCTGGCGGTGGGTGTTCCTGCTGAACGTCCCGCTGGCGCTGCTGTGCGTGCCGGTGGCGCTGCGGCACGTACCCGAGTCGGGGGACGGCAAGGCCCACGGCGGCTTCGACGTCCTGGGGGCGGCCCTCGGGGCCCTGTCGCTCGCGTTCGTGACCTACGCCCTCATCGAGGCCCGGAGCGGCTCCGTGATGGTGGCTCTGGCCGCCGTCGCGGGTGTGGCGGCCGGGGTCGCGTTCGTGTTCGTGGAGCGGCGGCGGCCGGATCCGATGATGCCGCCCGACATCTTCTCCTCCCGCCAGTTCACCGCCGTCAACCTGGTCACCCTGTGTGTGTACGGGGCGTTCGGCGGGTTCTTCTTCCTGTGCGCTCTCCAGCTCCAGGTGGTGGCCGGCTGGTCGGCGCTCGGCGCCGGTACGGCACTGCTGCCGACGACCGTGCTGATGCTGCTGCTGTCGGCCCGCTCCGGTGACCTGGCGGTGCGGATCGGGCCGCGTGTCCCGCTCACCGTGGGGCCGCTGCTGTGCGCGGCGGGGATGCTGCTGATGCTGCGGGTGGGACCCGACGCGTCCTATCTCACCGACGTGCTCCCCGCCGTGCTGGTCCTCGGCCTCGGCATGGTGGCCCTCGTCGCACCGCTGACGGCGACCGTGCTGGCCTCGGTGGACGTCGGCCGGGCCGGTCTGGCCAGCGGCGTCAACAACGCGGCGGCCCGGGTGGCGGGCCTGATCGCGGTGGCCGCGCTGCCCCTGCTGACCGGCATGGGCCCGGAGGCGTACCGCTCGCCCACCGCCTTCGACGACGCCTTCCACCGCTCGATGGTCTGGTGCGCCGGACTCCTGGTCGTCGGCTCGGCGGTCGCCTTCGCGACGGTACGCCGACCGGCCCCGGACTGCCTCCGCCCGGAATGCAAAACCCACGCCAGCCTGACGGCTCCGCCGCTGGAGGGCCGCCGCAGCCGGGGCCGCCTCCGTAAGTAGCTGCGGGCATGCGTGCCTCCCCCAGTGCCTCAAGGCCCTGGGGGACCCCCAGGGCGGCACGGGTGGGCGATGGGGGTCCCCCCCCGCTCGAGCGAAGCCGAGAGTGGGGGAGGCACCCCGCAAGCGCGGGCAGGCGAACCCACCCCCGCCCGGCCACCCGCTCCGGTGCGGTGTGACCAACCCCGCCCACCCCCTCGTCCCGCCACCGAATCCCCCACACTGGTCCCATGTCCATTCACGAAAACCTCCTCGGGGGCCCGCCCCCGACCCACCTCCCCGACGACCCCGAGCCCCGCGAGGCCCTCGCGAACGGCACCGCGCCCGCCGACGTCGCCGCGAAGCACCCGACGTCCTCCCTGGCCTGGGCCCAGCTCGCCGACGACGCGTTCGCGCGGGGCAGCGTGGTGGAGTCGTACGCGTACGCCCGTACCGGGTACCACCGCGGCCTGGACTCCCTGCGCCGAGGCGGCTGGAAAGGCCACGGCCCGGTCCCCTGGGAGCACGAGCCGAACCGCGGTTTCCTGCGCGCCCTGCACGCCCTCGCCCGCGCCGCGCAGGCGATCGGCGAGCAGGAGGAGTACGAGCGCTGCTCGCAGTTCCTGAAGGACTCCTCGCCGACGGCGGCCCAGACCCTGGGCTAGCCCTCCTCCCGTGGGGCCCGTCCGTGATCCGGGCGGGCCTTGCGGGATCCGGCCGCTGTGCGCAAGATGCGGGTGGGGACCGGGGCCCCCGTGTCGGTAACGGCAGGGGCGGACCGCTACCCGGAGTACATGCAGGAGACAGCGATGTCCCATGAGGCTCAGGAAACGATCGAGCCCGAGACCCCGCATCTCGATTTCGCCGGCACGACGCCGTACGAGGACTACGTCAAGGCCGACGTGCTCACCCACCTCCAGCACACCCTCTCCGAGGACCCCGGAGAGATGGTCTTCCTGGTCACCACCCAGGTCATGGAGCTGTGGTTCACGGTCATCGTCCACGAGTGGGAGACAGCGGCCACCGCGCTCCGCGAGGACCGCGTGCCCGTCGCGATCGACGCGCTGAAGCGTTCCGTACGGGAGCTGGAGGCGCTCAACGCCTCCTGGAGGCCCCTCGGCCAGCTCACCCCCGCCCAGTTCAACTCCTACCGCGCCGCTCTCGGCGAGGGCTCCGGCTTCCAGTCGGCGATGTACCGGCGGATGGAGTTCCTGCTCGGCGAGAAGTCCGCGTCCATGCTCGTCCCGCACCGGGGCGCGCCCCGCGTCCACGCCGAGCTGGAGAAGGCCCTGCACGAGCCCGGCCTCTACGACGAGGTCCTGCGGCTGCTGGCCCGGCGCGGGCACGCGATCCCCGACGCCGTTCTCCGGCGCGACCTCTCACAGCGCTACGACCCCTCGCCCGAGGTCGAGGCGGTCTGGACGGCCGTCTACTCCGGTGACGAGGCTGACGAGGTCGCCCGTCTGGGCGAGGCGCTGACCGACGTCGCCGAGCTGGTGTGGCGCTGGCGCAACGACCATCTGGTCGCCACCCGGCGCGCGATGGGCGCCAAGCCGGGCACCGGCGGCTCGGCCGGCGTGGCCTGGCTGGAGAAGCGCGCGCAGAAGAACGTGTTCCCCGAGCTGTGGACGGCGAGGTCCCATGTCTGACCTCGCCTTCAAGGCCGGTGAGCTCGACGCGGGCGACGAACTGGCGGGCAAGCGCGCCGAGTTCGTCCTCGACGACGTCGTCTACCTCGACGGCAACTCACTGGGCGCGCTGCCCGCAGCCGTCCCCGGCCGCGTCGCGGACGTCGTCCGCCGCCAGTGGGGTGAGCTGCGGATCCGTTCCTGGGACGAGAGCGGCTGGTGGACCGCGCCCGAGCGGATCGGCGACCGGATCGCCCCGCTGGTGGGTGCGGCGGCCGGGCAGATCGTGGTCGGCGACTCGACAAGTGTCAACGTCTTCAAGGCACTTGTGGGCGCGGCACGGATGGCCGACGAGGTCCGGGGTGAGGTTCGGGACGAGGTCCGGGACGAGGTTCGGGACGAGATCCTCGTCGATGCCACCACCTTCCCCACGGACGGGTACATCGCCGAGTCGGCGGCGCGTATGACCGGCCGTACGGTCCGCCCCGTGACGCCCGCCGAGGTGCCCGCCGCGCTGTCGGACCGTACGGCGGCGGTCCTGCTCAACCACGTCGACTACCGCACCGGCCGACTGCACGACCTGCCCTCGCTCACCGCCGCCGTGCGCGCGGCGGGCGCGATCGCCGTCTGGGACCTGTGCCACAGCGCGGGCGCCCTCCCGGTCGGCCTCGACCGGCACGGCGTGGACCTCGCCGTCGGCTGCACCTACAAGTACCTGAACGGCGGCCCGGGTTCGCCCGCGTACCTCTATGTGCGCCGGGACCTTCAGGACCGTTTCGACTCCCCGCTGCCCGGCTGGAACTCGCACGCCGATCCGTTCGGCATGCGCGACGGCTACGAACCGGCGCAGGGCGCGCCGCGGGGACGGGTCGGCACCCCTGACATCCTGTCAATGCTGGCCCTGGAAGCGGCACTTGACGTCTGGGAGGACGTCTCGATCGAGGCCGTGCGGGCCAAGTCCCTCGCCCTGACGGACTTCTTCCTGGAGTGCGTCTCGGCGTACGTCCCCGAGGGGCGCGTGGAGTCGCTGACTCCGGTGGGTCACGGGGAGCGGGGCAGCCAGGTCGCGCTGCGCTGCGAGGACGCCGGTGACGTGATGCGGCGGCTCGTCGAGCGGGGGGTCGTAGGGGACTTCCGGCGCCCTGACGTGCTGCGCTTCGGCTTCACGCCGCTGTACGTCGGGTTCGCGGACGTCGAGCGGGCGGCCCGGGTGCTGGGGGAGATCCTGGCCTGACGACCGCGGTTCCGCGGTTGCCGGGACCCGCATCCACGATGGCCGACCACCGGTGTCCTGAGTGATGCCGGTGGTCGGCTGCGTAAGAGGGGTGGTGTACAGAACCGTTTTCCCGAACCGTTTTCCCTCACCGAGCGTGACATCCGCGTGTCCGCGCACGTCACGGGCCTGATACCGTCCCCGCCAACGGCCGATTTCACACCTGGTCCGCCACCCCCGTACCGTCCAAAACCGTTTTGTCGCTGAGAGGTTGGAGCATGTCGGACGACGTCGTCGCTGCCCGGGCCGCTGCCGAGGAGGAGTCGGCCTTCTCGCACCCGCCCGTCGACCCCGACGCCACCACCGCGTACGGCGACCACCCCGACCAGGTGATCGACTTCTACGCCCCGGCGGCGGACGTCGGTCCCGGCGGCCCCGCGCCCCTGGTCGTCGTCCTGCACGGCGGCGCGTGGCGGGCGCCGTACGACCGGCGGCACATCACGCCCTTCGCGGGCTTCCTGGCGCGGCACGGGTTCGCCGTGGCCAACGTGGAGTACCGGCGGGGGGCGGAGACCGGTGCGTCCGGGGTCGCGGGGCGCTGGCCCGACACCTTCGACGACATCACCGCGGCCCTCGACGCGCTTCCCGCGCTCGTCCGGAAGACGCTGCCGCAGGCCGACGCCCGCCGCACCGTACTCACCGGCCACTCCGCCGGCGGTCACCTCGCGCTGTGGGCCGCCGCCCGGCACCTGCTGCCCGCCGACGCGCCCTGGCGCACCTCCGGGCCCGCCCCGCTGCGCGGCGTGGTCGCGCTGGCCCCGATCGCGGACTTCACGGTCGCCGAGAAGCTGGACGTGTGCGGCGGAGCGGTCCGCCAACTCCTGGGCAGCGACGAGCTGTTCACGGAACGTCAGCCGTACGCCGACCCCGCGCTGCTGCTGCCGACCGGCATCGCGACGACGCTGGTCCAGGGGCGCACCGACCTGGTCGTGCCGGAGGCGGTCGCCGAGGCGTACGCGGACGCGGCGGCGAAGGCGGGCGAGGTGGTCGGGCTGACGCTGCTGGAGGACGTCGGCCACTTCCCGCTGATCGATCCGGTGGCGGACGCGTGCGCGGTGGTGGCGGAGGAGATCGCGCAGTTGGCGTGGTGACGCGTGGTGGCTACGAACCGTGGGCGTCGTGGGCGTCGTGGGTGTTGTGGCTGTCGTGGGTGTCGTGGGTGTCGTACCCGTAGTACCTGAGAGCTACAGCCGAGGACAGCTCCTCAGCGGGACGCGGTCGACGAGCGCTGATCCGTAACTTCCAAGCCAGTAGGGCCCGATGGGCGGGCGTACTGGCGGGGGAGGGGCGGGGATGGCGGGGTTCGACAACGTCCGTTCATGGGCGCGGCGCAACCGTGACGAGGGTGGTGTGTCGCGCGGCCGGCACCGGCTGCGCGCACTCCTCGCGGTCCTCGTCACCGCCGCCGTGGTCCTCCCTCTCACCGCGGCGGCCCGGTCGGGCATCCCCGCGCCCGCCCCCGCGCGGCTCGCCCCGCCGACGGCGGCGAACCTGGCCGAGGTGTACGCGGCCAACCGGGCCAACGCCGCGTTGTCGTCCCGGATGGCCGCCGCGCACGGCGACCGTCACCGCGCGGCGGCCGACGCGGGCCTCGCGGCCGCCTCCCGCGACCTGCTCACCTTCGACGGACGCGGTTCCGGCCGCGCGACCGAGGTGTTCGGGGACCTCGCCCACGCCGACCGCGTCGCGGTCCTGATACCGGGCTCCGACACCTCACTGGACACCTACGGCCGCTTCCGCGCGGGCGCCGCCGCGCTGTACGCACGGCTGGTCCGGGAGCCGGGTGCGCACCCGGCCGTCGTCGCCTGGCTCGGCTACACCACACCGGCCACGGTCAGCACGACGGTGATCACTCCGGCCCGTGCGGAAGAAGCGGCCCCTCGACTGCGGGAGTTCGTGCACGGGCTGCGTGCGCTCACCGGCCCGGGCAGCCGCGTCTCCCTCCTCTGCCACTCGTACGGCACGGTCGTGTGCGGGCGGGCGGCCCCCGGCCTGGACGTGGCCGACATCGTGCTGCTCGGCAGCCCCGGCACGGGCGCGGACTCGGCGGCCGGCCTGCGCACCAGGGCGAGGGTCTGGGCGGCCCGGGGCGCCGACGACTGGGTGGCGGACGTTCCGCACACCCGCCTCGACCTGTTCGGCACGACGGTCGGCTTCGGCACCGACCCGCTCTCCCCGTCCTTCGGCGCCCGCGTCTTCGCCGCCGGCGAGGGCGGCCACAGCGACTACTTCACCCCGGGCTCGGTCTCGGTGGCCAACCTCGCCCGGATCGTGCTCGGCGAGACGGGGGAGGTCACCCGTGCCTGACACCGCAGCCGTCACCCCCGCCCCGGCCGGAGCCGTCGCCCGTGCCGCCGCCCGGATCGACGAGGCCACGCCCCCGCACCGGGACCGCGCCGTGGACGCCCTGCGGGCCTTCGCGATTCTCGGTGTGGTCCTCGGCCACTGGCTGGTGACGGCCCTGGTGGCGGACGGCGACACCCTGCGCGCCGCGAGTCCGCTCGGCCCGATGCCCTGGCTGGCCCCGGTCTCCTGGGTGTTCCAGACGCTCGCGGTGTTCTTCATGGTGGGCGGTCATGTGGCGACCAGGAGCCTCGTGTCGCACCGCGCGCGGGGCGGGACCCACGGGGCCTGGCTGCGGGCGCGTCTGTCCCGGCTGTTCAAGCCGGTGACGGCCGTCCTGGCGGTGTGGACGGTGGCCGTGCCGGCCCTGCTGCTCGGCGGCGCGTCCTTCGTCACCGTGCACACCGTGGCCAAGCTGGCGCTGTCACCGCTGTGGTTCCTGCTGGTGTTCGCCGGGCTGACGGCGGCGACCCCGCTGCTGGCCCGGCTCAGCCCGCTGTGGCCGCTCGCCGTCGTCCTCCACGTGGACCTGGTGCGTTTCGGCCTGGGCGGCCCCGCCTGGCTCGGCTGGGTGAACCTGGTGGCGGGCTGGCTGGTGCCGTACACCCTGGGCGCGGCCTGGACCCGGGGCGAGCTGGAGCGGCCCCGCGCGGGCTGGACCCTGCTGGTCGGCGGCGCGGCGGCCACGGCGGTGCTGGTCGGCTTCGCCGGCTACCCGGCGTCGATGGTGGGCGTGCCCGGCGCGGGGGTGTCCAACCTCAACCCGCCGACGCTGGCCGCTGTCACCTTCGGCCTCGCCCAGTGCGGCCTGGCCCTGCTGCTGCGCGACCGCCTCCGAAGCTTCATGGCCCGCCCGTTGGCCTGGGCTGCGGTGGCCCTGCTCAACCTCTCCGCGATGACGGTGTTCCTCTGGCACCAGACGGCCATGATGGCGACCACCGCGACGACCCTCCTCGCGGGCCGTCTCCCGGGCCTCCACACCCGCCCCGACGGTCTGGACTGGGTCGCGGCCCGCCTGCTGTGGCTGCCCGTGTTCGTGCTGGTGCTCGGGATCTGCCGGGCAGCGTTCCACGGCTTCGAACAGGGCAATGGCCGTGGCCGTCCCGGGCGCCGGGGTCCGTCCAGAGTGGTCCGGGTTCAGCACCGCTCCCGGCGGCCGGAGGCGAAGGCGGCCCGCAATGCCTAGGGTTGAGCCCGTGACCGGCGAGGAGAGCAACCCCCCACCCGCCCACACCACCCCTGCGCCCGCCGGCCCGGCGCCCGCCACCCCTGCGCCCGCCGGCCCTGCGCCCGCTGGTCCGGCCTCTGCTGGTCCGGCCTTCCCTGGTCCTGCGTCCGCTGGTCCGGCCTCCCTTGGTCCTGCGCCCGCTGGTCCGGCCTCTGCTGGTCCGGCCTTCCCTGGTCCTGCGCCCGCTGGCCCGGCCTCTGCTGGTCCGGCGTCCGCAGGTTCGGCTCCCGCAGGTCTGGCCTCCGCAGGTCTGGCCTCCGCGCGTCCGGCCTCCGCAGGTCCCGCCCCTGGGCCTGCGCGTCCCGCACCTGGGCCTGCGCGTCCCGCACCCCCACGCCCCGCCCTCCGCCACCGCCTGCGTGCCGCGGTTCTCGGGGCGATCCCGTCCCCGGGCTCACCGCGCCGACGCGTCCCGCGCTGGCTGCGCTGGCCGGGCTATGTGGTGGTGTGCTGGGCCGCGCTCGGCATCGCACTCGCCGGCACCGAGCAGATGGGCCGCTACGCCCTCGGCACGGAACTGAGCGTGCTGACCGGGTTCGCACAGGGCGCGGCCGTCGTCCTCGCGATGTGGCGGCCGGTCCCCGCGTGGGCGCTGTCCCTGGCCGGTGTCATCGTTGCCGCGGTGGCCGCCCGGCCGACTCTGGTCGGGCATCCGCTCCCGGGCCCGGCCTGGCCCTGGACCACCAGCGAAGTCCTCGCCCACGCCATCGTGTTCCTGCTGCTGGCATTCCGGGCGCGGCCCCGCGTGACTTTCGCGGCCCTGGCCGGCACCGGCGTGACGACCTGGATCGTCCAGGGCCCGGTCGGCGGATCCACCTACACCTCGACGGGTACGGGCGCGGTCGCGGTCTTCGCGGCCGTCGTCCTCGTCGGCACCGCCTTCCGGGGACTCGGCGAGGCCCGTACCCAGCTCGTCGAACAGGAGACGATCACCGCCGAGGAACGCGCCCGCCGCACCCTCCTCGAAGAACGCAACCGCATCGCGCGCGAGCTGCACGACGTGGTCGCCCACCACATGTCGGTGATCTCCATCCAGGCCCAGGTCGCCCCGCACCTCGTGGAGAACCCCTCCGACGAGCTGAAGGAGAACCTCGCCGGCATCCGCCAGAACGCCCTGGAGGCCCTCGCCGAACTCCGCCGCGTCCTCGGTGTGCTGCGCTCGGAGGACCCCGAGAACCCCTACGGCCTCGGCGCCGCCGGCACCGGCACCGCCCCGGACACCCCGCAGCCCACCCTCGACCGTCTCGACGCCCTCCTGGAGAACACCCGCGCGGCCGGGCTCGACGTCCTCGCCACCGTCGAGGGCGAGCCGTACGCGTACCCGCCGGGCGTGCAGCTGTCGGCATACCGGATAGTCCAGGAGGCGCTGAGCAACACCCTGCGGCACGCGCCGGGCTCGCGGGTGCGCGTCGAGGTGGTCCACGACCCCCAGGGCCTGCACCTGGACGTCACCAACACCCGCCCCAGCGCCCCGGTACGGCCCTCGCCCGGCGCGGGACACGGTCTGCTCGGCATGCGGGAGCGGGCGACGATGCTCGGCGGCCACGTCCACGCCTTCGCGACGCTGCACGGAGGGTTCAGGGTCTCGGCGTTCCTCCCGAAGGACGGGGTCGCGCCGCCCACCGAGGACGAGGTACGCATCCCGGAGGGCCTGGAACTCGTCTTCCCGGACGACCCGCCCGACCGGTCAGGGCAGCCCCCGGCAGGACAGCCCCCGGCAGGACAGTCCCCGGCAGGGCCGACCCTGACAGGACAGCCCCCGACAGCAGAAGGAACAACAGCATGACGAGCGGCACGATCCGCGTACTGATCGCCGACGACCAGCAGATGGTCCGGCAGGGCTTCACCGTGCTGCTCAACGCCCACTCGGGCATCGAGGTGATCGGGCAGGCGGTGGACGGCCTGGACGCCGTCGCGAAGGTCGCAGAACTCGCCCCGGACGTCGTCCTGATGGACATCCGGATGCCCGAAATCGGCGGCATCGAGGCCACACACCGCATCACCCTCGCCCATCCCCGCATCAAGGTGCTGGTGCTCACCACCTTCGACCTCGACGAGTACGTGTACGACGCGCTGCGCGCCGGGGCGTCCGGGTTCCTGCTGAAGGACGCCTCCGCCGAGCAGCTCGCCGAGGCGGTCCGGGTGGTCGCGGCCGGCGACGCCCTGCTCGCGCCCGGCATCACCCGCAAGCTGATCGCCGAGTTCTCCCGGCTGCACGGGGCACCCCGGCGCCCGCAGCGGGAGCGCGTCGCCGACCTCACCGAACGGGAGACGGAGGTGCTGGCGCTGATCGCGCAGGGCCTGTCCAACGCGGAGATCGCCGGCCACCTCGTCGTCGCCGAGCAGACCGTGAAGACGCACGTGGGCCGCATCCTGGTGAAACTGGGCCTGCGCGACCGCACCCAGGCGGCGGTGTTCGCGTACGAGTCGGGCCTGGTGAGACCGTCCGGGTACTGATCCGGAGCACCCATCCCGGACCCGTAGTACTTGAGGGGGATCCGCAGGAACCCCCCTCACTGGGGACGACCGCGACCCGCCGCCCGGCCTACCGTTTTGAATGTGACCGAGATGACCCAGACGCAGACGACGCGTATGACGCCCCCGGACGACCCTTCCGGCGCCTATCGGCCGAAGAGCCCGGAGCTGCGGGCGGCCAGGGACGCCCTGCTCGGGCTGCGGCAGGACCTGATCGACGATGTGTTCGTCTACCGCCCGTTGCCGCCGAGGGAGCCCACCGGCCGCCTCACCCGCAGGCTGAAGGGCCGCAAGCAGGAGTACGCGACCTGGTCGCGGCACGCGCTGGTGGTGGCGGGCTGCGTGGTGACGATGATCGCCGCCTCGACGGCCTTGAGCAGCGACTCGGCGTGGATGGTGACGGGTCTGCTCGCCGTGGCCCCGGGGCTGCTGACGCTGGTCCGGCCGGCCGCCGCGTTCTGGGCGTCGCTGCTGTCCACCACGCTGATCACCGGCTTCGGCACGACGTACAACAACTGGCCCTGGATGCCGCCGAGCTTCATCTCCCATCTGGTGGTGCTGACGGTCGTCGCGTTCCGCACCCGCCCGCGCACGGCGGCCTGGATGTGGCTGCTCACGGCCGCCTACGGCTTCGTCGCCGAGCCCCTCTTCGGCCGGAACCACGGCAGCACGAACGTCGCGCCCATGCTGGTCTGGTCCGCGCTCATCCTGCTCGTCGTCACGGTCTGGCACATACGCCGGCAGGCCGAGCAGGAGGTGACCGCCCAGCAGACGGTCACGGCGCACGAACGCTCCCGGCGCACCCTGCTGGAGGAGCGCACCACGATCGCCCGCGAACTGCACGACGTGGTCGCCCATCACATGTCGGTGGTCGCCATCCAGGCGGAGGCCGCCCCCTACCGGGTGGAGAACCCGCCGCCGGAGCTGGAGAAGGCCTTCGTCACCATCAGGGAGAACGCGGTGGCGGCCCTCACCGAGCTGCGCCGGGTCCTGGGCGTGGTCCGTGCCGAGGACTACGAGGCCCCGGACGCCCCGCAGCCCACCCTCGCCGAGCTGGGCGCCCTGCTGGCGAATGTCCGGGAGGCGGGTGTGGACGCGACGAAGACGGTCACCGGTGCGGTCCGTGAACTCCCGCCGGGCGTGGAGCTGTCGGCGTACCGGATAGTCCAGGAGGCGCTGAGCAACACCCTGCGGCACGCGCCCGGCGCGGGCGCCCGGGTCGAGATCGGCTATGTGCTCGGCGGCCTGGGCCTGCGGATAGTGAACGACCCGCCGCCCAACCCGTCCCTGATCAAACCCTCACCGGGAGCGGGCCACGGCATCACGGGGATGCGCGAGCGGGTCACGATGCTGAACGGCGAGATGACGGCGGAACCGACGGCGGAAGGCGGCTACGAGGTGACGGTGTTCCTTCCGGTGCCGCCCGCGGATGAGAGCGGGGCATGACCATCCGGGTACTGGTCGTCGACGACCAGATGATGGTGCGCGAGGGCTTCTCGGTCCTGCTGAACGCGATGCCGGACATCGAGGTCGTCGGCGAGGCGGTCAACGGCCGGGAGGCGGTGGACCGGGTGCGTGAACTCTCCCCCGACGTGGTCCTGATGGACATCCGTATGCCGGAGCTGAACGGCATAGAGGCGACAAGGGAGATCGTCGCGGCGGACAGTACGGCGAAGGTCCTGGTCCTGACCACCTTCGACCTCGACGAGTACGTCTACCAGGCACTGCGGGCGGGAGCCTCCGGCTTCCTCCTGAAGGACGCGTCGGCCCGCCAACTGGCGGACGGGGTGCGGGTGGTGGCGGCCGGTGATGCCCTGCTGGCCCCCTCGGTCACCAGACGGCTGATCACGGAGTTCTCGAAACTCACCGACACCCCGCGTCTGACCCGCACCGCCCAGGCGTCCTACGGCGACCTGACCGATCGGGAAACGGAGGTGCTGGTCCTGATCGCCCAGGGTCTGTCGAACGTGGAGATAGCCGGCCGGCTGGTGGTCGCGGAGTCCACGATCAAGACCCACGTCAGCAGGATCCTGGTCAAACTGGGCCTGCGGGACAGAACCCAGGCGGCGGTGTTCGCCTACGAGGCCCGACTGGTGACACCGGGCTAGCCGGATAGGTTGGCCGGCATGACTGAGGGTGGGGAACAGGGAGAACAGCGGGAAGTCGTGTCCGTGCGGGACGAGTGCGATTGCCTGAGCCGGCCCCGGGAGCTGCCGCGGCATCTGCACACCGAGCGCCAGGACACGTCCGCACCGGGATGGCTGCGTCTGCTCGAACTGATCGAGGAGGCGGCCGCCGACGGGCGGGAGGAGTTCGCGCCGCTGAGGGAGCTGCCACCGGAGCAGCGGCGGCAGATCGTCACGCTCCCGCCGACCATCGCCGAGCTGAGGGCGGTTCGGCACCTGTTGCTGTACGGCAGCAATCTCGTCCGTGTCCCGCCGGAGATCGGCGCCATGGAGAGCCTGGAGCAGTTCGACCCGTACACCTCGTACCGGCTGCACTGGTTCCCGTACGAGATCACCCGCTGCCGGAATCTGCGCGACAGTACGGTCAGTACGCGGGCGATCTACGGCAACTTCAAGAACCGGCTGCCGTTTCCCGGGATCCGGCCGCCGGTGGTCCCGCCGGGGGCGGGGGAAGCGTGCAGTGTCTGCGCCGGCCCGTTGCCTCCTTCGGGACCGGACCAGGTCTGGATCTCGCTGATGGTCGCCACCGACGTACTGCCCCTTCTGGTCAACGCCTGCTCGCAGAGCTGTATCGACGCCCTGCCCGAGCCTGCCGCGCATCACGTCGCCACGTTCCACAGAGGCGGCCCGGACATGGTCCAGCCTCCGACACGTTGATGACGGGGTCGCTCCGTCTTCGTGGCCGGACCACGCAACCCGTGGTCCGGTGGGTCGTTGGTCGCGGTGGACCGTGTGCAGTACCCCACCGTGGACAGGAGCGGGATCCGTGCCCCATCTCAGGACCGGCCACAAGCTCGGACGTGTTCTCGCGATCCTGACCGTTCTGGCCACGGCCGCCGTGGGTTCCGCGGCGGTGCGGGCCGGAGCCGCTGTCGACGGGCCGGTGCTCGACCGGGACTTCCCGGATCCCGACATCGTGAGGGCGGGCAGCACCTACCACGCGTACTCGACCAGCGGCGACGGGAGGAACATCCGGCACGCCGTGTCGCGTGATCTGACCGGCTGGTCGGTCGCCGAGGCCGACGCCCTGCCCGTGCTCGGCGCCTGGGTGGACCGCGACGAACCGAAGGTGTGGGCGCCGGAGGTGTACGACAACGGGAGCGGCTTCACGATGCACTACACCGCCCGGGACCGGGCGAGCGGCAGGCAGTGCATCGGGGCCTCGCTGTCCGCCTCGCCCGACGGGCCGTTCCGGCCGGTGGGCGACCGGCCGCTGGTGTGCCCGGTCGAGCTCGGCGGCGCCATCGACCCCGCGAGCTACACGGAGGGCGGGCGGCGGTATCTGGTGTGGAAGAACGACGGCAACTGCTGTGGGACCGGTACCTGGATCCATCTCCAGCCCACCTCGTGGGACGGCACCCGGGTCACGGGCGAACCGGTTCGGTTGATCAGGAACGACCGCGAGTGGGAGGGGAAGATCGTCGAGGCTCCCACCCTGGTCCGGCGTGACGGCCGCTATGTGCTCTTCTACTCGGCCGCCCTCTACTCCACCGACGCCTACAGCACCGGCTACGCGGTGGCGAGCCGTCTCACCGGCCCCTACAGCAAGGCCGCCGAACCGCTGATGACGACCGACTCCTTCTCCGGTACGGTCCGCGGGCCGGGCGGCCAGGACGTGGTGACCGGCCCGGACGGCCGCGACCGGATCGTCTTCCACGGCTGGAGCGCCGACCGTCGGCAGCGCCCCATGTACCTCGCCGAACTGGGCTTCACGAACGGCCGTCCGGTCGTCCGCGGCAACATGGTCCGTCACCAGGCCGAGGACGCGGTCGTGCACCGTGCGGAGGTCCGCGAGGCCGTCAGGGCGTCGGGCGGGCGGGCCGTCGGTCTGATCGACCATCCGGACAGCTACGTGGAGTTCACCGTCTTCGCCGCCTCGGCGGGCCCGCACACGCTGACCGTGCGGTACGGCAACGGCTCACTGGACGCCGGCAACCCGGTCGCCGCGTCACACCTGCTGTCGGTCGAGGGCAGGGACGCGGGCGCCGTCCGCTATCCGCACACCGGCTGGGACAACTGGCGGCCGGCCGAGGTGACGGTCGACCTGCGGAAAGGCCCCAACACCGTCCGCCTGTCCAAGGGCGAGAACTACGCCGAGCTGGACTGCTTGGACGTGACCTGGCCGCTCGCCGCCCCCGCAGGCGCCGCACGGTAGCCGGGGCGGGGCGTCAGCCCCACTTCTGACGTTTCGTCCGGTCGCAGCGAAGGAACCGCAGTCCGGCCGAGGTGTCGTCGTCCAGGCAGGATCCGGCCGCCTTGCTCCTGACCTCCACCGATTCGTCGTACCAGGCGGTGAGCAGCCACTTCTGGGCGGTCGAGGTGGAGCAGGACCTGGTGCGCAGCCCGGCGCCGTCGCCGTGCAGGCATCTGCCCGTGGCGTGGTTCCTGAGCCGGCGGGTGCCGTCGGGGAAGGGATGCTCGGTCCACCGCTGGTAGCTCATCCCGTTGCAGGCGTAGGAGCGCAGCCCGAAGTCCAGGCTGTCGTCGAGACAGGCGCCCGTGGCCCGGCTGACGAAGATCCTGACCCGGTCGGTCAGGGCGGCCCCGGTGCCGTGCCCTTCCTTGTGGGTGGACAGTGACGCCGCCGCGCCCGGGGAGCCCGGACCGGAGACGGGGGCCGGCCGCCACATGAGCGGCGTGAGCGCGGCACCGACCAGCACGCCGGCGACCACCCCGGCCGTGAGGCACACCCAAGGTCTGACGAGCCGGGCAACCACCGCCCGGGCCCACCGGCGGACGGGGGAGGCCGGCCGGCCGCCCGACGCGTCGTCGCAAGCCGCGTCCACCGGGGCCGCGTCCACCGGGGCCGCGTCCACCGGAGCCGGGTTCGCCGGGGCCGGGTTCGCCGGGACCTGAAGGCCGGTGGTCGTCGCGGGCGGTGCGCACGTGCCCCGGTCCGCCGCTTCCCACAGCGCCCGGTACTCCGTCGGGTCGGCGTCCAGGGCCCGGCACAGATCACGGACGGTGGCCCAGGGCGGCACCGTGCTGCCGCGGAAGTAGCGCGACAACGACGAGTCGCTGATCAGTACCTGGCGTTCCAGCGAGCGCAGCGTGCGGCCCGACCCCTGTTGCAGGAGTCGTAGCGCCTCGCCCAGCCGCCGCGCCGCCGCAGCCGCGTCGGCAGCCTCCCGCGGCCTCCCCCTGTCGGTCATGGAGGACGTCTCCCGTGCTGCTCGTGGCGGTGTCCCGCCGACCGCTTCATGTCCCGGGACAGGAAGGTCCCAGCAGGTCAGGACCCTAGGTGTCCCGACATACGTGAAGCAAACGGGATCAGCTTGTCCGAGCCGACGTATCGCCACAAACTCCACTCACCGGCTCGCCGATCACCTCACAGGGTGAACGCGCCGGAGAACCGACCCACTCGGAAAGGAACGTCAGTGAAGAACGGGAACAGCAGGAATCGCATCGCCGCCGGCTTCGCCGCGGTGACGCTGGTGCTGGGCGGAGCGGTGGTATCCGCCTCACCCGCCACCGCCACCGCTACCTCCGCCTCCACGGCAGGTACCGCTGCCGCCGCCGTCCCCATGGACGGCCCGCCCGGGACGGTGTGGACCGGAAAGAAGTTCTGGACCATGTCCGCCTGCGTCGCCGCCGGCACCGACCTGGTCTCCAGCGGCAAGTGGGCGGACCCCTTCTGCGACGGCTCGGGCCTCCAGTACGACCTGTGGGCGCGGCCCCTGTAGCGGCGACGGCGCACACCGCCTGAACGGATCCGCACCGCACCCGCGGTGCGGATCCTCCTGACCGCAGGGCTCCTGACCAGGGGACCCCTGGTCAGGAGCCCTGCCGACGGGCTAGCGTCCGTGCATGGCAGCAGCTGACGACCTCCGCTTCGACCCCTGGGACCCCACGTTCGTGGCCGACCCGTATCCCGCGTACGCAGAGTTGCGGGAGCGCGGGCGGGTGATCTACTACGAGCCGACCGACCAGTGGCTGGTGCCCCGGCACGCGGATGTGTCGGCGCTGCTGCGGGAGCGGCGGCTGGGGCGGACGTATCAGCACCGCTTCTCGCACGAGGACTTCGGGCGGACCGCCCCGCCGGCCGAGCACGAGCCGTTCCACACGCTCAACGACCACGGGATGCTGGACCTCGAGCCGCCGGACCACACCCGGATCCGGCGGCTGGTGTCGAAGGCGTTCACACCGCGCACGGTGGAGGGGCTCAAGCCGTATGTGCGCGGGCTCGCGGAGCGGCTCGTGGACGGACTGGTGGAGGCCGGCGGCGGGGACCTGCTCACGGATGTCGCCGAGCCGCTGCCCGTCGCCGTGATCGCCGAGATGCTCGGCATTCCGGAGGCGGACCGTGCGCCGCTCAGGCCCTGGTCGGCGGACATCTGCGGGATGTACGAGCTGCATCCGTCGCCGGAGACGGCGGCGCGGGCGGTGCGGGCCTCCGTCGAGTTCTCGGAGTACCTGCGGGAGCTGATCGCCGCCCGGCGCAAGGAGCCGGGGGAGGACCTCATGTCCGGGCTGATCGCCGCGCACGACGAGGGCGACCGGCTGACCGAGCAGGAGTTGATCTCCACGGCCGTGCTGCTGCTCAACGCGGGGCACGAGGCGACCGTCAACGCCACCGTCAACGGGTGGTGGGCGCTGTTCCGCAACCCGGAGCAGCTCGCCGCCCTGCGGGCCGATCACTCGCTGGTCCCCTCGGCCGTCGAGGAGCTGATGCGGTACGACACCCCGCTCCAGCTCTTCGAGCGGTGGGTGCTGGACGAGATCGAGGTCGACGGGACCGTCATCCCCCGGGGCGCCGAGATCGCCCTGCTCTTCGGGGCCGCGAACCACGACCCGGCCGTCTTCGACCAGCCCGGGCGGCTCGATCTCGGCCGGGCCGACAACCCGCACATCTCCTTCTCCGCCGGCATCCACTACTGCATCGGCGCGCCCCTGGCCCGGATCGAGCTCGCCGCGTCGATGACCGCCCTGCTGGAGCGCGCTCCGACGCTGTCCCTCGCGCGCGAGCCACAGCGCAAGCCGAACTTCGTGATCCGGGGCCTGGAGGGACTCCAGGTGGAGCCGCGGTGAGTCGGGGAGTCCCAGAACTTCCGCACAACTTCTGGTCCGCGACCGCTCAACGCCCTTGCCGGGCCCGCCGCCGCACCCGCGCTCCGCGCCACACCCGGCCGCCGACCGTCCACAGGGCCAGCGCCGTCGCCGTGCCGCCGAGGAGGGCGAGCGGGAGTTCGGCGTAGAGGACCTTCCAGTCCGGGCTCTGCTCGAAGCGCCAGAGCCGGGAGCGCACGTCCACGGACCACAGCGCCAGCCCCGCGCCCCAGCCGAGCGCCGCGACCAGACACCCGGCGGCGGACTGCGTACGTTGTCCCATGCCCGCCAAGACGAGACCGCGCTCCCGGGGGTTCCCCTCCCGTGAGTCCGTGAGTCCGTGAGTCCCTCACGCGGCTCTTAGGTGGTCATGTCCCGGCGCCGCAGCCCCAGCAGACCCGCGCCGACCAGTGCCGCCGCCAGCGCCAGCAGGGTCAGGACCGGCGGCCAGTCCATCCCGCCGCCCGGCAGCTTCGGGAGGTGGCCGAAGGGGGAGAGGTCCAGGACGGTCCGGGGGACGTCCAGCGCCGGGCCCACCCAGCCGATCAGCAGCACCGCGCCCGCCACGCCCCAGGCCGCCTGAGCTGCCCGCGGGACGAAGCCGTACAGCAGGACCGCCAGGCCCCCGACCACCCATACGGCCGGCAGCTGGACCAGGCAGGCGCCCAGGATCGGTCCCGTCTCCTTGCCGTAGCCGAGGGCGAAGCCCAGGCCGGCCAGCAGCATGATGAGCGCCGCGCCGCCGAAGGCGATCAGCAGGTGTCCGGCCGCCCAGCGCGGTCGGCCCACCGCGGTCGCCAGGACCGGCTCCGCCCGGCCCGAGGTCTCCTCGCCGTGCAGCCGCAGCACCGACGCGACGACGTACAGTGCCGCGATCAGGCCCAGCATGCCGACCATCGAGGCGAGGAACACGTCCGTCAGGGCACTGTGCCCGCCCATCCGTTCGAAGATCTCCCGGGCCTTCTCGTTGTCGCCGACCAGGTCGGCCGCGCCCTCCGTCAGCCCGCCGTACACCACCCCGGCCAGGAAGAACCCGAGGCTCCAGCCGAGCACCGAGCCCCGCTGGAGCCGCCAGGCCAGCGCGCCGGCCGTCGCCAGCCGTCCCGCCGCCGGTCCGGGCCGGGTCGGCAGGAAGCTCATGCCGATGTCCCGGCGGCCCGCCAGCCGGTAGGCGACCGCCGCCTGCGCCGCGACGGCCGCCGCGAACAGCCCCAGCACCCACCACCGTTCGGCCGCGAACGCCCGCAGGTTCTCCAGCCAGCCGAGCGGCGACAGCCAGGTCAGTACGGACGAGCCTCCCCCAGTGCCGAAAGCCTGGGAGGTGCCCCCATCCGTCGCCGAGTCGCCCGCCGCGCGCAGCACGAACGCCGTGCCCAGCGCCGCCGCCGTCAGGCCCCGGGCCAGCCGTGCGCTCTCCGTCAGCTGCGCGGCGATCGCCGCCATCGTGGCGAACACCATCCCGACCCCGGCGAGACCCAGGCCGAACGCCACGGCCCCCGCCGCGCCCTGACCCGCCAGACCGGCCGCCACCAGCAGTCCCAGTACGGCGCTCGCGACCCCGGCAGCCAGCAGCGCGGCCGTCAGCGACGCGCGCCGGCCGACCACACCTGACGCGATCAGCTCCTGACGGCCGCTCTCCTCCTCGTCCCTGGTGTGCCGTACGACGATCAGCAGGCCGGTGACCGCGGCGAGCGCACCCGCGTAGACGCCGACGCGCCAGGCGGTGAGCGCGCCGAGGGAGTCGTCGAAGACCGGGCCGATCAGGGCGCGCAGGGAGGCGTTGGTGTCCAGCTGCCGGAGCAGGTCGGCGCGGTCGGCGGGGGTGCCGTACAGGCTCTTCAGGGTGTTCGGCATGGAGAGGACCATCAGGGTGTTGACCGCCACCCAGACGGGGATCATCAGCCGGTCGCGGCGCAGCGCGAAGCGCAGCAGCGTGCCGGTGCCGACCAGGGTCGTCATACCCCCGCCTCCTCGTAGTGGCGCAGGAAGAGTTCCTCCAGCGTCGGCGGGGTCGAGGTCAGCGAGCGCACCCCCGAGTCGGTCAACGACCGCAGTACGGCGTCGAGTTTGTCGGTGTCGACCTGGAGGCGGACCCTGCGGCCCTGTACGTCGAGGTCGTGGACGCCGGGGAGGTGCGCCAACCCGTTGGGGGGAGCGGCGAGTTCGGCCGTCACGCTGGTCCGGGTGAGGTGGCGCAGGTCGGCCAGTGAGCCGGTCTCCACGGTCCGTCCCTTGCGGATGATGCTGACGCGGTCGCACAACTCCTCGACCTCGCTGAGGATGTGGGAGGAGAGGAGGATCGTGCGGCCCTTCTCCCGCGACTCCTCCACACAGCGCTGGAAGACCTCCTCCATCAGCGGGTCCAGGCCGGACGTCGGCTCGTCGAGGATCAGCAGGTCGACGTCCGAGGCGAACGCGGCGACCAGGGCGACCTTCTGGCGGTTGCCCTTGGAGTACGTGCGGCCCTTCTTGGTGGGGTCCAGCTCGAAGCGGTCGATCAGCTCGGCGCGCCTCCCGGCGTCCAGGCCTCCGCGCAGCCGGCCGTAGAGGTCGATGACCTCGCCGCCGGAGAGGTTGCGCCACAGGGTCACGTCCCCGGGGACGTACGCGATCCGGCGGTGCACCTCGACGGCGTCCGCCCACGGGTCGCGGCCGAGGATCTGTGCGGCGCCGGAGTCGGCGCGCAGCAGGCCGAGCAGGACGCGGATGGTGGTGGACTTGCCGGCGCCGTTGGGCCCGAGGAAGCCGTGCACCTCACCGGACTCGACCTCCAGGTCGAGGCCGTCGAGCGCGTGCGTACGCCCGAAGGACTTGTGAAGCCCTGACACCGTGATGGCCTTCGTCATGCGTCCGAACGTACGCTTCCTTCAGAAATTTGTGAAGTTAAGGAAGAGAGTGAATCTCGGTTAGAATGCGGTCATGAGCGAGAACGGGCGGGACACGGAGGCGGTGTCGAGGTTCGTCGAGTCCTTCGCGGCACAGCTCGTGGAGGCCGGGATGCAGCGCATGGCGGCCCGGGTCTTCGCCGCGCTCCTCGCCTCCGACGAGGGAGTGATGACCTCGGCCGAACTGGGCGAGCAGCTGCGGATCAGCGCCGCGGCGGTCTCCGGGGCGGTGCGCTACCTCGCCCAGACGCACATGGTGTCGCGCGAGCGGGAGCCCGGCTCGCGCCGGGAGCGCTACCGGGTGCACGGCGACCAGTGGTACGAGGCCCTGACCAACCGCGACGCGGTCATCAAACGGTGGGAGGGCGCGCTGCGCGAGGGGGTCGCGAGCCTCGGACCCGACACCGCGGCGGGACGCCGGATGGCCGAGACACTCGCCTTCTTCGAGTTCATCGACGGCGAGCTCTCGGCCATGATGGAGCGGTGGCGGGCCCACCGCGAGGAGCTGTTCGGAAAGCCCTAGCGTTCCCGAGTCTTCCCTAGCGTTCCTTGGTTTCTTCCAGGACCGTCCGCCCCAGCAGCTGGTACCTGTCCGGGTCGCGGCGCTTCAGGAACTGGGCGTAGCCGATACCGCCGATCGCGATCAGGGCGACGATCCACGGGGTCGCCCTCAGCACCAGCGAGCCGGACTCCGCACCGGCCGCGACGCCCATGTTGGACACCAGCAGCGTCACCACGGCGAGCATCGCGACCCCGCCGACCAGCGGCGCGGCGAAGGTCCTGAACCAGTGCCGGCTCTCGGGGTGGTGGGAGCGGAAGTACACCAGCACCGCGAACGAGCACACGGCCTGCACGACGAGGATCGCCATCGTGCCGAGGATGGCCAGCAGGACGTACGTCCCCGTGTACGGGTCCTTGCCCGCCGCCCAGAACGCGAGCAGCAGCACCGCCGTGATGGCCGTCTGCACCAGCCCCGCGATGTGCGGGGAGCCGTGCCGTTCGTGGGTGCGCCCGACGGTGCGCTTGAGCGAGGGCAGGACGCCCTCCCTGCCCAGGGCGTACATGTAGCGGGCGGCGCAGTTGTGGAAGGCCATGCCGCAGGCCAGCGAGCCGGTGATCATCAGCCACTGCATGACGACGACCGCCCAGTGGCCGACGTACTGCTCGGTGGGGTTGAAGAACAGGTTCAGCGGGTTGTCGGTGGCGACCTTCACGGCGTTCGACTGACCGGTGCCGGTGATGGCCATCCAGGACACGAAGACGTAGAAGACACCGACGCCGAGCACGGAGATCATCGTCGCCTTGGGGATGATCTTCTTCGGGTTGCGGGACTCCTCGCCGTACATCGCCGTCGACTCGAAGCCGACCCACGACCAGAAGGCGAAGAAGAGCCCGAGACCGGCCGAGGTGCCCTTGAAGGCGTTGACCGGGTTGACCGGGTCGATGCTGAAGCCGTCGGGGCCGCCGCCGTGCAGGGCCACCGAGATCGCCATCGCCGCGAGGACCGTCACCTCGGTGGCGAGCAGGACGACGAGCAGCTTCTCCGCGACCGAGACCCCGAACCAGGTGCCCGTCGCGTTGATCGCGAGCATCAGCACCGCGAACGCCCACCACGGGATGTCGAGGCCCGTCTGGTCCAGAAGCGTCTCGGTGGCGAAGGTGGAGAAGATGCCGATCAGCGCCGGCTCGAAGACGACGTACGCGAACGTCGCGAGCAGCCCGGAGGCGAGGCCGACCGAGCGGCCGAGGCCGTAGGAGATGAAGCCGTAGAAGGCGCCGGTGGAGGTGATGTGCTTCGCCATCGATGTGAAGCCGACGGAAAAGATTGCCAGGACGACCATTGCGACGAGGTAACTCGCGGGTGCGCCGATGCCGTTGCCGGCCGACACCATGAAGGGCACGTTGCCCGTCATCGCGGTGATCGGCGCGGCGGTCGCCACGGCCATGAAGACCACGCCCAGCAGCCCGATGGCGTTGGGCTTGAGCCGATGCACGCCCTCTTGTCCCGCACTGCTCGCCGCCGGTGCGACGCTCTCGTCCACTGCCATCGGGTGGCCCCTCCTCCTGCTGTTCCTGCTGCCGCTTCTCTGGTGTGCCTGGACCGGAATCCTGGAGGCCGATTGAGTCGGGAGGGCGAAGCGTGGCGTTAAATGTAGGTCAACTAGACCTTTAGAATTCCGGTGTGTCGAACGCCCCGGTTAACTCTCGGGCAGCTCGTGGACCGCCGTGGCCCGCACCTCGTAGCGTCACCCGCATGAGCGCCTACACCTCGACTCTCGGCGGCGAGCGCCACCGCTTCGGCTCGCTCGCCCGCCTCCTCGCCGCCGCGAGCCCCGAGCGCTCCGGCGACCGTCTCGCCGGCCTCGCGGCCGGTTCGGCCCGCGAACGGGTCGCGGCGCGCTGGGCGCTCGCGGACGTCCCGCTGACCGACTTCCTCGCCGACCCGCTCATCCCGTACGAGGACGACGACGTCACCCGGCTCATCCACGACACGCACGACGCCCCGGCCTTCGCCCCGGTCGCGTCGATGACCGTCGGGGAACTGCGGGAGTGGCTGCTGTCGGAGACGGCGGACACGGCGGCGCTCACCGCGCTGGCACCCGGGCTGACGCCGGAGATGGCAGCCGCGGTGTCGAAGCTGATGGGGAACGCGGACCTGGTCGCCGTCGCCAGGAAGGTGCGGGTCGTGACCGCCTTCCGCTCGACGATCGGCCTCCCGGGCCGCCTCGCCACCCGCCTCCAGCCCAACCACCCCACCGACGACCCGGCGGGCGTGGCGGCGGCCCTCCTCGACGGCCTCCTGCTCGGCTCCGGCGACGCGGTGATCGGCATCAACCCGGCGACCGACAGCCCGAGGGCGGTGCGCGACCTGCTGGAACTCCTCGACGGCGTCATCGACCGCTACGCCATCCCCACCCAGTCCTGCGTCCTCAGCCATGTCACGACCACCCTCGACCTGATGGAGCGGGGCGCACCGGTCGACCTCGTCTTCCAGTCCATCGCCGGTACGCAGGCCACGAACGCCTCCTTCGGCGTGACCCTCGGCCTGCTCGACGAGGCGCACGAGGCGGCGCGGGCACTGGGGCGGGGGACCGTCGGCCGCAACGTCATGTACTTCGAGACCGGGCAGGGCAGCGCGCTGTCCGCCGGGGCGCACCACGGCGTGGACCAGCAGACGGTGGAGGCCCGCGCCTACGCGGTCGCCCGCCGCTACGACCCCCTGCTGGTGAACACGGTCGTCGGCTTCATCGGCCCCGAGTACCTCTACGACGGCCGCCAGATCCTCCGGGCCGCCCTGGAGGACCACTTCTGCGGCAAACTCCTCGGCCTGCCGATGGGCCTCGACATCTGCTACACCAACCACGCCGACGCCGATGACGACGACATCGCCACCATGCTGACCATGCTCGGCGTGGCCGGGGCGTCCTTCGTGATCTGCACCCCGGGCGGCGACGACATCATGCTCAACTACCAGTCGGCCTCGTACCACGACGCCCTGTACCTCCGAGAGGTCCTGGGCCTGCGCCCGGCCCCGGAGTTCGAGACCTGGCTCGACTCGATCGGCCTCCTGGACGAGCGCGGCGGCATCCGGGAGATCTCCACGACGACCCACCCGCTGACGGCGATCGGAAGGGGCCTCGCGGCATGAGCACCGTGGCAGGAAGCAGCAGCGGGGGCGCCGACCTCTGGCCGGAGTTGCGCCGCCGTACCCAGGCCCGTATCGGGCTCGGCCGGGCCGGCTCCGCCCTCCCCACCCGGCACCGCCTGGAACTCCAGGCCGCGCACGCGGCGGCCCGGGACGCGGTGCACTCGCCCTTCGCCCCGGACGCGGTCGCGGCGCAGCTCACCGGCACCCCGGTGATCCGCGTCCGCAGCGCGGCCCCCGACCGCCTCACCTACCTCCAACGCCCCGACCTGGGCCGCCGTCTGGACCCCACCGACCGGGCACACCTCCCCGTCGGCGACTGGGACGTGGTGTTCGTCGTCGCCGACGGACTGTCCAGCCGGGCCGTCCACGACCACGCGGCGGCCCTGGTCCGCGAGACGACCGCCCGCCTTCCGGACCGCCGTATCGCCCCGGTCGTCCTCGCCGAACAGGCCCGCGTGGCCCTCGGCGACGACATCGCGGCGGCGATGGGCGCGACGGCGGCCGTCGTCCTCATCGGCGAACGCCCCGGCATGTCGGCGGCGGACTCCCTGGGCGCCTACCTCACCTACCGCCCGGTACCGGGTGTGACGACGGACGCCGACCGCAACTGCCTCTCCAACATCCGCCCACCCCTGGGCCTGGACTACGAGAAGGCGGCGGCGAAGCTGGCGGCGCTGCTGGGACGCGCGTGGGAGCTGGGGGTGACCGGGGTGGGGCTGAAGGACGAGACCGACACGGACGGCGTAGTCGATCGGCTGCCCTGAGTCATGACTGGTTCGTGACGAGGGGAGGGCGCATCATGACACTCATGGCAGAGCGACCGGTGATAAGCGGCACCAAGCCTCGCAGCGGCTTCGAGGAGCTTCTGGATCTCCTCGACGAGCTGAGCGTGCCCGACGGCTACAAGGCCGAGATCATCAGGGGGAGCATCGTCGTGTCGCCGTGGTCGAAGGGGTTCTACACCCGCGTGATGAAGCTGGTGTGCAACCAACTGGAGGGATACCTCCCCGAAGGTCACATGATCGAGCGGGCACCGGACCTGTTCGTGTTCCCCGGGGTCGAGCGCGCCTTCGGACCGGATATCCATGCCGCGCACGAGCAGACCTACGAGACGGACAGCAATCACCTGGACGGAGAGGGGCTGTCTTTCGTGGCGGAACTGACCTCTGCCTCCACCAGGCGTGAGGATCTCACGGACAAGGTCGAGGTTTACGGAAAGGTGGGTGTCCCCATCTACCTGATCCTCGACATGCAGGAGGAGGAAGCCATCGTCTACGGCTCCCCCTCCACGAAGGGCTACGAGGTCCGCTTCAGCAAGCCCTTCGGCGAGAAGCTCTACATCCCGGACCCGTTCGGCTGCTCCCTCGACACAGCCGGATTCCAGCGGCCGGAGAAGGACGACGACCAGGCCTGAGGCTCACCGCCCCGCAGGTAGCACCAACCCCAGCGCGCCCTCTCGCACGGTCCACGTCCGCCTCCGCACCGGCCCCGCCACCGCCGTGTCCGCGCGGTAGCGGAAGTCTGCCCCCGAGACCGTCACCGTCCGCCCCCGTGCCTCCAGCGGCAGCGCCTCCGCGCCCACCGACACCGGCCGGACGACCACCTCGGCCACCCCCGCCGCGCACGGGGTCACCGACACACCCTCCACCGGCTGGTCGAGGTCGACCAGTGTCACGCCGTCCACCTCGACCCGGAGCCGGGACGGCCCCGGCGGGGGAGAGGCGGCCGGCGTCGGACGGGAGGGGACGAGGGTGCGGACCAGGGAGTGCAGCCAGGGCCGGCCGCCCGGAGCCGCGACCCCCTCCCGCGGAGCGAACTGCAACGGCGGAATCCGCAACGCGCCCAGCACCACCCCGTCGCTGTCGTCCACCAGGAGGTCCAGCCGCCGCTCGGAGCCGTCCAGGACGGCCCGCGCCGCCGCCACCGCCCCCGTGGGCACCCCCAGCGCCTGCGCGACGCCCAGCGCGGTCCCCACCGGCACGACGGACAGCACGCATCCGGCCAGTTCCCGCTGCCGGTGCAGCAGGGACACCGTCCGCATCAGCGCCCGGTCGTCACCGACGACCACCGGCCGCCGGGAGCCGCGCCGGGCCAGTACCCGGGCAAACTCCTCCGCGTCCTCCGGAAGACAGACCTTGGTACTCGCCGCACCCGCGCTGAGCACGTCTTTCACGATCCGTACGGACTCTCCGTCCGTCCTCCGGGCGACCGGATCGATGATCACCAGCAGCTGGTCCGGCGTCGCGAAAGTCGCCACCTCGGTCCTGCCTCGCTTCCTCGGGTAGCATCTTTGTGCAAGAGCCCCTTGCGCTATTGCGCCAGGGGCTTCGTCTATTCCGGGGCATCCGGGTCCGACAGAGTGCGGCCGAAGACGGTCGTGGTGCGACCAACGGCGGTCGCGGTGCACGCGGTGGTGGCAAAAACCGCCGCGTACGCCCCTGACCTTGGACATGCCCCACCCGGAAGGGGTGTACGCGCGTGCCCGCACTTGTGCTGCTCGGTGCTCAGTGGGGTGACGAAGGCAAGGGAAAGGCCACCGACCTGCTCGGTGGCTCGGTGGATTATGTCGTGCGATACCAGGGCGGCAACAACGCCGGCCACACGGTCGTCGTCGGTGACCAGAAGTACGCACTCCACCTCCTCCCTTCCGGGATCCTCTCCCCCGGCTGTACGCCGGTTATCGGAAACGGCGTCGTCGTCGACCCGTCGGTCCTGCTCTCCGAGCTGAGCGGTCTGAACGAGCGCGGAGTCGACACGTCGAAGCTGCTCATCAGCGGCAACGCGCACATCATCACGCCCTACAACGTCACTGTCGACAAGGTGACGGAACGCTTCCTCGGTAAGCGCAAGATCGGCACAACCGGCCGGGGCATCGGACCGACCTACGCGGACAAGATCAACCGCGTGGGCATCCGCGTCCAGGACCTCTACGACGAGTCGATCCTCACGCAGAAGGTCGAGGCGGCGCTCGACGGCAAGAACCAGCTGCTGACCAAGCTGTACAACCGCCGTGCGATCGCCGTCGACCAGGTGGTCGAGGAACTGCTGGGCTACGCGGAGAAGCTCGCTCCGTACGTCACCGACACGGTCCTGCTCCTCAACCAGGCCCTGGAGGCGAACAAGGTCGTCCTCTTCGAGGGCGGTCAGGGCACGCTCCTCGACATCGACCACGGCACGTACCCCTTCGTCACCTCGTCGAACCCGACCGCGGGCGGCGCCTGCACCGGCTCCGGCGTGGGCCCGACGAAGATCAGCCGGGTCATCGGCATCCTCAAGGCGTACACGACCCGCGTCGGCTCGGGGCCCTTCCCGACCGAGCTCTTCGACGAGGACGGCGAGGCACTGCGCCGCATCGGCGGCGAGCGGGGCGTGACGACCGGCCGTGACCGCCGCTGCGGCTGGTTCGACGCGGTCATCGCCCGCTACGCGACCCGCGTGAACGGCCTGACGGACTTCTTCCTCACCAAGCTCGACGTCCTCACCGGCTGGGAGCAGATCCCGGTCTGTGTGGCGTACGAGATCGACGGCAGGCGCGTCGAGGAACTCCCGTACTCGCAGTCGGACTTCCACCACGCGAAGCCGATCTACGAGACCCTCGCGGGCTGGTCCGAGGACATCACCAAGGCGAAGTCCTTCTCCGAGCTGCCGAAGAACGCCCAGGCGTACGTGAAGGCGCTGGAGGAGATGTCCGGCGCCCCGATCTCCGCGATCGGCGTGGGCCCGGGCCGGGACGAGACGATCGAGATCAACTCGTTCCTCTGATCGTCCCTACGCGTGTGCCCCTGACCGGTGCCATCGGTCAGGGGCACACGCGTGTGGGGAACCCCGTCACGGATTCAGCACCACCTTCCCCGCCACCGTCCCCGACTCCGCCAGGCGTAGGGCGTCGGCGGCGCTGGTGAGGGGGAGGCGGGCCGCGATGCGGGGCGTGACCTCGCCGCGCTGGAGGGCGGTGAGGACCTGGGTGAGGTCGGTGCGGAGGCGGGACCGGAAGCGGTTCTTCGAGAGCGCCCGCCCGGCCCAGACGTTGAAGAAGTAGGCGCGGCGGCGGTTGGGCAGCGCGTTCCACAGCCAGACCCGGCCGAGCAGCTTGAGCACGGGCGTCTGCCTGGAGCCCTCGTCGTCCCGGGTGGAGGCGCTGCCGTAGGAGACGAGCGTGCCGCCGGGGGCGAGGAGGCGCCAGGAGTCGACGATGCCGTTCCCGCCGACGTGGTCGAAGACGGCGTCCACACCGCCGGGGGCGAGTGCGCGGATCCGGGCGGCGACGTCCTGGGCGCGGTAGTCGACGGGGGTGACGCCCTGGGCGCGCAGGTCGTCGTGGTGGCGGGGGGACGCAGTACCGATCACCTTCGCGCCCGCCGCCCGCGCCAGCTGGACCAGGACCGAGCCGACGCCGCCGTTCGCGCCGTACACGACGACGGTCTGCCCGGCACGTACGCGTGCCTTGCGGTGCAGCATCTGCCACGCCGTGATGCCGTTGAGCACCAGGGTCTCCGCCTCCGCCGCGTCGACGCCCTCGGGTACCGGCACCACGTCCGCCGCGTCGACGACCACATGGCTGGCCCAGCCGCCGACCTTGAGCAGCGCGGCCACCCGGAGGCCGGCCAGGCCGGGATCGACGCCCTCGCCGGTCGCCAGGACGGTGCCCACCAGGTCGTAGCCGGGCACGAACGGGAACGGCGGCTGGTCCCAGTACCGCCCGCGGCGCATCTGCTGCTCGGCGAACGACACCCCGGTGGCCTCCATCCGCACGACGACCTGCCCGGGGCCCGGCGCGGGCACGGCCCCGTGCCGGATCTGGAGCCCCTCCGGCTCGACCTTGCCCGGCAGGACGACCTCGACGAGTCCTTCGGCGTTCATGACGACCTCCGTATGCGTGTAAGTGCTTTTCGCGTTCGTTAGAAGTTGTAACGCAATGACGGGGTGAGTGTCAATAACTTCAGTGATAACCTCTAACCATGACGAAGGCTGAGGCTGCGAACACCCCCCGCGAGCGCTACCGGGCCCAGGTCCGCGCGGAGGTCAAGGAAAGAGCCTGGGAGCAGATCGCCACGGCGGGAGCGTCCGCGCTCTCCCTCAACGCGATCGCCAAGAAGATGGGGGTGAGCGGCCCCGCGCTGTACCGCTACTTCGCCAGCCGCGACGAACTGATCACCGAGCTGATCAGGGACGCGTATCGCAGCCTCGCCGACACCTTCCGTGCGGCGTCCGAGCCCGGCCCCGATCTCGCGGCGCTGGCGCACGCCCTGCGCGGCTGGGCCCTGGCCGACCCCCACCGTTACTTCCTCGTCTACGGCACCCCGATCCCCGGCTACCACGCCCCCGACGACACCACCGGGATCGCGAAGGAGATCATGGGGTCCCTGCTCGACGCGCTACCCGGGTCGGACACCCCGCCCCTCGCCCGAGCCGTCCCCTTCTGGACCCGCCTGCACGGGGTCCTCTCCCTGGAACTGGCGGGCCACTTCTCCGGCATGGACGTCGACCCGGACCAGCTCTTCGAAGCCGAGCTGAAGAGCCTTATTTAGCTTTGTTGACCGGGACATGGCCTGTTCCTGGTTCCGCAGGGGAGCGGCGGACGGCAAGCATCTACGCGGGTAGTGCCGTCAGTCCCACCTCCCTCAGGAGCCCCCGTGAAGCGTCGTGAGTTCGTGCAGAAGTCGGCCGTGACCGGAGCGGCGGTGGCCGTCACCGGAGCGGTCGGCGCAGGCACCGCCGAGGCGGCCCCCGGCCGCAAGCCCGGACACAAGCCCGAACACAAGCCCCGTACCTGGACCTTCTCCATCCTGGGCACCACCGACCTGCACAGCCACGTCTTCGACTGGGACTACTACCAGGACGCCGCCTACTCCGACGCCAAGGGCAACTCCGTCGGCGTCGCCCGCGTCGCCACGCTCATCAAGCAGCAGCGCAAGGCCAAGGGCGAGGAGCATGTCCTCCTCGTGGACGCCGGCGACATCATCCAGGGCACCTCCCTGGCCTACTACTTCGCGCGCGTCGACCCCATCACGAACGGCGTCCGGCACCCGATGGCCGTCGCCATGAACCACATGCGCTACGACGCCGCCGCCCTCGGCAACCACGAGTTCAACTACGGCATCGAGGTGCTGAGGAAGTTCGAGAAGCAGTGCCACTTCCCGCTGCTCGGCGCGAACGCCCTCGACGCGAAGACGCTGCGCCCCGCGTTCCCTCCCTACACCGTGAAGCGGATCCGCGTCCCCGGCGCCCCGGACATCAGGATCGGCATCCTCGGCCTCACCAACCCGGGCATCGCGATCTGGGACAAGGACAACGTCAGCGGGAAGATGGTCTTCCCGGGCCTGGTCGAGCAGGCGAAGAAGTACGTGCCGAGACTGCGGGCGCTGGGCTGTGACGTCGTCTTCCTGACGGACCACTCCGGCCTGGACGGTTCGTCCTCGTACGGCGACGAACTCCCGTACGTCGAGAACGCGTCGAACCTCGTCGCCGAGCAGGTCCCCGGCATCGACGCGATCCTCGTCGGCCACACGCATGTCGAGGTCCCCTCCTACACCGTGAAGAACGAGGAGACGGGAGAGGAGGTCCTCCTCTCGGAGCCGTACTGCTGGGGCTACCGCCTGAGCGTCTTCGACTTCGAGGTCGAGTTGGAGCACGGGCGCTGGAAGGTCACCGGCAAGACCGCCCAGACCCTCAACCCCAACACCGTGGACGAGGACCCGGAGATCAAGAAGCTCCTCCAGGCCGACCACGAACTGGTCGTGAAGTACGTCAACACGGCCGTCGGCACCTGCACGGCCGACCTCTCGGCGGCGGAGTCCTGCTGGAAGGACGTCCCCATCATGGACTTCATCCACGAGGTCCAGATGCAGACGGTCAAGGCGGGACTGTCGACGTCGGACGCGGCCCTGCCGCTCATCTCCGTCGCCGCGCCCTTCTCCCGCACGGCCGACATCCCGGCCGGGAACGTGACGATCAAGGACATCGCCGGGCTCTACATCTACGACAACACCCTCTACGGCAAGAAGCTCACGGGCGCCCAGCTGAAGGACTATCTGGAGTACGCGGCGAAGTACTACCACCAGGTGCCGGCGGGGACGGCCGTGGACACCGCCACCCTCACCAACGCCAACAGCTTCTGGGACTACATGTACGACACGGCGGCGGGCGTCGGCTACGACATCGACATCGCGCAGCCGGAAGGCTCCCGGATCAAGAACCTCACCTACGACGGCACGGCCGTGTCGGACGACCAGGTCTTCGTCGTCGCCGTCAACAACTACCGCGCGAACGGCGGCAGCGGCTACCCGCACATCGCCGCCGCCGACATCGCGTACAGCTCGACCAACGAGATCCGCCAGCTGATGATCGACTACGTCGTCGGAAAGGGCACCCTGAACCCGTCCGACTTCGCGGCCACCAACTGGAGGCTCACCCAGGCGGGCACGCCCGTGTTCGCGTAGCGGCGCCCGCTCCTCCTCGCTGGCCGGAAGTGTCCTGGCCCTCCGGCCGGCGAGCCTTCCGGCCCTGCCGGGCCGGTTTCGTGCGCCGTGGTTGTGGCTACGATCCGTGGCGGGGAGGTGGCTGCACGTTCATGAAGATCATGAGGCGCTCGGGGGAACCGCTGTCCGAACACGAGGTACCTGCGGCACTGGACGCGGATGGAATCGTACGCCGGCTCGCGGAAGCCGAAGCTGTCGCACGAGCACAGGGAACTCGGGCTGTTCTCCTACCGCGAGATCCCGGGACTCGTGATGCCCGAGGCGTACAAGAGGACGATCGAGGCGTGGGGCCTGCGCGGCACGGGCCGACCAGCCGGCACCGGGGACTGACGCCCGATGAGTTCCGCCGTGGCCGCCGGTCTGTATCTCCGACAGGCGATCAACCGCACCCCGGGAGAGCATCATGACCGCGACCTATACCGGGTGTTCGCGCGGCCGGACGCGAACGTCGTGAGCGGCGACGCCGTCGACGGCGTCGCTGTCTACCGGCCCAAGTTGCACGTCTGATCCGGCAGGCCTACGGCTTCCAGTCCTGGGCGAGGAGTCCGAGCAGCACCTCGTCGAGAAACTCGCCCAGCACCCAGGCCGAGGAGCGCAGCACGCCCTCGCGGACGAAGCCGTTGCGCTCGGCTGCGCGCAGCATCGCGGCGTTGTCCGACAGCGTCTCGATCTGCAGTCGCTGGAGGCCGCGCACGACGAAGCCGTAGTGGCACAGCACGGCGACCACGTCGGTGCCGTAGCCCTTGCCGCGAGAGGACGGCAGCAGTCCAAGGCCGATGTGCGCGCACCGGTTGTGGCTGTCGATGCCCCACAGCGTCGCGGAGCCGACCAGCGTGTCGCCCTCCAGCTCCACCACGGAGAACCGGACGATCCCCTCCTGCTTGTCGTCCACCACGAGCCGCGGATCCTTCGAGCCGGGCGGGATCGGCCGCCACGGCCAGCCTTCGGCCCGCGAGGCGTTGACCACGTCGTTGTAGAGCTCGACCCGCAGGATCGGGATGTCGTCCTCGTGCCGGGCCCTGAGCCCGACCTTGCTGCCCCTCAACATGCGAACTTCCTATCCGACCGGGTTCGCCGACGGCAAACAAATAACCAGTGGAACAGCGCCGCCGCACGCCATTACCTTGCTGCCGAACCAAGTTGTCCAGGCAAGGACGTGGCCGTTGTACACCGTGTGAGACCTCCCGAGCGCTGATCTGTCGCGCGTCGCACCTGTGCGCCGCGCTGCTTTTTGCTGCGGACTTCTCACTGGAACCGGTGTACTTCTGTGCTCAATAACTGGGCGGTCGTGCCCACCTGCCTGCCACTCGTTCTCCGCCGCTGCCACGCGTGCGCGTCCGAGAGCTTTCGGGCAAGCGGCAAATTCCGCGTCAACGCCAACCACAAGCTCATCGACGCCTGGCTCCTCGTGCTCTGTACCGCTTGCGGGGACACCGCGAAGCTCACGGTCCTGGAGCGGGTGAATGTGCGCTCCGTGCGACCTGACCTGCTGGAGCGGCTGCATGACAACGACCTTGGCCTGGCAGCCGAGTTGCTCCAGGATCCGGTCGTGCGGCGCCGTAATCGCATCGCCCTCGACTGGGACGGCGCCTGGCGCCTCGACACCGGCGGATCGGATCACCCGGACCGCGAGGTGATCGACGTCTCGGTCCGCTTCGCGGCGCGGATCCCGGTCCGACCGGTGCGGCTGATCGCCGAAGGCTGCGGTCTGTCGCGGGCCGAGGTCGAGAGACTGATCACGGAGGGGAATCTCGTTTCGGCAGTCCGCCTGAGCGGCAAGCTCTCCGGCGACTTCACCTTCACCCTCAAGCTAGCTGGTGCCCAGGCGGCGGGTCCCGGTGAGCCCTCGGTACGCGGCACCGAGCAGGGCCGCCTGGACCACCGCCCCGATCGGCACCCCGATCCACGCGAGCGCGCCGGGCGCCGCGGCGAACAGCAGCGACGTCGGGGCGGTGACGAAGAAGAGCCACACCCCGGCGAAGCTGGCGTCCGCGTGCGTCACGAGCAGCGTGTCCACCGCGACCCATCCGGCGACGGCGGCCACGAGTGCCAGGTAGCCGAGGGCCACGGGGGTACGCAGGGCCGAGGTGAAGGAGCGGATGTTCATGGAGAGCCTCCTGGAGATCGTCTGTGTGACCTCCACGATGCCGCTCCCCGGCCAACGGCCGCGTGAGTAGCGGTACTTACCTTTGCTGAGGTGAGTACCTACCGAGGAAGGCGGCCCAGGACTCACCGGAGACGGTGCTCTCTGCTGCGCACCGCGCTTCACTCCGGGGGTGAAAAGTGGGAACTTCCGCCCGGGTAAACCCCGTTCCAGCTTGCATTCGTCGCTCTGCGTACCCGTAGAGTCACGGCCAACAGAAATGCCCCCGCGATGCGCCAACACCCGGGGGCTCGACACAAGGACCAAGCTCCTCATGCGGATTCATCGTACGACGCCCAAGCGCGCCTTTTCCGTCTTCTCCAACGCCCTTCTTCGCGACCGGAGCCTCTCCTGGTGCGCGGTCGGCGTACTGACGTACCTCCTCAGCCTTCCGGACGGCGCCCGCGCCACCATCCGAACCCTCGCCGAGCAGCGCAAGGAGGGGCGGGCCCGGATCGCCTCCGCCCTGCATGAGCTGGAGGAATCCCGGTATCTGCGGCGGGTGGTGCGGCAGGATCCGGAGACGCGTCAGTTCTCTACGGTGTATGAGGTATTCGATACTCCGTACGGGGATGAGCCCCCGGCGGGTGAACCTGAAAAAGTTCAGGATCGGGCCTCCGGCGAGTCGGGAGACCCGGCCGAAGGCGCTACCCCTTCGGGGGAAAAGACCGGGGAACAAGAACCTCCCTCCCCGCCGCCTGCCGAGCCTGAAGCGGTGAGCGAGCGCACCGCGCTGGCCGCCGAGCTGCTCGGCTCGCTCGGCCGTACACACCCCGGGCTCACCCTTGGCGCCGCCGAGGCATTGCGGCTCGCGCCGCTCGTGGAGGCGTGGTGGGACGCGGGGGCGAGCAGCATGCAGGTGCGGGCCGCTCTGACGGATGGGCTCCCCGGCCGCGTTCATTCGCCGCAGGCCCTGGTCGAGAACCGTCTACGCCGTAAGCGTCCGGCTCCGCCGACGCCGACTCCCGCGACGACCGTCGAACTCGAACTGCGCAAGCCCGGCGCGGAGGCGTTCCGCGACGCGGCCCGCCGGGGCGGCGCGGCGGTCCGGGCCCTCATGCGGGGCCAGCAGCCCGCGCCCGCGCCCGCGTAGGCGCACACAGACCTCTGGTCGTACGTCCGTGCGGGCCAGGTCCCCCAACCGAAAGGAACGCGATGACCGCGTTGCTCGAAAGGCCGGAGACGACGGTATACCGGCGGTATACTTGTGTCATGGCTGACACCACCGTCAAGGTCGACCCCGCTGTCCGTGACCGCCTCATGGTGCTTGCCCGCGAGCGCGGGATGACCATGCGGGACCTGATCGCCGAGCTGGCGGGGGCCACGCCCACGCAGGAGGAACTGCGCAAGCGGTACGAAGAGACCAAGGCGTACTGCGAGACGCACTTCGGCGTGACCCTCACGGACGAGGACCACGACCGGGTGGAGAAGGTCTGGCAGGACCTGGAGGCCGGACGGCCGGTGGACAGCCTGTGAGCGGGGCGAGGGCCGGGGCAGGCTCGACCGGTGTCGTCTTCGACGAGTCGGCCCTGCTGGCGCTCGGCTCGGGGAACTCGCTGGCCTCGCAGTTCGTGGCGAACACCGAGCACGGGCCCACCCGGCACGTGTACGTTCCCGCGCTCTGTCTGGCTGCCGCCGACGGCATGCGCAAGGGCCTCGCGGAGCACGTCGGTGCGCTGCCCGCAGTGGAGATCGTCGAGTTGGACTTCGCGGGTGCCTCCACCGTGGGCGCGCTGCTGCGTGACGGGGTGGAGTGGCGGCTCGGGCATGCGGTCCATCTCTCCCGGCCGACCGTCGACTGGCCGGACGGGCGGCATGTGGTGACCGTCGACCCGGATGTGTACGCGGACATGCCTCTCGTGCGGACCATCCGGTTGCCGCACCAGAGGTAGGCGATCCAGGGGGTGCCCTCGCCAGGGGCGATCCCCTTTGCGTGGGCATATCCTGAAATGGTCAGACGTGCACATCGAGCAGAAGAAGGTGACCGCGATGCGCATGATGCTGAAGGCGTCCATGGACACGGAGAAGGCCAACGAGCTGATCCGGAACGGGACTCTCGGGAAGGTCATCGAGGAGTCCATGGCGCAGATCAAGCCCGAGGCGGCCTACTTCACCGCGGACGGTGGCCGACGCACCGCCTTCATCTTCTTCGACCTGGAGGACTCCTCCGACCTGCCGGTGATCAGTGAGCCCTTCTTCCTCGAACTCGGCGCCGAGCTGACCTACACCCCTGCGATGAACAGGGAGGACGTCCAGAAGGGCCTGGCCAGGCTCGGCAAGTGATCCTCGATCCTCAGCTGAACACGATCATCGAGCCCTGCGCCAGACTGCGGGTCGCCGCCGCGTGCAGGCCGAGCCAGACGTGCCGTTCTCGGGCGAAGGGGGAGGGGTCGTAGGGTGCGGCGACGGCTGGTTCCTCCAACTCCGTGGGAGCGGAGGGGGGTTGCGGCGGGGCCGGTGGGTTCGTGGGGTCGATGCCGATCGACGGGGCGACGAACTCCAGCTCCCTGAGGAGGGACTGGGAGGAGCCGAGCGGGCCGCCGCCGGCCAGCAGGTCGTCGTTGGCGAGGGGATGCGGGAAGTCGACCGGGACGTACGCGCCCGCGTGGTCGTAGTGCCAGACCAGGTGCGACTGCTGGGCCGTCGTCTCGAACATCTCCAGGAGCTGCTCGTAGTCGCCGCCCAGGGCGTCCACCGGCGTCACCGGGAGCTGGCACACCTGCAACAGATACGCGCGGCGCAGGAAGTGCAGCGCGTCGTAGTCGAAGCCGGCCACCGGGGCGACATCACCGGACAGGCCTGGCATGTACTGGTACACCGGCACCGGCGGCAGTCCCGCCTCGGCCAGCACCTTGTTGTACTGCGCGAGTTCCTCGGCGAACGGGTTGTCGGGGGTGTGGCACAACACGTCGACGAGCGGTACCAGCCACAGGTCACAGGCCAAAGAGAGCTCCTCCAGTCGTTACTCGTGCAGGTCCCATACCCACACACCGTCCGTCCGCCTACCGGGTCGGCCCACCAGTTTGTTCACGGTCTCACGCAGGACGTCCGCGTTCGGCTGCGGGGCCAGTATGAGGGCGCCCGCATGCCAGTACGCCAGGTCTTCGGCGAATTCCTCCCGCGCGGCGGAGTCGATCACCTGCGCGACCCCCGAGTACCGGATGTCCCGCAGCAGGCTCGCCGTGAAGCGGAGCGGGACGCCGTAGACGCCGGTGCGGTCGCCGTCGCCGAAGGGGCGGTTGAAGTAGCCGCCGGGCATCCGGAAGCCGAGGCCGGCCTCCGTCTGCCAGTGCAGCGCCTCCGCGTTCTCCGGCTCGGCGAGCGGCACGGGGACCAGCGTCTCTCCGCCCTGGACGTACGACTTCCAGGTCCCGTCCGTGAAGAACGCGGGTGTCGCGGCGCGGGGCTCGGACTTCAGGGGCGCGGGGAGGAGGGGGAGGAGGGCGAGGGACACGGCGGCCAGGGCCGTGTACCGGATGTATCCCTTACGGATCGCCGTCAGTTCGGCGAGCGCGAGGGCGAGCAGCATGCCCAGGGCCGGGGCGCAGATGATCGCCACCCGGCTCTCGATCACCGATTCGAAGAGGGGGAGGCCGTCGAGGAGGGCCCAGGGGCCGGGCGGGCCCATGGAGAGTACGGCGGCCGCCAGCGCCGTCGCCGCCAGGGCCCGGACCACCGGTCGTCGCCGCCACAGCAGCACGGTGATCGCGAGGGCCAGCAGGGCCAGCGGCCAGCCGTAGAAGGCGTTCTGCTCGGTGGGGTTGAGGGAGAGGGTCCTCACCGCACCGGCGTCGCCCGCGATCAGTGAGCGTTCGGCGAACGTCAGCAGTGCGCGCAGGGAGTTGGCGGTGCCGGGGGCCGTGCCGTGGTCGATGCCGTCGTAGCTCTGGGGGCCGGAGAACTGCCAGGCCAGCGGGTAGACGACGATCGGGAGGCAGACGGCGGCGGCCGCGGCCAGGCCGCGCAGCAGGGGGCGTACCGAGGAAAGGGCCACCGTCGGGCGTACGGCCGCGTAGGCGACGGCGAAGAGGAGCATGCCCATGGCGGCGAGCAGCAGTGGCTCCTCGCCCAGGAAGAACTGGTAGGCCGCCATGAGGCCGAGCAGGACGGCGTCGCGCCCCGGCCGGGCGCCCGTGCACAGCCTCAGCGCGCGGTCGATGATCAGCGGGATCATGAAGAGGACCACGAAGTTGGGGTGCGCGTTGGCGTGGCTGACCAGGGGTGGGGCGAAGGCGGCCAGGGTGGCTCCGGCGGCGGCCGCGCCCCGTTGGCCGACCAGGCGTTTCACGATCAGCCAGTACCAGGCGGCGGCGGTCGCGGCCAGGCCCAGGGTCATCACCAGGCTCAGGGTGACCGCCGGGCCGAAGAGCAGGGTGACCGGGGCGAGGGGGACGGACAGGCCCAGCATGGCCGTGTTGGCCATCAGGTTCACGCCGTCGGGGAAGCCCTGGAGGTCGGTGAAGAGGGGGTTGCGGAGGTGGGCGATGTTGTCCGCCGTCGCCGCGAAGAACCACTCCCACTGGTTCTGGTCCTGGAGGGAGTCGGTGAGGTAGCGGTGGGCCGGGTCGAAGAAGCGGCCGGAGTAGAGGGTGAGGGAGAAGAGCAGGAAGAGGAGGACGGAGGCGAGGTCCGGGCGTCGTAGTACGGCCAGGTCGCGCAGGAAGCGCAGGTAGTCGAGGGGGCGGACCTTCGAGCCGGGGCGGTGCGACCAGCGGACCGGGACCTCGGCCACCGGCCAGCCCGCCTCGCGGAAGTGGCGCAGGACCTCCACGTCGATCGCCCAGCCGTCCAGGCGGGAGGCGGCGAAGGCGGCGCGGGCCTTGTCGCCGTCGAAGAGCTTGAAACCGCACTGGGTGTCACGGATGCCGCGGACCGCGGTGGCGCGGATGAGCAGGTTGCCGGCCTTGCCGAGGAGTTCGCGGGCGCGGTGCTGACGGTCGCCGAGGGCCGCGCCGGGGAGGGCGCGGGAGCCCACGGCCGCCGCGTGGCCCTCCGCGAGGGCGTGCTCCAGCCGCGCCAACTCCTCGGCCGGGGTGGCGAGATCGGCGTCCGTGACGAGGATCCGGCGGCCCCGGGTGGCGGCGATACCGGTGCGCAGGGCGTGGCCCTTGCCCCGGCCCTCGGCGGCGACGGCCCGGATGCGCGGGTCGTCGCGGGCGCTGACGAGTTCGCGGGTGGCGTCCGTGGAGCCGTCGTCGGCGACGACGATCTCCCAGCGCGCGGCGGTCTTTTCGAGGTCGAGATGGCGTACGAGCGCGTCGAGGGTGGGCCCGAGCCGCAGTTCCTCGTCACGCGCCGGAACCACCACGGAGAGGTCGATGACGTCCTTCTCCGTTGTCGTGTCCAGCTCCGTCATCCCGCCGCCAGTCGCTCGACCAGGGCGAGGGAGTCCGTGTTGTACGAGGTGAGGATCTCGTGGGCCCGCGCGGTGTCGCGGTGGTAGAGGGCGTCGACGAGTTCGGGGTGGCCGGACCAGAGCTGGCCGCGCAGATCGGTCAGGCGGCGCAGGTGCTGCACCGTGCACACCCAGGTCTGCACGCGTAGCCGGTGCAGGAAGTCGGCGAGGTAGGGGTTGCCGAACAGGGCGCTCAACTCGCGCCAGAAGCGCAGGTCATAGCCGATGAGGATGGTGAGGTCACCGGCGGCCGCGGCCCGTTGGGCCTCGTCCCCGCGCCGGCGGATGCCCGCGACAGCGGCGGCGATACGCGGGTCGTCCGGCCGGTGGTAGCGCTCGCCGCTCTTCTCCAGCCGCAGGAACATGCCCTCGATGATCAGGGAGCGGGCCTCGATCATGCCGCGGTGGTCCTCGACGGTGTACTCGTGTACATGGAAGCCCCGATGCTGGTCGGCCTCCAGCAGTCCCTGGGCGGACAGGTCGACGAGGGCCTCGCGGACCGGGGTCGCGGAGACGCCGTACTGTTCGGCGATCTCCTTCACCGTGAACTCCTGCCCGGGTTGCAACCGCCCCGCCAGCACCTCGTCGCGGAGCGCGTCGGCGATCTGCTGCCGCAGGGTGCTGCGCGTCACGGCACCGTTGCCGCTGCTGCCGGGCATGTTCGGGGCGTCTCCCTCGCTGCGTCAGGTGTGAAAAAACGGCGTACTCGTACACAACTACGAGCACGCCACCTTACGCGTTCGAGGATTTCAAGACCCCGCACAAAGAGCGTGCGCGACCTGTCCTGCTCCTGTGCCTCCGATGTCGCTAATCCGTGTACTCGTCGGCTACCGAAAGTGCTGTGTCAAGGGCCGCGAGACCCTCCTTCACCTCCGACTCGGAGACGTTGAGCGGCGGCACGAAGTGGGTGCGGTTCATGTTCACGAAGGGCCACACGCCCGCCTTCTTCGCGGCGGCGCCGAACGCGGCCATCGGGGCGTTCGCCTCCCCGGCCGCGTTGTAGGGGACCAGCGGTTCGCGCGTCTCGCGGTTCCTGACCAGCTCCACGGCCCAGAACATGCCGACGCCGCGTACCTCGCCGACGCTCGGGTGCCGCTCGGCGAGGGCCCGCAGCCCCGGCTCGACGACGGTCTCGCCCAGGTGCCGCGCGTTCTCGACGATCCCCTCCTCCGCCATGGTGTTGATCGTCGCGACGGCGGCGGCGCAGGCCAGCGGGTGCCCGGAGTACGTCAGCCCGCCGGGGTAGGGCCGCTTCCCGAAGGTCTCCGCGATCGCGCCGGAGATGGCGACCCCGCCCAGCGGCACATACCCGCTGTTGACTCCCTTGGCGAAGGTCATCAGATCGGGCGTGACGTCGTACAGGTCGGCGGCGAACCACTCGCCGGTCCGTCCGAAACCGGCCATCACCTCGTCGAGGACGAAGACGATCCCGTGCTTGTCGCAGATCTCGCGCACGCCCGCGAGGTAGCCGGGCGGCGGCGCCATGATCCCGGCGGTGCCGGGGATGGTCTCCAGGACGATCGCGGCGACGGTCCCCGGTCCCTCGAAGGCGATCGTCGTCTCCAGGTGCTCCAGGGCGCGGGCGCACTCCTCCTCCTGCGTCCGCGCGTAGAAGCGGGAGCGGTACAGGAACGGCGCCCAGAAGTGGACGACCCCGGCGGCGGCGCCGTCGGAGGCCCAGCGGCGCGGATCGCCGGTGATGTTGATCGCCTGCTGGGTGCCGCCGTGGTAGGAGCGGTAGGCCGCGAGCACCTTGGGCCGGCCGGTGTGCAACCGTGCCATGCGGACCGCGTGCTCGACGGCGTCCGCCCCGCCGTTGGTGAAGAAGATCTTGTCCAGGTCGCCGGGGGTCCGTTCGGCGATCAGCCGGGCGGCCTCCGACCGGGCCTCGATCGCGAAGGCGGGCGCGAAGGTGGTCAGGCGGGCGGCCTGGTCCTGGATCGCGGCGACGACCTTCGGGTGCTGGTAGCCGATGTTGGTGTAGACGAGCCCGCTGGTGAGGTCGAGATACCGCTTGCCGTCGTAGTCCCAGAAGTACGAGCCCTCCGCGCCGGCCACGGCGAGCGGGTCGATGAGTTCCTGCGCGGACCACGAGTGGAAGACGTGCGCGCGGTCCGCGGCCTTCACGGCGGCGCCGGCCTGGGGATCGATCTGGGGAGTCATACGGGCGAGCGTAAATGTCCGCGATGCGGAAAAGACATCGGCGACCTGTTCTGTGGACGGGGGGAATCCGCGACAGGTTGTCGGGCGTGCGCACGGTGAGGAGCGGCGGGCCCGTTACGGAACCGTAGACATCGCGCCACGCGCCTCACCGAAAGGCCGGTTTATTCTCGGCACGATCACACTTGTGGGGGAAAGGCGGCTCTGCGATGGAGAAGCTGGGGCCGGGGGATCCGCAGCGCATAGGAAGCTACCGGCTGCTCGCGCGGCTGGGAGCGGGCGGGATGGGGCAGGTCTACCTGGCCCGTTCGGACCGGGGACGGACCGTCGCCGTGAAGCTGGTGCGCCCTGAACTGGCCGAGCGCGAGGAGTTCCGCGCCCGGTTCCGGCGGGAGGTACGCAACGCCCAGCGGGTCGGCGGCTTCTGGACCGCGCCCGTCCTCGACGCCGACACCGAGGCCGCCGTGCCCTGGGTGGCCACCGGGTATGTCGCCGGGCCGAGCCTCCAGCAGGTCGTCGGCCACGACCACGGCCCGCTGCCCGAGCGGTCCGTGCGCATCCTCGCCGCCGGGCTCGCGCACGCGCTCACCAACATCCACGCGGCCGGGATCGTCCACCGCGACCTCAAGCCGTCCAACGTGATGGTGACGATCGAGGGGCCCCGGGTCATCGACTTCGGTGTCGCGCGGGCGATGGAGAGCGTCAGCGGCGAGGGCGGCGGTCTGACGCAGGCCGGCGCGATGGTCGGCTCGCCCGGCTTCATGGCCCCCGAGCAGGTGCGCGGCGAGCAGATCACCCCGGCCAGCGACGTCTTCTGCCTCGGCTCGGTCCTCGCCTACGCCGCCACCGGTGTGCTGCCCTTCGACGGCGGCAGCGGGGTGCACGCGCAGATGTTCCGGATCGCCGAGGAGGAGCCCGACCTGTCCGGCGTCCCCGAGGGCATCGCCGACCTGGTGCGGGCCTGCCTCCGCAAGGACCCCGCCGCCCGTCCCACCCTCCCCCGGATCCTGGAGCTCTCCGGCGCCCACGACACCGTCTCCGACGGGCGCTCCCGCGACCCCTGGCTGCCGGGCAGCCTGGTCGCCCAGCTCGGCCGGCACGCCGTACGGCTGCTGGACGTGGAGAACCCGGAGGGGACGGGGACGACGACCGGGGGGCCGTCGGGCTGGTTCGAGACACGGCCGGGAGCGGCGGCGGGGGCTTCGGGGGCGGCCGGGGTGTACGACCACGAGGAACGGGGTTTCGAAGGGGGCGAAGACGTGGCGCCGGGCCATGCGGCGGCTGCCGGTGGCCGCCCCGGGCAGGGCGGGGCGCCCGGGCGCGGCGCGGCTGCCGGATATGGTGCGGCCCCCGGGAACGGTGCCGCTTCCGGGAACGGTGCCGCTTCCGGGCACGGTGCCGACCCCGGGCACGGTGAGGGCCGCGGGCACGGTGCGGCCCCCGGGCACGGTGCGGCTTCCGGGCACAGTGAGGGCCGCGGGCACGGTGCGGCTTCCGGGCAGGGCGGACGCGGTCATGAGGCCGCTCCCGAGCACTCCGGTCCGCCCGATGCCTTTCCCACGATGGTCGCCGGCGTCGGCGCGGTCCCGCCGCAGCCAGGCGCCCCGGCGCATCCGGCCTACGGCGCCGGCGGCGGCGCCCAGCAGCATCCGCAGCCCGGGTACGGGAACCCGTACCAGCCGCCGGGCGGGCCGCCGCCGTACAACCCGTACGCGGGTGGTCCCGCCGCGGACGCCTACGGCCGCGGCGCACCCGAGGAAGAAGAGGAGCCGGGCCGCCGCAGCGGCCGGACCACCGCGCTGCTCGTGACGATCGCCCTGGTCGTGGCGCTCGCGGCGGGCGGTTCGGTGTACGCGTTCCTGAACGGCGGCGGGGACGACGGCGGGAAGGCGCAGGCGGGCACGGAGCCGACCCGCACGACCGCCACGGACGACGCCCCCACCCCCGCGGGTTCCGCGTCGGAGTCCGCCTCCCCGTCCGCCTCCGCGACCGGCGGCGTGATCCCGGCCGGTTTCCTCGGCACCTGGACGACCACGTTCGACGTCGACGGCGCGAAGAACACGCGCCGGCTGACCATCGAGCAGGGCGCCGTCGGCGACGCGGTGCTGGCGCTGGTCGCCGAGGGGGCCGGATACCGCTGCGAGTTCACCGCGGACCTCACCGAACGGCCGGGAGGGGACGGACCGCTGGAGATCGGCCCGTCCAAGGTCACGACCGGAGAGCCGCGTTCCTCGTGCAGTCCGGGCGAGGCCACCGAGGTCACCCTGCTGTCCGGCGGACGGCTGCAACGGGTCAACCCCAGCAGTGGGGAGAAACTGACCTACACCCGTCGGTGAACGTCCGGCGAACGTCCGTCGACGAGTCCCGACGGCCCCCCGATGTGGCTCAGGACACACGTACGGTGAACTCAAAAGCGACTGTCGGGAGTTGCGGGGGCACCCACAGTGGAGTGGCTGAGCGCGGAGAACGTGGTGGCCATCGCGACGGCCGTCGTCGGCATCGTCGCGTCGGGCGTGATGGTCTGGTACGAGCGCAGAGTGCCCAGACGCAAGCGGATCGGCTACCGGGTGCAGATGGACAACCCGATCGGCGACGACGTCAGTTCGGGCCGCGCCAACCGCCGGATAGGTCTCTTCGCGGACACCCCGAACATGGCCGACGCGACGCTGGTCCTGCTCCGCGTCGAGAACGACGGCTCGCAGAGCATCGTCCGTGACGACTACACGGGCCCCGAACGCCACGGCCTCACCGCCGTGTTCACCGACCGGACCATCCGCGGGGTGTCGGTCACCCAGCCGGCCCACACCGACCACCTCATGCCGCACTTCACCGAGGACCGGGGTTTCGGCTTCGAGGGCGGCACGCTGCGCATCCCGCGCGTCCCGCTGAACCGGGGTGATCACTTCAAGCTCCTCGTGCTGCTCTCCGGCGGCGACGTCGGCCGCGGCATCCGGCTGGTCGGCGGCCTGAGCGACGGCGAGGTCCACCCCAACCACAGCGCCACCCCGGACGACGTCCCGCCGCTGTTCAGCCGGGCGGCGCGGCTGATCTCCGTGATGCTCACCCTCTCCGTGGTGACCCTCGCAACGATCATCGTGGTCCGTGACGACGTCCAGCCGCCGATCGGCTGCCGCCCCGGATCGCTCACCGTGATCGGCTCGACGGCGTTCGCGCCGGTCGTCCGCGACGCGGCCAAGGCCTACGAACGCTCCTGCGAGGGCGCCCACATCACGGTCGACGCGCACGGCTCCACCGCCGGACTCCGCGAGCTGACGACGGAGGGCCAGAAGGCGAAGAAGGGCTCCCCGCCGGTCGTGGCGCTCTCCGACGGGCCGGGGCCGAGCGGCCGGCCGGAGCTGGCGGAGAACCGGGTCGCCCTCTCGGTGTTCGCGCTGGTCGTCCACGACGGTGTGGCGCTGACGAACCTCTCCACGACGGACGTACGACGGCTGTACCTGGGCAGGATCACCAACTGGCGGCAGCTCGGCGGGCCGGACCTGCCGGTGGTGCTGGTCAGCCGGGACGCGAACTCCGGAACCCGGCAGGTGTTCCAGCGGCGGGTGCTGAACCGGCGCAGCGAGATCGCGAACTCCTCCGTCGACTGCGTGCGCAAGGACGACCCGACGGCGCCCGTCGTGCGCTGCGAACTCGACTCCACCGAGCAGGTGCTGAGCACGGTGGCCGCGACGCCGGGCGCGATCGGCTACAGCGAGCTCAACGTGGCCCGGCAGGCGAAGGGCCTGCACCCGCTCGACCTGGACGGCGACCCGCCCTCGGTCGACGCGATCGAACACGGCACGAGCGACTACCCGTACCGCGAGACCGAGTACGCGTACACCTACGGCCTCCCGTCGGACACCTCCCTGGCGTCCAACTTCCTCACCTACCTGATCCGGGGCAACGGCCAGTCCAGCATCCGCACCCACGGCCATCTGCCCTGCTGGTCCCCGGACGGCCTCCGCCTCTGCGCAAGCCCCGCGAGTTAGCGCTCACCGAGGCTCCGGCGGGCGCTGCCGGGGCATGTTGGGACGGCCGTTCGCCCCCGGGGGCAGGGGGAACCGGCCCACCCCGGCCCCGCCCTCCTGCCGTACCGCCGACCCCACCGCCGTCTGGATGCCCAGCGGCGCCGACCCGGTCCGGAACTCCACCATCCAGTCCGCGGTCTCCACCCGCACCAGCTCCATCACATCGTCCGAGAACCGCCGCAGCACCCCCAGACACCGTTCGGCGGCCTCGCCGGCCGTCCCCTCCGCCGGCCCCAGCACCTCGCGCACGCTCTCGCCCGCCCAGTCGAACTGCAGCACCTGCAACCGCCGCTGCACGGCCTGCGCCGTGGCCACGTCCCTTATCCACCCCGAGGTCACCCCGAAGAACCGGTCCACCCCCACACACGCCACCGCCAGCAACAGCGCCAGATACCCCCAGGGCGCCACCCCGCTCATCACCCCGGTGAGATCCAGCAACGGCAGCGCCGCCCCCGCGAACGCGCCCGCCGCCGCCCCGCCGCGCAGCGCCCGCGCCCCCCGCCGCTTCCACACCCGGTCGGAGAGATACCAGGCGGCCGTGTCCAGCGCCCCCCGCTCCACCCACCGGTACAGCTCGTCCAGCCGCTCCGCGGGCTCGCCCCAGTCCCCGAGCGGAAGCGCCCGCCCGGTCAGATCGCCCGGCCGCAGCTCCGCGGCGCCCTCGCCCCGCCCGTCCTCCGGCTGCTGCCCCACCCGGCTCTCCCTAATGACTCGGTCACTCCGCGTAACGGCTGATGCTGATGTGCCGATCCTTTACTACCGCCCAATGGGTGGCGAAGAGAAAGCTTTCGCTGCTTTTCCCCCTGAAAGGCGGCCTTGATCAGGTATGGGCCACGGAGGCGACTCACTCGAAAGAGTGGCAGGGCGACGGGCTCATGGAGCACGTAGGCTCAGCGGTAGACAGGAAAAGCCAGACAGGAGCTGATTCGTGATTCCCGGTGGTGGCCAGCCCAACATGCAGCAGCTGCTCCAGCAGGCCCAGAAGATGCAGCAGGACCTGGCGAACGCGCAGGAGGAACTCGCGCGGACCGAGGTCGACGGCTCTGCGGGCGGCGGCCTGGTGAAGGCGACCGTGACGGGCTCCGGCGAACTGCGTGCCCTGGCGATCGACCCCAAGGCGGTCGACCCGGACGCTGCGTCCATCGAAGAGACGGTCGAGACGCTCGCCGACCTGATCGTGGCGGCAGTACAGGCGGCGAACGCCAACGCCCAGGCGCTCCAGCAGCAGAAGCTCGGCCCCCTGGCGCAGGGTCTCGGCGGCGGTATCCCCGGCCTGCCTTTCTAAGACGGCCACGGCCAACTAGCGTACGTACCGCAAGGAACCCAGGAAGGGACGGCAGTCCGTTGTACGAAGGCGTGGTCCAGGACCTCATCGACGAACTGGGGCGGCTGCCCGGCGTCGGTCCCAAGAGCGCGCAGCGGATCGCCTTCCACATCCTCCAGGCGGAGCCGACGGACGTACGGCGCCTCGCGCACGCCCTGCTGGAGGTCAAGGCGAAGGTCCGCTTCTGCGCGACCTGCGGAAACGTCGCGCAGGAGGAGCTGTGCGGCATCTGCCGGGACCCGCGCCGCGATCTGACGGTGATCTGCGTGGTGGAGGAACCCAAGGACGTCGTGGCGATCGAACGGACCCGCGAGTTCCGGGGCCGCTACCACGTCCTCGGCGGAGCGATCAGCCCGATCGAGGGTGTCGGTCCCGACGACCTGCGTATACGAGAACTTCTCGCGCGGTTGGCCGACGGTTCGGTGACCGAGCTGATCCTTGCCACGGACCCCAACCTGGAGGGCGAGGCCACCGCCACCTACCTCGCCCGCATGATCAAGCCCATGGGCCTGAAGGTCACCCGCCTGGCCAGCGGCCTCCCGGTGGGTGGCGACCTGGAATACGCGGACGAGGTGACTCTCGGCCGTGCCTTCGAGGGGAGACGACTCCTAGATGTCTGACGCCACGCTGCACGCGACCAACCAGAACCCGGACGACTTCTCGGTCCAGATCGCGGACCAGATCGAGAGTTTCCTGGTAGCCGTCACGGAGGTGGCCAAGGGCGACGAACCGGACTCGGCGGTCCCCTTCCTCCTGCTGGAGGTCTCCCAGCTCCTGCTGGCCGGCGGGCGGCTCGGCGCGCACGAGGACATCGTTCCCGACGAGCGCTACGAGCCCGACCCGGGTCCGGAGCCGGACGTGGACGGACTACGCGAGAACCTCGCGAGGCTGCTGGAGCCGATCGACGTCTACTCCGAGGTCTTCGACCCCTACGAGCCCCGCAAGGCGCGGGTCCCGGCCCGGCTCTCCGACGACCTCGCCGACGTCATCACCGACCTCCGCCACGGCATGGTCCACTACCGGGCCGGCCGCACCACGGAAGCCCTGTGGTGGTGGCAGTTCTCCTACTTCTCCAACTGGGGCTCCACCGCCTCCGCCACCCTCCGGGCCCTGCACTCGGTCCTGGCCCACGTCCGTCTGAACCAGCCCCTGGAAGAACTCGACGGCCTCGACACCGACCAGCCGGCCATGGGCGACGAGACCCTCGAATTCGAGGCGGGCCAGGTCATGGCGGAGGAGATCGGCGAGCATCTGGGCATGGGCCAGGTCAAGTAAGCCCCCGCCGGGTCCGTACAACTCTTCGAGTACGTCGGCCGGTTGGCGGGCCTGCTCGCGGATCGCCCGTGCTGCCGGACCGGGGTGCCAGTCCTGCGGCTTCAGTCGGTCGTTCAAGCGGTGAGCGCTCGGTGGGCATGGTGTACCTGCCTACACCCTCGGTTTGGGGGCGCGCTCCCTCGTTTGCGCAGGTCGGAGACGGGATCGTTTATCCCGTCAGCAAGACCTACCGACCTTGGGAACGAAAATGAAGACGCTGCTCTCCTCCCGCCCCGTCCTGTGGTTCCTCTTCCTCTTCAACCTCGCCGTCGCGGCCGTCGCCCCCTTCGTGGTCGACGGTTCGCAGGGCGTCATGACCGCTGTGGGCATGGGCGTCGTGTCGCTGGGTGCGGGCGTCAGCCTGGTGCGGGACCGGGGCAAGAAGGTGGCCTAGGAGAATTGGCAGGGTCTTGTATGTGCCCTGTACGACGGCTGCACGGGCGCTAACCGGCGGAACGCGAGTCTTGAGTCATCCCAACAGGGACTCCCAACAGGCCCCATCCGCACAGGAGTTGCGATGACCCGCAAGACCCGCATACGCGCCGCCCTCGTCACCGCCACCGCCCTCGTCACCGCCGCCACGGTGACGGCCGGGGTCAGTGCGGCCGGCCCCGAGAAGTCCCGTTCGTCGGAGAAGCCCTCCAAGAAGCAGATCGCCGCCCTCTTCGACGGCTGGAACGCCGCCCTGCAGACCGGTGACCCCGACAAGGTGGCCGACCGTTACGCCAAGGACGCGGTTCTGCTGCCCACCGTCTCCAACAAGGTCCGCACCGACCGCGTCGGCATCGTCGACTACTTCCACCACTTCCTGGAGAACAAGCCGGTCGGCAAGAAGGTCCAGACGATCGTCAACGTCCTCGACAGCAACTCCGCCATCGACACCGGTGTCTACGAGTTCACCCTCACCGACCCGGCCACCCAGCAGAAGCGTGTCGTCGAGGCCCGCTACACCTACGAGTACGAGAAGCGCGGCGGCACCTGGCTGATCGTGAACCACCACTCGTCCGCGATGCCCGAGGGCTAGGAAGTCCTGGGCGCGGCCCGGAGCGTGATGCGTACGCACAGGCCGCCCCCGGGGGCGTCGGTCAGGCTCACCGTCCCGCCGTCGTCCGTCAGCAGCTGTTTGACGACGGCGAGGCCGAGCCCGGAGCCGGAGCGCCCGGTCAGGCCCTGACCGCGCCAGAAGCGGTCGAAGGCGCGGGACTTCTCCGCGTCGGACATGCCCGGTCCCTCGTCCGCGACGGACAGGACCACCTCCCTGGGCCCGGCCTCGGTCCGGACGGTGATCGTCCCGCCGTCCGGTGAGACCTCCAGGGCGTTCGAGAGCACGTTGTCCAGCACCTGGTCCAGATGGCCGGGGCTGGCCAGCACAGACGGCCGGTCGTCGACCCCCACCCCCCTGAGCGCGATGGTGACTCCGCGCTCGTCGGCGGCCGGTCTCCACACCGCGAGGCGTTCGGCCACGATGTCGGTCAGCGGCAGCGGCTCCGCCGCCGTGACCTTCGCCTCGGCCCTCGCCAGCACCAGCAGGCCGTTGACCAGGCGGCTCATCCGCACCACCTCGGCGGTCGCCTGCTCCACGTCCTCCCGGACGAACTCGTCGTCCACCCCGTCCGCGATGTTGTCCAGCGACAGCCGGAGCGCGGTGAGCGGGGTGCGCAGCTGGTGGGAGGCGTCCGCGACGAAGATGCGCTGCGAGGCGATCAGGGTGTCCAGGCGTTCGCCCGCCGCGTTGAGGGTGCGGGCCAGGGTCTGGGTCTCCTCGGGGCCCGTCACGGGGGAGCGGGCGGTGAGGTCGCCGTCGCTGAACCTGCTCGCCATGGAGTTGAGCGCGCGCAGCGGCGCGGTGATCCGGCGGGCGGCGAACGCGCCGATCGCGGCCGCCGCGGCCAGGACGAGTACGGCGAGCGTGGCCCGGAAGCCCCAGATCTGCCAGAACCGGGTGGTCATGTCCGAGGTCGAGTAGACGATCCGTACGGCCGTCTCTCCCTGGGCGGGCACGGTGACCGTCAGGTGCTTGCCCCAGATGAAGTCCGAGCCCCAGTCGGTCGTCGGGTCGTTCTTCGCCACGGCCCGGGTCAGGGCCGCGCCCGCGGCGGGCCTCGGCAGGTCCGGGGCGCAGCTGCTGGTGGGGGTCACCTGGACGGCACCGGGGGTCTCTTCGCGGTATGCCCTGGCCACCTCGGTCAGGGCCTCGCACGAGATGCGGTCGCCGTTGCCCAGCAGCAGCGCCATGGTGTTGGCCTCGCGCAGGACGGACAGCTCGGTGTCGTCCCGCAGTTGCTTGGTGAGCGTGAAGGCCACCGGCACCGTGAACAGCAGGATGGCGACCGCGACGATCAGGATGTAGCTGCGGATGAGCTGCCGGTTCATGAGGACTCTGTGTCCCTGACGATCTCCGGGGCCTTGACGATCTCCGGGGCCTTGACGATCTCCGGGGCCTTGACGATCTCCGGGTTCTTGACGATCTCCAGGCGGAAGCCGACGCCCCGTACCGCCTCGATGGTGATGACGCCCGCGAACTTCCGGCGCAGCGCCGCCACGTGCACGTCCAGCGTCTTCGTCGGCCCGAACCAGTTCGCGTCCCAGACCGCTTCCATGATCTGTTCCCGGGACATCAGTGCGCCCGGTTCCTCGGTGAGGAAGGACAGCAGGTCGTACTCCTTGGGGGCGAGGGAGACCTCCGCGCCGTCCACATGGACCCGGGCCGCCTTGCGGTCGACGGTGAGGCGGCTGCCGTACCGGTCCGCGCCGCCGCCCTCGTCCGGGGTGCGCGGCTGGACGCGGCGCATCACGGCCCGTATCCGGGCGATGACCTCCCGCACCCCGAACGGCTTGGAGACGTAGTCGTCCGCGCCCAGTTCCAGGCCGACCACCCGGTCCGTCTCGTCGCTGCGCGCGCTGATCACGATGATCGGCACGTTCCCGCGCTCGCGCAGCGCCTTGCAGACGTCCAGGCCGTCGGTGTCGGGCAGGCCGAGATCGAGGAGTACGACGTCGTAGGGGCCGGAGTGGGCGAGGGCGGCGGCGCCGGTGGTGACCCAGTCGACGTCGAAGCCGTAGCGTCTGAGCCCGCGCCGCAGGGACTCCGCGACCGGCTCGTCGTCTTCCACCAGGAGTACGTGCACGGATCGCAGGTTAGTCGTAGATCACTGCTTGAAACTTAATTCACAGCTATCACTTGCGTGCCAGTGGGCAGGGAACCTCCGAAGCGAGCGGCCGGACATCTCACCATGCGGTACCCCAGAGGTGAGAATCGGGCGCTCGTTAGACTGAGCCGACTTAGACAGAATGAGCGAGGAGCGCACGTGGGCCTTGTCGTGCAGAAGTACGGAGGCTCCTCCGTAGCCGATGCCGAGGGCATCAAGCGCGTCGCCAAGCGGATCGTGGAAGCGAAGAAGAACGGCCACCAGGTGGTCGTGGTCGTTTCCGCGATGGGCGACACGACGGACGAGCTGATCGATCTCGCCGAGCAGGTGTCTCCGATGCCCAGCGGCCGGGAATTCGACATGCTGCTGACCGCCGGAGAGCGGATCTCCATGGCACTGCTGGCCATGGCGATCAAAAACCTGGGCCACAGCGCCCAGTCGTTCACCGGCAGCCAGGCAGGCGTCATCACCGACTCCGTTCACAACAAAGCCCGGATCATCGATGTCACGCCGGGCCGCATCCGCACCGCGCTGGACGAGGGCAACATCGCCATCGTCGCCGGGTTCCAGGGCGTCAGCCAGGACAAGAAGGACATCACCACGCTCGGGCGCGGCGGGTCCGACACCACCGCCGTCGCCCTCGCCGCGGCGCTCGACGCAGAGGTCTGCGAGATCTACACCGACGTCGACGGCGTGTTCACCGCCGACCCGCGCGTGGTGACGAAGGCGCGGAAGATCGACTGGATCGCCTTCGAGGACATGCTGGAGCTCGCGGCCTCCGGCTCCAAGGTGCTGCTCCACCGCTGTGTGGAGTACGCCCGCCGCTACAACATCCCGATCCACGTCCGGTCCAGCTTCAGCGGACTGCAGGGCACCTGGGTCAGCAGCGAGCCGACCCGACAGATTCAGCAAGGGGACAAGCCGGTGGAGCAGGCCATCATCTCCGGTGTCGCGCACGACACCTCCGAGGCCAAGGTCACGGTCGTGGGCGTGCCGGACAAGCCGGGCGAGGCCGCCGTGATCTTCCGGACGATCGCCGACGCCGAGATCAACATCGACATGATCGTGCAGAACGTGTCCGCCGCGTCCACCGGGCTGACGGACATCTCCTTCACGCTCCCCAAGGCGGAGGGCCGCAAGGCCATCGACGCCCTGGAGAAGAACAAGGCCGGCATCGGCTTCGAGTCGCTGCGCTACGACGACCAGATCGGGAAGATCTCGCTGGTGGGCGCGGGGATGAAGACCAACCCCGGGGTCACGGCCGACTTCTTCAAGGCCCTGGCCGACGCGGGCGTCAACATCGAGCTCATCTCGACCTCCGAGATCCGTATCTCGGTCGTCACCCGCGCCGACGACGTCAACGAGGCCGTGCGCGCCGTGCACACCGCCTTCGGGCTCGACTCCGACAGCGACGAAGCCGTCGTCTACGGGGGCACCGGACGCTGATGTCCCGGCTGTTGACGACGGGCATCCGCCGTCCGACGCTCGCGGTCGTGGGGGCGACCGGGGCCGTCGGCACCGTCATGCTCCAGATCCTGTCCCAGCGGGCGGACATCTGGGGTGAGATCCGTCTCGTCGCCTCACCGCGCTCGGCCGGCCGCAAGCTGACCGTGCGCGGTCAGGAGACCGAGGTGTCGGCGCTGTCGGAGGAGGTCTTCGACGGGGTCGACATCGCCATGTTCGACGTACCGGACGAGGTCGCGGCCAAGTGGGCGCCGGTCGCCGCCGCCCGGGGCGTGGTCGTCGTGGACAACTCCGGGGCCTTCCGGATGGAGCCGGACGTGCCGCTGGTCGTCCCCGAGGTCAATCCGCACGCGGTACGCAGCCGGCCGCGCGGGATCGTCGCCAACCCGAACTGCACCACCCTGTCGATGATCGTCGCCCTGGGCGCGCTGCACTCCGCCTACGGGCTGCGCGAGCTGGTGGTGTCGTCGTACCAGGCGGTGAGCGGGGCCGGGCGGGCCGGGGTGGAGACGCTCCGGCAGCAGATCTCCCTGGTGGCCGGCACCGAGCTGGGCACCAGCCCTGGTGATGTGCGGCGGGCGGTCGGGGACAACACCGGGCCGTTCCCGGAGCCGGTCGCGCTGAACGTCGTCCCGTGGGCCGGGTCGCCGCGGGCGGACGGGTGGTCGTCGGAGGAGATGAAGGTGCGGGACGAGTCCCGCAAGATCCTCGGGCTGCCGAAGCTGCCGGTCGCCGTGACCTGCGTACGGGTGCCCGTCGTCACCACGCACTCCCTCACCGTCCACGCCCGCTTCCAGGACACGGTCACCGTCGGCGGCGCCCGCGAGATCCTCGCCACCGCGCCCGGCGTCGTCCTCTTCGACAACCCCGAGGCGGGGGAGTACCCCACCCCCGCCGACGTGGTCGGCACCGACCCGACCTGGGTGGGCCGCGTCCGCCGCGCCCTGGACGACCCGACCGCCCTGGAACTCTTCGTCTGCGGCGACAACCTCCGCAAGGGCGCCGCCCTCAACGTCGCGCAGATCGCCGAACTCGTGGCGGCGGAGCGGCACTGACCGGCCGGTCAGGAGCGCTTACTGACTCAAGGGTCAGGAAAAACGGGGAAAAGTGCTGGCCAGGGGCGGGCACGTTTGTAGGATTCAGGCCAGAAAGTGTGAGGCGGTCGACGCGTCCGATCACTTGTATCGGGCACCTTCGGCGTCCGAAGATTTTCCTCCCTGTACCCCGCAACCGTGCGCGGCGCGGGGAGCGTCTTTGTCGGCACCCTCCGGGTGGCGCAGGGGTGTGAACGATCACAGCGCTTGGGGGCGCGGTGGTCCGGGCGTGGGGACGCCCGTTCTGATGGCAAACAGGGGAAGAGCGGGACGCATGAGAACGACGCCGGTTTCGCGGTCGGGCGCGAAAGAGACGGCAGACGCGTACAACCCCCACGGGGGGAAGCGTGTCCAACAGGCGTGGCAGAGGTACTCGACTTCCCAGTGGCGGCGCGAAGCACGGCGCTGCGGCCGTCCCGCGCCGCTCTGCGGCCCCGTGCGGCCGGGGCGGCGCCCGGCGGCATGCCGGTGATCGCCCCCATGCCCGCAGCGCGGCCCACCCGCATTCCCAGCCAGCGTGACGGCGCCGAGGACACCGTGGCGGCCGGCACCACCGTCGACCACCTCACCGAGACCTACCGGGCCCACTACCGCTCGCTGCTCGGTCTCGCCGCCCTCCTCCTCGACGACACCGCCTCCTGCGAGGACGTCGTCCAGGAGGCCTTCATCCGCGTCCACTCCGCCCGCAAGCGCGTCCGCGACCCGGAGAAGACCCTCGCCTACCTCCGCCAGACCGTCGTCAACCTCTCCCGCTCCGCCCTGCGCCGCCGCATCCTCGGCCTGAAGCTCCTCTCCAAGCCGATGCCGGACATGGCCAGCGCGGAGGAGGGCGCCTACGACCAGCTCGAGCGCGACTCGCTCATCAAGGCGATGAAGGGCCTCCAGCGCCGCCAGCGCGAGGTCCTGGGGCTGCGCTACTTCGCGGACATGACCGAGGCGCAGGTCGCCGAGACCCTCGGCATCTCCCTCGGCTCGGTCAAGGCCTACGGCTCACGCGGCATCGCCGCCCTGCGCCTGGCGATGGAGGCACCGGCGTGAGCGGCGAGCCCGAGGAGCACGGCTCCCACGAGCGGCACGAGCCGTTCGCATGGCACGAGCCGACGTCGCCGAGCACACAAGAGCCGAAGCAATCGCACGCTGGGAACCCAACCGTGAACCTCCACCTCGACGACCAGAGCCCCGAAGGGCTCGACTCGGACGAGCTGGCACTGCGCCGGATGCTGCACCAGGCGGTCCAGGAGATGGAGCCGCGCGACGGGGCGCTCGACCACCTCCGGCGGGCCGTCCCCGCCCGCAGGGCCCGCAAGCGGCAGACCGCCGTCGGCGTGGCCGCCGCCGCGCTCTTCGTGGGCGCCGCCGTCCCCGCCGCCATCCATGTCTCCGCCGCCGGCGGCTCCGACGTCAACCCCGCCGTCGCAGGCCAGGCCTCGCAGGCCCAGGGCGGCACGGGCCAGGGCAAGAACCCCGACGGCGGCTCCTCGGGCAAGGTCGGCGACTCCTCCGGCAAGACCGGTGAACAGGGCAAGAGCGGCGCCACCGAGGCCGACCCGAGCGCGGACACCGGCACCGCCGGCGCCACCAGCGGCTCCGGCCCCGCCGCCAGCATGGCCCCGTCCGTCACCCCGTGCGCCGCGTCCCAGCTCGGCTCCACCACCGCCGACGTCCAGGGCGCCGACTCGGCCGGGGCCGTCTACGGCACCTTCCGTGTCGTCAACGTCTCCTCCACCGCCTGTACCGTGGCCGGCGCCGCCTCCGTGGCGACCGCCGCCCAGGGCGCCGCCGACGCCACGAAGATCACCGTGGTGGAGCACGTCTCCGGCGACCCGGCGGCGAGCCTCCCCGACCCCTCCCTGTACCTCACCCAGCTCACCCTCGCCCCCGGGTCCGCCTACGACGTGAAGTTCGCCTGGGTCCCGTCCGAGACCTGCCCCACCACGGGCAGCAGCAGCGGCGGCACCGGCGGCACGTCCTCCCCGTCCCCGTCTCCCAGCGAGGGTGACGCCACCACCGGCGAGACCACCTCCGGCACCTCCGCCCAGCTGCTCACCGAGGACGGCACGGCGGACGGCAGCGTCGGTGTGACCTACACCGCCGACGACGGCACGACGACCGTCTCGGCGACGGTGTCGAACGCGTGTGCGGGGATCGTCTATCGGACGGGCGTACTGGCCTCTTCGTGAACGTCTTCCCGATCGGCTGACGGCTGGTCGTCCTCAGGGACGATCCCGAGGGCCGCGTCCTTGGCGAACTCCACCTCGCGGCGCAGCAGCCGGAACCACATGAACACCACGAACCCCGCGAACACGAACCACTCGCCGGTGTACCCCAGGTTCTGGAACGCCTTCAGATCCAGCCCCGTGTCGGGCGCCGCGCTCGCGGGTACGGCCGTCATCCCCGAGTCGGCGGTGTCGAGGGTGATCCAGGCGTCGTAGAGGTCGTACGGCACCAGGTTGACCAGCGACGCGGCACTGATCGCGGCGGTCTGCCCGGCCGGCAGGCCCCCCTGGGCGCTCACACCGTTGTCGCCGGGCTGCTCGGACGCCTGGAGCGCACCGGTGACGCTGACCTCGCCGGAGGGCGCCGCCGGAGCTCTGCCGCTGTCCGCCCTGCCGGGCAGCCAGCCGCGCACCACGGGCAGCGCCTTGCCGCCGTCGGTCCGCAGCAGGGTGAGCACGTAGTACCCGTTCTTCCCGTCCAGCTGCCGGTCCGGCACGAGCAGCTGCTTGCCGTACCGCCCGCGCGCGATGACCTGCTTGCCGGAGGTCACCTTGTCCACGGGCAGCATCTCGGCGAGCGGCCGGGCGGCTTCGGTACGGGCCGCCTGCGCCTGCTCCTTCGCGTCCCGCTGGGCGTCGACGCGCGCCTCGAACCGGCTCAGCTGCCACGACCCCATGAACACACAGAAGGGGATGGCCAGCAGCACGAAGACGTTGATCCCCCACCAGCGGGGCGTCAGCAGGAACCGGTACACGCCCTCCACGGTACGGGGCAGGTGCGGGGGATCTGCTCGCGGGGTGTGGGCTTGGGTGTGGGCTTTGGCGAAGTTATCCACAGGGTGAGGGGCGTGGCGGTGCATTGTCGTCGCGGGCGGGCAGGATGGGGCCATGACTGAGAGCAACGGGTCCGCCGCGCCGGAGCGGACCGAGGAGATGCCGGACTGGGAGAAGCGCTTCAGGGCGCCGAGGGTGTCGCTGCCCGACTGGGCCGAGGACGCGCCGCACCGATCCCTGTTCGTGTCCAACGCGACGGGAACGTACGAGCTGTACGCCTGGGACCGCGCCACGGGCGAGCAGCGCCAGGTGACGAAACGGGCGAACGGCACGACGGACGGCGTGCTCTCCCCTGACGGTTCCTGGATCTGGTGGTTCGACGACAAGGACGGCGACGAGTTCGGCGTCTGGCGCCGGCAGCCCTTCGAGGGCGGCGAGGACGACCTGGCCACGCCGGGCCTCGACCCGTCCTACCCGGCGGGCCTGGCCCTGGGCCGGGACGGCCGTACGGCGGTGGTGGGCCGTTCCACGGACGAGGAGGGCACGACGATCCATGTGGCCCGGGTGGGGGAGTCCCCCTTCGAGCTGTACCGCCACCGCGAGTCGGCGGGCGTGGGCGATCTCTCCCACGACGGTTCGCTGATCGCCATCGAGCACACCGAGCACGGCGACGCCATGCACTCCGCGCTGCGGGTGCTGCGCCCCGACGGCACGAAGGTCGCCGAGCTGGACGACACCAAGGGCGGCACGGAGGAACTGGGCCTGGAGGTCCTCGGCTTCGCCCCGGTCGACCGCGACACCCGGCTGCTCATCGGGCACCAGCGCCGGGGCCGCTGGGAGCCCCTCGTGTGGGACGTGGCGGCGGGCACGGAGACCGAGCTCGCCCTGGACATGCCCGGCGACGTCAGCGCCGAGTGGTACCCGGACGGCTCCGGCCTGCTGATCGCCCACAGCTTCGAGGCACGCAGCGAGCTCTTCCGGTACGACCTCGCGAGCGGCGGCCTGGAGCGGGTGCCGACCCCTGCGGGCACGGTGTCGGGGGCGACGGCGCGCCCGGACGGCAGCGTGGAGTACCTGTGGTCCTCGGCCGCCGAACCGCCGGTCGTCCGCTCCACCACCGGGCGCGTGGTCCTGGACCCGCCCGGCATGAAGTCCCCCGGCTCGGTGCCGGTGGAGGACGTGTGGGTGGAGGGCCCCGGCGGCCGGATCCACGCCCTCATCCAGAAGCCGGCCGGCGCCACCGGCCCGCTGCCCACCGTGTTCGACATCCACGGCGGCCCGACCTGGCACGACAGCGACGCGTTCGCCGCGGCCCCGGCCGCCTGGGTGGACCACGGGTACGCGGTGATCCGCGTCAACTACCGCGGCTCCACGGGCTACGGCCGCGCCTGGACGGACGCCCTGAAGGTGCGGGTCGGCCTGATCGAGCTGGAGGACATCGCGGCGGTACGGGAGTGGGCGGTGTCGTCCGGCCTGTCCGACCCCGCCCGGCTGGTCCTCACCGGCGGCTCCTGGGGCGGCTACCTCACCCTCCTCGGCCTCGGCACCGAGCCCGAGGCGTGGACCGTGGGCATCGCGGCGGTGCCCGTCGCCGACTACGTCACGGCCTACCACGACGAGATGGAGGCCCTGAAGGCGATGGACCGCACGCTGCTCGGCGGCACCCCCGAGGAGGTCCCCGACCGCTTCGACACGTCCTCCCCGTTGACGTACGTCGACGACGTCAAGGCCCCGGTGTACATCTCGGCCGGCGTCAACGACCCCCGCTGTCCCATCCGCCAGATCGACAACTACGTCAAACGCCTGGAGATGCGGGGCGCGACCCACGAGGTCTACCGCTACGACGCGGGCCACGGGTCGTTGGTGGTCGACGAGCGGATCAAGCAGGTCCAACTGGAACTGGACTTCGCGGAGAGGTATGTGAAGTAGGGGTCGGGGGCACGACTGCTTCTGCGCAACCGCGGGCAGTCGTGCCGCTGGGGCGGCACGGGTGGGCGGTGGGGGTCCCCCCGCTCGAGCGAAGCCGAGAGTGGGGGAGGCACCCCGCGAGCGCGGGCGAGCGCAACCCACCCCCTGCCCGGCCCCTAAGCCCCCGCAACCCACTCCCGCCCGGCCCCTACGTCCCCGCAACCCACCCCTGCCCGGCCCTTACGCCCCCGCAACCCTCCGGCGCCGGCCCAGCAGTTCCGCCAACCCCCGCCGGGTGGCGGCCAGTACCACTCGGTCCGTGTCCCGTAGTACGTAGGTGTCGGGGAGGTCCCACACCAGCCCCGACCCGCCCTCCCGCTCCGCCCCCGCGTCGAGCGCCAGCACCCGCCAGTTCCCCGGCCTAAAGGCCTCCCCGACGGTCCGCCCGGTCAACTGCACATGCTCCCCGACCTCCAGCGCGGCGAACAGCAGCACCCGTCGCTCCACCGGGATCGCCCCCAGGATCTGCCGTCCCATCATCGCCCCGGCGAAGGACGGCGCCGACAGGTGCGACACACTCCGGCTGCGGGTCAGCGCCTGCGGATGCGCGGCTCGCAGGGTGCGGTAGACGGCCGTCGCGAAGTCGTCGTCGTACAGCCGCAGCACCACCCGCAGATCGCCCCGCAGGGACCGCGCGTACAGCGCGGCCTCCAGGTTCGTCGTGTCGGAGCTGGTCACCGCAAGCAGCGCGTGCGCGCGGTGGATCTTCGCGGCCTCCAGGACGCCCTCCTGGGTGACGTCGCCCAGGACGACCGGTACCCGCAGCCGCCGCGCCACCGCCACCCCGCGCGCCTCCGGCGCGGCCTCCACGCACACCACCGGAATGTTCAGTTCCCGCAGCCGGGTCAGCACGCGCGTACCGATCTTTCCCAGGCCCAGGAGCACCACGTGTCCGCCGAGCCCGCGCGGGGGCCGGCGTACCGAACCCGCCCCGCGGAACGTGCCGAGCGCCTCCAGGACCGCCGCCAGCAGCACCGGCAGCAGCAGCAGCCCGACGAGGCCGGACAGCAGTTGCAGTACCTGGCGGGCCGTACTCGCGCCGATCGCAGGGTCGTTGATGGCGAACAGGTCCAGCAGGGTCAGGTACAGCGCGCCCAGCGGATGGATCCCGGTCACCACCCACAGCGTCACCGCCAGCGCGAACACACAGCCCACGAGCCCGGCCAGGGACCATCGCAGCCGCCGCGAGAAGAGGGAGGCGAACGGGGCCACGACCCCGACCCCCCGTCCCGCCGGCAGCGCGGGCCCGGCCGAGTACGACACCTGTTCCAGGACCACCGAGCCGCGCCGCCCGGCCGCCGCGCGCACCGCGTCGGCGTCGGGCAGCAGCATCGGCCCCTGCTCCCCGCTGCTCTCGGAACCGTCCGCGAAGGCGGGATCGGCGCCGTTCGCGGAGAGCAGCGCGAGGGTGGGCAGCCGCTCGTCCGGGACGGCGGCCGGCTCCCCGGGCGCCGGCGCGCGCCGCTCGACGGCCCGCAGCAGCAGGCCGTCCGTCTGCACCACCTTGGTGGTTCCGGCGACGGCCGCTGCGGTCAGCGCGGGCGCGGCGGTGTCGGCGTCGGAGAGGACGGTCGTCGAGGCGTCCCCGGAGACGGAGGCGTCCCAGGAGGCGTCGTGGTCACCGCCGTAGGCCAACGTGGCCGCCTGGTCGAGGAGTTCCTCGATGTGCTGGCCCAACCGCCGGTTGTACAGCCGCAGTACGAGCCGCAGCCGCGGGTTGAGCCGGCGGGCGGTGAGGGCGGCGCGGATGTTCGTCTCGTCGTCGTCGTACACGAGCGCCAGCGCCGCCGCCCGCTGCACGCCCGCCTCGGCGAGTACGGCTTCGGTGGGCTCGACGGCCTCCAGAGTCCGCTGGCCGGAGGCGGGTTCACCCGCGGTCGCGGGGGCGGTGCCGTTGCCCGCCGCCCGGCTGACCGCCGCGCTCACCACCCGGTCGAGCAGCGCCGCCGACACCGCGCGGGCCCGCCCCACGACCGGGGGCCGCGCGGAACGGTCGGCGGGCGGTACGACGAGGGTGACCTGTTCCTCGTAGACGCCGCGCAGTTCGGCTGCGAGCCGGTGCGCGAGCGCGTCGTCGCCGCACACCACCATGTGCGCGCCGGCGCCGCCCGGCGCCCGGCCCTGGTTCGGAACGCTCCCCGCAAGACTCCCCACGAGGGAGAAGACTGCCGTACCGGGACGGCGGGTTCCACGGGGGCGGTGAACACGTCGCGTGGACGTGCCGTATGAATGGGGAGGAAGGCGAGAAATCCGGAGGTGCCCGACCGTGGCCATCGCCAAAGCGGGCCCGCAGGCCCCTCAGGCCCCGCAGGCCTCGCACGAGGCGCACGAGGCGGCGCCGCGCCGTGAGACGTCGCCGCCCGACGAGCCACGGCGGTTGAACTCGCCGCTCGTCCTGACCATGACCCTGCTTCTTCTCGTCCTCCTCCAGAGCCCCATCCGCCGCGCGCTCTCCGCCCCGGTGATGCAGAGCTGGATGACGGTCTTCGTCGCGGTCGTCATCCAGGCGCTGCCCTTCCTGGTGCTGGGTGTGCTGCTGTCGGCGGCGATCGCGGTCTATGTGCCGCCGTCGTTCTTCGCCCGCGCCCTGCCCTCCCGGCCCGCGCTCGCCGTCCCGGTCGCCGGGGTCGCGGGCGCGCTGCTGCCGGGCTGCGAGTGCGCGTCGGTGCCGGTGGCGGGGTCGCTGGTCCGGCGCGGTGTGACCCCGGCCGCGGCCCTCGCCTTCCTGCTCTCCGCCCCGGCGATCAACCCGATCGTGCTGACGGCGACGGCCGTGGCCTTCCCCCGCGATCCGGAGATGGTGCTGGCCCGGTTCGTCGCCAGCCTGCTCGTGGCGTGCGCGATGGGCTGGCTGTGGCAGCGCGTCGGCCGTACCGACTGGATGAAGCCGCCCGCCCACGCGCACCACGAGGGGCAGAGCAAGGGGGCCGCGTTCTGGGACTCGGTCCGGCACGACGTGGTGCACGCGGGCGGCTTCCTGGTGGTGGGCGCGATGGCGGCGGCGACGCTGAAGGCGGTCGCGCCGGAGAGCTGGCTGCGTACGGCGGCCGGCAACCCGGTCGTCGCGGTCCTCGCCCTCGCCCTCCTCGCGGTGATCCTCTCCATCTGCTCGGAGGCGGACGCGTTCGTCGCCGCGTCGCTGACCCAGTTCTCCCTCACGGCCCGGCTCGCGTTCCTGGTGGTCGGCCCGATGATCGACCTGAAGCTGTTCGCGATGCAGGCGGGCACCTTCGGCCGCGGCTTCGCGTTCCGCTTCGCCCCGATGACGTTCGCGCTGGCCATCGTGTCGGCGGTGCTGACAGGAGCCGTGCTGCTGTGACCGGAAAGGTGCTGCTGTGAACCGACAGTCCCAGGCGGCCGTCCTCTTCCTCCTCGGCGCGGCCCTGCTGCACGCCGGCACGACCGACCTCTACCTCCGGTACGTCAAGGCGGGCCTACGGCCGCTGCTGCTGGCGGCCGGCGCGGTGCTGATCGTGGCGGCGGCGGCGACGGTCTGGTACGAGCGCCGCAGAGCCGGTGAGGAGGACGATCACTCGCACCCCGAGCCCCGGGTCTCCTGGCTGCTGATCCTCCCCCTCCTCGCCCTGATCCTGATCGCCCCGCCGGCCCTCGGCTCCTACAGCGCGACCCGTACGGGTACGGCCCTCCAGGAACCCCTCGCCTACCCGGCCCTCCCGGCCAAGGACCCGCTGCCACTCAGCGTCGTCGACTACGCGGGCCGCGCGGTCTACGGCCACGGCCGCACCCTCGCCGGCCGCCAGGTGCAGCTCACCGGATTCCTCGCCCTGGACCACGACGGCACCGCCTATCTGGTCCGGATGGCCCTCAACTGCTGTGCCGCCGACGCCCAGCCGGTCAAGGTCGCCCTCACCGGCGACCTTCCACCAGTGCTTCAGCCGGACACCTGGCTCGCCGTCACCGGCACCTACACCCCCCGGCAGTCCCGCGACCCGGTCAACAACGGCCCGATCCCGTTCCTCCAGGTCACGACCGTCAAGCCGGTGGCCACGCCGAAGGACCCGTACGACGAGAGCTACAACAACTGAGTCAGTTGGTTTTCGCGTCCGGGTCCTCGATGGTGCCGCCGAGTTCGGCGCGGGCCGCCTCCATCGCGGAGCGCGGGTCGGCCGACAGCACCCAGCGTTTGCCGACGAGGTAGACACCGCCGTACAGCTGGGCCGTGTCGAGCCAGCCGCGCTGGCCGTCGTCGGTGTCGAAGGTGAGCAGCACGTACTGGGCGCCGTCCGCCGACTTGCACACGCCCTGCCGGAAGTCGAGCGTCTTGCCGGCCTCCTTCGGCGCGCCCTCGCAGCCGACGGCCTTGCCGAGCGCCTCCAGGGTCTCCGGCTCGGCGGTCGGCGCCGCGCTCGTCGACGCGGACGTCTTCTCCTCGTTCCCGCCGGAACCGCTGTCGCACCCGGCGAGCAACAGCGCCGCGGCCACCGCGACCCCCGCGACCCCGAGCGGACGACGAGCCGGACGGTACATCGGAACTCCCTGTACGGGGCGGGTGATCGGTCCTCCCTGAGTACGGCGGTGGCGACTTGGGTGTTCACCCCGGGGACCGTCGGCCCCCGGGGCGCGCGGCCTACTCCCCGGTGACGTCCCCGCGGCGGCGCACGAGGATCGTCACGGCACCGGCCACGACGAGGACGCCCGCGACGATCGCCACCCAGACACCGGCCGACAGCCCGTCTTCTTCCTTCTCGTCCGAAACGGACGGCTTCGAAGCGCTCGGAGTCGCAGTCGCAGTCGGCGTCGGCGTCACCGGCTCCGACGCGCTGGGCGACGGCGACCCGATCGGCGTCGCGCCCGCCGCCGCGGCCTTGAGTTTCAGTACCGGCGCCGGGTTCTCGTCGCTCTCGTCCAGCCCGATCCAGCGGTCGGTGCGCCCGTCGCCGTAGGTCTGGAGCATCTTGAAGGCGAGTTCCTTCGCGTCGGGCAGCTGCTTGACGACGACCGAGTACTCGGCGTTGACGCCGGCCTTCAGCGCCGCGCCCTTCACGGTCCAGCCGTCGTCGTTGACGGTGAACTCCCAGCCCTTGGGGCCCTCGCCGTACGACACGTCGGCCGGGGCGATGCCCTCGGGCAGGACGACCCGGATCTCGGAGATGCCGGCGGTGTCCGACTCCGACTCGGCGTCGAAGGCGATCTCGACGTTCTGGGCGAGGGCCTGCGCGTTGGCGGACTCGACCTCGACGTGGGCGGCGGCGGGGCCCGCGGCCAGCAGTACGGCGGTGCCGGTCGCGGCGGTCAGCAGGGTCAGGCGGTGTGCGATGCGGTGCTTGTGGTTCATGGTGTGGGTGTCTCCAGGCACGGGGGAGCACGGTACGGCTTCCCTCGGGGGAACGGCCGTTCCGGCGGGTCAGTGGGCTGCGAGGACGTGACCCGTCCCGGGCGGACCCCGCCGTACCACCACGTCCGCGAGCACCGCGCCCCCGGACGGCTGCCGTTCGGGGCGGGGGAGGGCCGGGGCCGAGGGGCGCGGACCCGGCGCGGCTGGCCGGCGTCCGCCCGGCAGGACGGCGCGCAGCGCGGCGATCCGGGCGCGCGCCGCGTCCACGGCCGCCGTCAGACCGCGCGCGAGTGCCCAGCAGACCGCGTCGGCGCGGTGCAGCAGGACGGCGACCAGGACGGCCGCGGCCAGGTGCAGGGCCGTCATCGTCAGCGTCGCCGAGTCGTGCAGCCGTCCGTGCCAGGCGGCGGGGGTGCCGTCAACGTGGTTGAGGTGGCCGGGGTGCGGCGTGCCGTGCGGGTGTGTGGCCGTGAGCCACAGATGCAGTCCCGCCTGGGCCGCGCCGCAGGCCGCCACCACGGCGGTCAGGGAGCGGGGCCGCCGCCCGCCGGCCAGCCCCACGCCGAACAGCGCCAGTGCCGCGAACCCGCCCTGCCGCCAGGGCAGGGGCCCTTCGGCCGCCACATGGTGCGCGCTCACCCCGAGCACCGCCCCCACCACGGCGAACACCGCCGCCCGCAACACGGGCAACGGCACACGGGACGGCGGGCTGGGCGTGGTCATGACCCGCCCATCATGCGCCATCGATCAGCCCACCCGGGACCGGATCCCCAAGAGGGCGCGCACAGCGGTTCCTTGACGAGGAGTCACTCTAGAGAGCTAAAGTACTAGCTAGCTAGATAAATAGAAGAACGGAGGAGCTGGTGATCGAGTTCCACCTCGACGGCAAGTCCGGACTGTCGCCGTACCAGCAACTGGTGCAACAGGTGCGGCACGCCCTGCGACTGGGCCTGCTGGCGGAGGGCGACCGGCTGCCGACGGTCAAGGAAGTGGCCCGGCAGACGGCGGTCAACCCGAACACCGTGCTCAAGGCGTACCGCGAGCTGGAGCACGAGGGGCTGGTGGCCGCCCGGCCGGGCGTCGGGACGTTCGTGACGCGGACGCTCACCGACGCCTCGCTCGCCGCGCACGGCCCGCTCCGCCAGGAGCTGCGCCGCTGGCTGACCAAGGCCCGCCTGGCCGGACTCGACGAGGAGTCCATCGAGGCCCTGTTCATGAGCACCTTTCGCAACGCCGCCGGGGAGGACGTAGCGTGAGCGCGACAACGAGGGATGTCTTACGGGCCCGCGGTCTGGGCCGGAGTTTCGGGCGGCGCTGGGCGCTGCGCGACTGCGACCTGGACGTGCCCGCCGGCCGGGTCGTCGGCCTGGTCGGCCCCAACGGAGCGGGCAAGTCGACCCTGTTGAACCTGGCCACCGGCATGCTGACGCCGACCGAGGGCACGGTGGAGGTGTGCGGCGGCCGGCCCGCCGAGAACCCCGGGCAGCTCGCCAAGGTCGGTTACGTCGCCCAGGACACCCCGGTCTACTCCGGCCTGAGCGTGGCCGACCATCTGCGCCTGGGCGCCCGTCTCAACCCCGGCTGGGACGACGCCCTGGCGCGCGAGCGGATCCGGCGGCTCGGTCTGGACCCCGGGCAGCGGGCCGGACGCCTCTCCGGCGGCCAGCGCGCGCAGCTCGCCCTCACCCTGGGCATCGCCAAGCGGCCCGAACTGCTCGTCCTCGACGAACCGGTGGCCGCTCTCGATCCCCTGGCCCGCCGCGAGTTCCTCCAGGACCTGATGGAGGCGGTCGCCGAGCAGGAGCTGAGCGTCGTGCTCTCCTCCCATCTGGTCTCCGACGTGGAACGGACCTGCGACCACGTGATCGTGCTGGTCGACTCGCGGGTGCGGGTGGCCGGTGACCTCGACGACCTGGTCGCCCGCCACCACCGGCTCACCGGCCCGCGCCGCGATCCGGCGGGCCTTCCGCCGCATGTGCGGGTGATCACCGAGAGCCACACCGAGCGCCAGACCACGCTCGTCGTCCGCGCCGACGGACCGCTGCACGACCCCGCCTGGACGGTCGGGCCGCTCGGCCTGGAGGACATCGTCCTCGCCTATCTCGCCCGGCCCGCCCACGCGGTCCGTGACACCCGCCCCACCTTGGAGGTCCTGCGATGATCTGGCTGACCTGGCGCCAACTCCGGGCCCAGGCCGCGCTGGCGGGTGCGGCGCTCGCCTTCCTCGGCGTGCTCCTCGCGGTGACCGGTCCCCACCTCGCCGACGGGGGAGACGCTCTGCTCGGGCGGCTCACCGAGACCGACCAGACCGTCTACTACGTCGTCCTGGCGGCGATGTTCGTCCTCCCCGCCGTCATCGGCATGTTCTGGGGCGCGCCGCTGATCGCCCGTGAGCTGGAGAGCGGAACGCACCGGCTGGCCTGGAACCAGTCCGTCACCCGCACCCGCTGGCTGCTGACCCGGCTCTCCCTCACCGGGCTCGCCGCGGCGACCGCCGCGGGGCTCGCCTCCCTCGCGGTGACCTGGTGGTCGGGGCCCATCGACCGGGCCGCCGCGGCAGGCGGCAGCGAGGGTGTGGACCCGTTCTTTCCGCGCCTGCATCCGCTCGTCTTCGCCGCCCGGGGTGTCGTCCCGGTCGGCGTCGCCGTCTTCGCGTTCGTGCTCGGGGTGACCCTGGGCCTGCTGATCCGCCGCACGGTACCCGCCATGGCGACCGCCCTGGCGGTGTACGTCGGCGTCCAGTTCGCCGTACCCGTCTGGATCCGGCCGCAGCTGGTGCCGACCGAGCGGACCACGGTGCCGGTCGACGGCAAGGGCCCGATCGGGGTCGGTGAGGACAGCCTGCGGATGGCACTTGACCAGCCGGGATCGTGGATCACCTCCCAGGAGACCCTCGACGCGTCCGGTCATGTGCTGGGTTCGCTGCCGTCGTCCGTCACCGAGTGCACCCCGCCCACGCCCGTGGAGACCTGTCTGGCGACCCTGACCCGGCAGCACTACCGGCAGCGCATCACCTACCACCCCGCCGACCACTTCTGGCCGCTCCAGTGGGCCGAGACGGCCCTCTACCTCACGCTTTCCCTCGCCCTGGCCGCCCTGTGCGTGTGGTGGCTGCGCCGCCGCCCCGCCTGACGGCACCGAACCCATGCTCCACGGGGCCTACTTCCGGCTGGTTCCTGCGCTACGGCCGGGTTACGTCTCCCTCAAAGCCTGGTGACCGTGTGGTGAGCGGAGCATGATGGAGCCATGACGGCGGCCTGGCATGCCCTGGGGCAACTGGCGAGCTGGCCGGATCTCGCGGAGGTCCGGCCGAGTTGTGGCACGGGGCGGGCGTTGCGCTCGACCCGTGCCGAGATCGCCCATTTCCACTCCGACAGCAGCGTCGACCTCCACCTGACGGTCAAGGCCATCCGCCGCTTCGAGCACGACCTGCGGCACTCCACCGCGATCCGGCTGGTGCCGGGCTCGCACTGGGTCACGGTACGCCTGGAGTGCGGGTCGGACGTCAACCTGCTCATGACCCTGATGAGTGCCGCCCTCCAGGCCCACGACCTGGCACCGGACCTGGACGGCGTGCTGTCGGTGCGCTGCAACGACAGCCGCGAGGCGGTCCTGGCCCACCGGGCGCGCCTGTAGCTCTACACCTCTGTAGACGATGCCGGGGCCTCCCCTACGATGTCAGGACGGCGGCCGGGAGGAGACAGGGCGTGACGGAGCGGCGGCAGCGTTCCCGGCGGCGGGGGCAGGGTGAGCTGGAGGCGCTGGTCCTGACGGCGCTGTCGGAGGCGGACGGACCGGTGACGGCCGGCTGGGTGCAGGAACGCCTGGGCGGCGACCTCGCCTATACGACCGTCATCACCATCCTCACCCGGCTGCTGGCCAAGGGCGCGGTCACGCGGGAGCGCGGCGGCCGGTCGTTCACCTGGCTGCCCGCGTCGGACCGGGCGGGCCTGGCCGCGCACCGGATGCGCCGGGTGCTGGACGGCGAGCGGGACCGGGAGGCCGTACTCGCGAGCTTCGTCACCGGCCTCGGCCCCGAGGACGAACGACTGCTGCGCGAACTGCTCGGCCGGCCGCACGGCCGAGGGGAAGACTGACGCCTCGACGCGGCCGCTCGCTCTCGCCCCGTGACCGTACGGGGACACAGGAGGACCGAAGAGTGACCACATCGCTGACAACGCAGGTCGCACGGGCCAAATCCGCCCCGGGACGCGTACGTACCCTCGCCCGATGCGGTCCCTTCCTGTCAGGCTCGGACATGTGACGTACGTAGTGACCGTGGACGCGTGCATCCCGGAGGACACTCCGGAGATGGACCCGCTGCAGCGCGCAGGCGCAGTGGCACTCATCGAGGACGGATTCGACTCCGTCAAGGCCGTCGAGGGCCCCGACGGAGTGGAGGTCGATCTTCTTGACACCATCGTGGCAGTCCACCCGGGCGGAGCCGTTCTGAAAGTCGTCGTGGACGCCCCGGCGCTGGAGTTCGCCGAGGACGCCGTACACGCGCTGGTCGACGAACTGCTGGAGCGCACCGAACTCCTGGCCGACTGGACGATCGAGCGCTGCGAGGTCGAACTCCACCAGGACCTGGCCAGACAGAGCCTCGACGCGGCCGAGGGCCCGGACGCCCCGCCCGACGACCCCGCGGCCCGGAAGGCCCGCCACAGCGAGAACCCGACGCCCAAGGCCGCCGCCGACCAGAACCCCGCCGCGACCGTACGCCTCCGCATGCTGGCCCTGGCGGCCGAACCGCGCCACTCCTTCCCGCCGTCGCTGTTCGCCGAGCCGCCCGCCGAGAACGACGAAGGCCACGCGGACGGCGCGGCCGTGCCGTCCGAGAGCGCCCAGCTCGCGGCCGGAGCCATGCTCTACACGACCGACATCCTGGTGGAGGAGCTCTTCGAGGACCTCCAGGTCCTGACCCAGGAGGACACCACCGTCGCGGAGTGCGAAGGCCCCCTGTGGCACCTGGAGCGCCTCCCCGACCGCTACGCCCTCCAGTACGACGCCCGCTTCGCCCGCCGCTTCCTGGTCACGGTGATCGCCATGAACACCCGCATCACCGACGGCACCTTCCAGCGCCCCCGGTGCGTCGCGGAGGAGCTCGCCCTGCGGTTCCTCCTGCACCAGGCCACCATGACCCTGGAACTCCACAACCTCCTCGACGACGCCGTCTCGGCCGCGCTGGACACCTTCACCGACAAGGCGTACGACCACACGTCCCACGAATGGCTCTACGACCCCCCGGCCTCCACCTCCGCCCCCCTGGAAACCACCCTCACCCCCTTCAGCTCCTGGTTCACCCCCTCTCCCGAACCCAGCCACCCCATCGCGGACAAACCCTCCATGTGACGCGCACCACACCCACGCTCCGGAACCCGGCCGGTGACCGGTCCGACTACTGCGGTTGATGGGCACCTACCGGCCGCTGTGCGGCTTCCTCCTGCTGTTGGTCCTGATCTTCGCCGTGTCCTACGCGGTGGGTGCCGCTGTCGGCCCCGGCGCACCCGGGACGCCCGGCGGCACCAGCACCAGCACCAGCACCGGCGGCGGCGCGGGCATGGACGACATGGACGACATGAGCGACATGGACGGCATGGACGGCATGCAGGGGGGTCACGGCTGATGGGCGGCCGCGATGTCGGCCGGCTCGGTGCTGGTGGTGGCCAACAGCCTGCGCCTGCGCGTCTGGCAGCCGTAGCCGGCCTCCCTCTCGTCAACTGCCGCACCAGCAAAGGAAATTGATCCGAGGAAGTCGGGAACTGGAGCCTGTTCTCGGCCGACTACTGGTCCGACAGCACAGCTCGCGCGACACCGATGACACCAAGGGGGTCATGGATGATGTCCCTGTTGGTTCTGGCGTTGGGGCAGCTCGTCATCTCGCTCGACTACAACATCGTGTACGTCGCGCTGCCGGAGATCGGCTCGGACCTCGGATTCCCCGACCACGACCTGCAGTGGGTGGTCAGCGCCTACGTCGTGGCCACCGGAGGCTTCCTGCTGCTGGGCGGCCGGGCGGCGGATCTGCTGGGCCGGCGCCGGATGTTCGTCCTCGCGGCACTGCTGTACGCCGGGTCGTCGCTGGTGGGCGGGCTGTCGCAGACACCGGGTGCCCTGGTCGCCGTGCGGGCGGTCCAGGGTCTGGGCGGGGCGCTGCTCTTCCCGGCGACGCTGTCCCTGATCAACACCCTGTACGAGGAAGGGCCCGGGCGGAACCGGGCCCTGGCGGTGTGGGGTGCGGCGGGGGCCGGCGGGCTGTGCTTCGGCTCCCTGCTCGGCGGGGTTCTGGTGGAGGCGTTCGGCTGGGCGTCGGTGTTCTTCGTCAACGTGCCGATCGCCGGCGCTCTCGCGGTGGCCGGACGGCTGCTCTTCCCGGCGGACGGCCCACGGGACCGAACGCGGCGCTTCGACGCGGCGGGCGCGCTCACCGCCACGGGCGGGATCACCCTCCTGGTGTTCCTGCTGGTGCGGGCCCCGGCGGAGGGCTGGGCCACGCCCGCGGTCCTCACGAGCGCGGCGCTGTCCGTCTGCCTGCTGGCGCTGTTCGCCGTGATCGAGCGGCGCTCCCGTGAACCGCTCGTACCGGCACGGCTGTTGGCGCACCGGGGGCTGCTGGCGGCGATGGGGGTGACCGCGCTGTTCAGCGCCACGTTCAGTTCGGTGCCGTACTTCCTCACCCTGTACTTCCAGACCGTCCAGGGCTACAGCGCGGCCGCGACCGGCCTCGCGTTCCTGGTGCCGGCCGTGGTGGTCGCCGTGGGCACCCAGGCCGGAGAGCGGGCCGTGGCCGCCTTCGGGACGCGTCGCATGCTGGTCGGCGGGATGGCGCTGGGCGCCGCCGGAGCCGCCGCACTCGGTCTGGGGCTCGCCTCGGACGGCTCGTATCCGAGGCTCCTGCCGGGGATCGTGCTCCTCGGCCTCGGCCAGGGGGCCGCGTGGACGGGGATGTGGATCGCCGCGTCCGCCGGAGTGGCCGCGGGCGACCAGGGCGTTGCCTCCGGGCTGGCGTCGACCACTCTCCAGGTGGGCGGTGCGGTGGGCCTCGCCGTCCTGGTCGCGCTCGCCGGGGGCATGGGGCAGAGCGCCTCGGGTCCCGGGCTGCTCGACGGCATCCGTACCGCCGTGTTCGCCATAGCGGGCGGTATCGGCTGCGGCGCGTTCGCGCTGCTCGTCCGCCGCAGGACCACGAGTCCGTAGGCGCCGCCCCTTTCTTTGCGTCCGGTCCGTCCTTTGTCATGCCTGGAGTACCTGCATGTATCCGATGTATCCACTCATGTCCCCTCCGGCCGCCGTCCTGTGCGGGCTGGCCGGACGGGTGCCGTCCCGGGTGGTGACCAACGAGCACCTCGCGCGGCGGCTCGACACCGACGACGCGTGGATCCGTGCCCGGACCGGGATCCGGCAGCGGCACGTCGTCGAGCCGGGGCAGGCAACCTCCGACCTGGCCGTCGAAGCCGGCCGTGCGGCCCTCGCCTCCGCCGGCACGGACACGGCCGACGCCGTCGTCGTCGCCACGACGACCCCCGACCGCTCCTGCCCGGCCACCGCCCCCGCGGTCGCGGCGCGGCTCGGCCTCGACGGCGTGGCGGCCTTCGACGTCGGCGCGGTGTGCACCGGGTTCGTCTACGGCCTCGCCTCCGCCGCCGGGCTGATCGCGGCCGGCGTGGCCGAACGGGTCCTGCTGATCGGGGCGGACACCTACTCCACGATCGTGGACCCGCTGGACCGGGCCAACGCGATCATCTTCGGCGACGGCGCCGGAGCGGTCGTCCTGCGCGCCGGTCACCCCGACGAGCCCGGCGCGGTCGGCCACTTCGACCTCGGCAGCGACGGCACCCACGAGGACCTGATCACGGTCGCGGCCGGCGGCTCCCGCCAACGCTCCCTGCCGGGTGAACCCAGCCGTGCGGACCGGCACTTCGCGATGCGCGGCAAGGAGGTCTACCGGCACGCGGTGACCCGGATGGCGGAGTCGGCGCGGACCGCGCTGGACCGGGCCGGCTGGAAGACCGACGACGTCGACCACTTCGTACCGCACCAGGCGAATCTGCGGATCCTGCACTCGGTGGCCGACGACCTCGGGCTTCCGCGCGAGCGGTGCGTGACCCATGTCGAGTCCGTCGGCAACACGGGCGCCGCGTCCATTCCGCTCGCCCTCGCGGCGCAGGCGTTCAGACCCGGCGCCCGCGTTCTGCTCACCGCCTTCGGAGGCGGCCTCACCTGGGGCTCCTGCCTTCTGACCTGGCCCTCCTCTCTCTCCTCACCCTCCTCTCTCTCCTCGCCCTCCTCTCTCTCCTCGCCCTCCTCTCTCTCCTCGCCCTCCTCTCTCTCCTCGCCCTCCGCGCTCTCCCGACAAGAACGGACGACGCCATGAGCACCACCTACTCCCGACTCGTCGCCCTCCTCACGAGACTCCACGACGCCCCGGCCGACCGGATCCGCCCCGAGGCGACCCTCGGCGAACTCGACGTCGACTCGCTGACGACGGTCGAGATCAGCATCCGTATCGAGCGCGACCTCGGCGTGACCGTCGGCGACGACGAACTCGGGCCCGAACTCACCCTCGCCCGTCTCGCCGGACTCGTCGACGCCCGACTCGCGGCCGTCTGAACCCACGGAAGGAACCACCGCCATGCAGATCAAGGAACAGCCCGGCACCGCGATCGGCGCCACGGTCGAGGGCTTCGACCACACCACCGCCTCGGACGCCGACGTGGCCGCGCTCAAGCACACCGTCTACACGAAGAAGATCGCCGTCCTGAAAGGCCAGGATCTCTCCCCCCAGGAGTTCCTCGCACTCGGCAAGCGGCTCGGCCGCCCGGAGACCTACTACGAGCCGATGTACAAGCACCCGGAGGTCCCGGAGATATTCGTCTCCTCCAACGTGCCGAAGGACGGGAAGCAGATCGGCGTACCGAAGACCGGGAAGTTCTGGCACGCCGACTACCAGTTCATGCCGGACCCCTTCGGTATCACCCTCATCTACCCCCAGGTCATTCCGGAGAAGAACCGCGGTACCTATTTCATCGACATGGGCCGGGCGTACGAGCAGCTGCCCGAGGAGCTGAAAAAGGAAATCGCCGGAACGCGGTGCAGGCACTCGGTGCGCAAGTACTTCAAGATCCGGCCGCACGACGTCTACCGCCCCCTCTCCGAGATCATCGACGAGGTCGAGCGCAAGACCCCGGCCGTCGTCCAGCCGACCACCTTCACCCACCCCATGACCGGCGAGACGGTTCTCTACATCAGCGAGGGCTTCACCGTCGGCATCGAGGATGTGGACGGCGGCCCGCTCGACGAGGAACTGCTCAAGCGCCTCTTCGACGCGACCGGCCAGCTCGACGACACCTTCGAGCACGACGGCATCCACCTACAGGGCTTCGAGCGGGGCGACCTGTTGGTCTGGGACAACCGCAGCCTCATCCACCGCGCCCGGCACACGACCACGCCCGAGCCGACCGTCTCCTACCGCGTCACCGTGCACGACGAACGACGGCTGCACGACGGGATCAGGGCGGCATGACGGACGAAGCCCTGCTGGCGCGCGTGCTGACGCCGTACAAGGACCACTGCAGATACCTGCGTTCGGCCGTCGTGACAGAAACGGGCGGTCGCGCCGGCGCCCGCTGCGAGTTCGCGATCCCGGAATCGTGCTACATCGACGACACCGGCCATCTGAACTCCGTCGAGGTGAATATCTGCTTCAACCAGATGATGTATTACCTCGTCGCCAAGTCCGTGCAGGAGGGGCTGGGTTCGGGGTTCGCATCATGGACGCTGGACGATTTCTTCAAGCATCAGCTCCCGGACCTTCTCATCGCCCGTTTCTCGTCGAATTTCCGGCGCCCCATCAATCCACGCGGATTCTCCGGGGAGATGGAGTTCCGGTCCGTCACCCGGCGTGCCCCGGCCGGCGGGAGCCCGTTCCTGCACGCCGACACGGCCTTCCGCTACTGGGACGCCGCATCGGGCCGCTGCGACGGCGAGGCGACCCTCGCGTTCGTCAACGTCCCCTGACTCCCTGAAGGGACCGACCATGGAGACGCTCGTCCAGACCACCCGCCGCCACGCCGAGCACCGACCGGACCTCCCGGCCGTGCTCTGCGAGGGCCGCACCCTGACCTACGGCGACCTGCACCACGAGAGCAACCGTCTCGCCCACGCCCTCCGGGCCGCCGGACTCACCCCCGGCGACCGGGTCGCCTACCTCGGCAAGGAGTCCGAGCACTACTACGAGATCCTCTTCGCCTGCGCCAAGAGCGGCACGGTCCTTGTTCCCGTCAACTGGCGGCTCACCGCACCCGAGGTCGGCCACATCCTCCAGGACTCCGGCACCCGACTGCTGTTCCTGGACGAGGAGTGCGCCTCGGCCGTCGAGTCGGTGCCCGAAACCGTCGTACACCTGGGCTCCCTGGAGGGATGGCGCGCTCCGCACCCGCACCACGACACGGAGTTCGAGGCCACCCCCGACACCCCCGTCGCCCAGCTCTACACCAGTGGCACGACCGGACTGCCCAAGGGCGTGGTCCTCGCCCACCGCAGTTTCTTCGCGATCCGTGACGCCCTGGCGAGCGAGGGCCTGGACTGGATCGACTGGCGGGCCGGTGACATCGCGCTCGTCGGCATCCCCGGCTTCCACATCGGCGGCCTGTGGTGGGCGACGCAGAACTTCAACGCGGGCACCACCGTGGTCGCGATGCGCGCCTTCGCCGCCCGTGAGGCCGTCGACCTCATCCGCGACCTCGGCATCACCACCGCCTGCGTGGTCCCCGCCATGCTCCGCATGATGCTGACCGAACCGGGCGTCACCGCCAAGGACTTCACCACCCTGCGCAAGACGGTCTACGGCGGCTCCCCGATCTCCGAGGCCCTGCTGGAGGAGAGCCTGGCCGTCCTGGACTGCGAGTTCGCCCAGATCTACGGCCTCACCGAGACCGGCAACACCGCCGTCTGCCTGCCCCCGGCCGCCCATGTGCCGGGCGGTTCGCTGATGCAGGCCGCCGGACGGCCGTATCCGGGCGTACGCGGCAAGGTGATCGACGGCGAGGGCCGTGAACTCCCGCCGGGCGCGGTCGGCGAGGTCTGCCTGGCCACGCCCGCCCGCATGGTCGGGTACTGGGGGCTGCCGGAGAAGACGGCCGAGACCCTCGTCGACGGCTGGATCCACACCGGGGACGCCGGCTACCTCGACGAGGACGGCTACCTCTTCATCCGCGACCGCATCAAGGACGCGATCCTCGTCGCCGGCGAGAACGTCTACCCGGCCGAGATCGAGAACGTGCTGGAAGGCCACCCCGGCGTGGCCGAGGCCGTCGTCGTCGGGGCCCCCGACGAACGCTGGGGCGAGTACGTGCACGCCTTCGTCGTCCCGGACCCCGCCCACCGGCCCACCCCCAGGGACCTGCACACCTTCCTCGTCCCGAGGCTGGCGAGCTTCAAGCTGCCCGCCCGCTACGAGTTCGTCGACAGCGTCCCGCGCAACCCCAGCGGCAAGATCCTGCGCCGTGAGCTGCGCGACCGCTTCTGGGGCGACTCCGCCCGCAAGGTCAACTGACCCTCGAACAGGCCCGATGGAGAGAACGACATGCCTGCTCCCCTCACGCTGGAGGGCTTCCGCGCGGACCTGGCGGAGTACCTGTACCAGCGGCCCGACGAAGTCGACCTCGACGACAACCCGCTCCACGCGGGACTGGACTCCCTGCGCATCACCACCCTCCTGGAGCGGTGGCGGGCGACCGGCGTGGACATCACCTTCGTCGAACTCGCCGAGTGCACCTCGTTCGCCCAGTGGTGGCGGCTGCTCTCCACACGTCTGGAACAGGAAAGGTGACGCGCCGTCCCCTACTGGCCGCCCAGGAAGGCATCTGGACCGGCCAGCGGCTCGACCCGGACAGTCCCGCCTACAACACGGCCGAGTACGCGCACATCCATGGCCCGGTGGACCCGGCCGTCCTCGACGCGGCCCTGCACCACGTGGTCGCGGAGACGGAGGCCCTGAACGTCGCCTACGCCGTCGACGACGAAGACCGCCCCTGGGAGACGCCCGCCCCCGCCGGCGACTGGCGGCTGCACACGACCGACCTCACCGACGAACCCGACCCGCACACGGCGGCCCTGGCCTGGATGGACGCGGACCTGGCCCGCCCCGTCGACCTCACCCGCGGCCCTCTCTTCGGCCACGCCCTGCTGCGGATCGCACCGCGGGAGTACCTCTGGTACCACCGCGTCCACCACATCGCCCTCGACGGCTTCGGCCTGGCGCTGGTCGCCCGCAGGGTCGCCGAGGTCTACACGGCACTGTCGGCGGGCGCGCCGGTGGCGGACAGCGGCTTCGGCACCCTGGCCTCGGTACGGGACGAGGAGCGCGCCTACCGCGGGTCGCCCCGCTCCGCCGAGGACCGCGCCTACTGGACGGACCGGTACGCCGACCGTCCGTCCGTGGCGACCCCGGCGAGCCGTGCGGCCCTGCCCGCCCGCACCTTCCACCGCCGCGTCGCCGATCTCGACGCGGCGCGGACCGAGACCCTCCGCGCCGTCGCCCGCGACCTGAAGGTCACCTGGTCCGAGGTACTGCTGGCGGTCACGGCGGCCCGGCTGCACCGCGCGACCGGCGCCCCGGAGATCGTCCTCGGCCTGCCCACGATGGGCCGCCTCGGTTCCGTCTCCCTGCGCGTCCCCTGCACGGTCCGCAACATCCTGCCCCTGCGCGTCCCCGTCAGCGCCTCGGACACCCTGCGCGACCTCGCGGCCCGCGTCTCCCGGGAACTGCGGGCCGGCCTGCCCCACCAGCGCTACCGCTACGAACACCTGCGGCGCGACCTCGGACTCGTCGGCGGACAGCGCCGGCTGTCAGGACCGGGCGTCAACATCATGCCCTTCGCCTACGACCTCCGTTTCGCCGGACACCGCAGCACGGTCCACAACGTCTCCGCCGGCCCGGTGGACGACCTGTCCGTCAACGTCTACGACCGCTCCGAGGGCGCGGGACTGCGCATCGCCGTGGACGCCCACCCCGACCTCTACGACGAGACGGACGTCGTCGCCTTCCAGGAGGGGCTGCTCGCGCTGCTGACCGAGGCCGTCGCCGCCCCCGACCGGCCGCTCGGCGCCCTACCGCCGCGCGAGGCGGTCCCCGTCCTGGACGGCGGCCCGCTGCCCGGCCCGGCCCGCCCGGTACTCGACCTGATCGCCGACCGGGCGGCCCGGCGCGGCGACCGCGTGGCCGTGGAGCACGCCGGCCGCGGTGTGACGTACGCGGAACTCCTCGCCTCGGCACATGACCTCGCCCGCCGGCTGGCCGCCCGTGGGGTGGGGCCCGGGGACCTGGTGGCCGTGGCCCTCCCGCGCGGCATCGACGCGGTCACCGCCGTTCTGGGCGTCCTGCTCTCTGGCGCCGCCTACTGCCCGCTCGACCCGACGGCACCCGAGGCGCGCCGGGCCGAGCTGCTGGCGGACGCCCGGCCCGCGCTGACCCTCACGAGCGGCACCTACGCCGAGGTCATGACAGCACCCGGCACCGGTCGGCCGACCGCCCCGGCTCCGGACGACCTCGCGTACGTCCTGCACACCTCCGGCTCCACCGGGCGCCCCAAGGGCGTCGAGATCGGTCACCGGGCCCTCGCCCACTTCGTCACCGGCGCCGGCCACCGCTACGGCCCGCGACACGACGACCGGGTCCTGCAGTTCGCACCCCTGCACTTCGACACCAGTGTCGAGGAGATCTTCCTCACCCTGTGCGCGGGCGCCACGCTCGTCGTCCGCACCGACGACATGACCGACTCGGTCCCCGGCTTCCTGGACGCCTGCGCCCGCTCGCGGATCACCTTCCTCGACCTGCCCACGGCCTACTGGCACGAAGTGGCGTACGCCGTCTCGACCGGTGCCGCCGCACTCCCCGCCGAGGTGCGGACCGTCGTCATCGGCGGCGAGGCGGCCCTGCCCGAACGGGTCGACCGCTGGCGCCGGGCCGTCGGCACCTCGGTCCGGCTGCTGAACACCTACGGCCCGACCGAGGCCACCGTGGTCGCGACCGTCGCCGACCTCCACGACCCCGCCCTCGCACCGGGGGACGTACCCATCGGGCTCCCGCTGCCCGGCACCCGTGCCGCGGTCGTCGACGGCGAACTCCACCTCCTGGGCGACACCCTGGCCGTCGGCTACCGGGGGAGCCGGCTTCCGGACGCCGCCCGCTTCGCGCCCCTCCACGTGATCCCCGGAGCACCCCGCGCCTACCGCACCGGCGACCTGGTACGGATCGGCGAGGACGGGCAACTGCGTCACCTGGGCCGGTCCGACACCGAGTTCAAGATCAGCGGGCATCGCGTGCACCCCGCCGAGGTGGAGAGCGCCCTGCTGGCCCACCCGGGAGTGCGGGACGCCGCCGTGGTCGGACAGGTGGGGGAGGACGGGATCCGGCGCCTGGTCGCGTACGTCGTCCCGGACGGGCCCGCCCCCGCCGTGGCCCCGCTCAGGGACCACCTCCGGGCGACGCTGCCGGCGGCGGTGATCCCCTCGGCGGTCGAGTTCCTGGACCGCCTGCCCCGGACGAGTTCGGGGAAGACCGACCGGAAGGCGCTCGCGACGAGGACACCGGGCCCCGCGCCTTCCGGGTCCGGCACGCTGGAAGGCGTCATCGCCGCCGTCTGGCAGCGGGTGCTCGGCGTGGCCGCCGTCTCCGCCCAGGACGACGTGTTCGATCTGGGCGCCCAGTCCCTCCAGGCCATCCAGGTCGCCAACCGCCTCGGTGTCGCACTGCGCCGTGACGTGAAGGTCGCCTGGATCTTCCAGCACCCGACCCCCGCCGGACTCGCGCGTCTCCTGCGACAGCGGGCCCGCCCGGCACCTTCCGGCCCGCCACCGGCCCTGCTCGCCGACACCGTCCTCGACCCGGACATCCGCCCCGGCGACGGCCCCCGCGCGGCCGGTACACCGGACCGGATCCTGCTCACCGGCGCGACCGGCTTCGTCGGCGTGCACCTGCTGGCCCAGCTCCTGACGAGCACCGGCGCGGAGGTCGTCTGCACCGTCCGTGCCCCGAGCCCCGCCGAGGCCACCACCCGCATCCAGCAGGCCCTGGACACGCACCGGATCCACCTTCCGGACGCGGCGCGCGCACGCGTCACGGCGCTTCCCGCGGATCTCGCCCGACCCCGTCTGGGCCTGTCCGAGGCGCTCTTCGCCGAGCTCGCCCGCACCAGCGACGCGATCTTCCACAGCGCGGCGACCGTCAGCATCATGCGCGAGTACGGCACTCTGCGCGCCGCCAACACCGAGTCGACCAGGGAACTGCTGCGCCTGGCGGCCGGGCGCCCGGTCCCCCTGCACTTCGTGTCGACCCTCTCCGTGGCCCCGCCCCTCGCCCTCGGCGCCCTCGGCGCCGAGGTGCCCGAGGCGTTCCTCCCATCGCACCCCGGACTGCGCTACGGCTACCAGCAGTCGAAGTGGGCCGCCGAGCGCCTGCTGGAACAGGCCGCCGAGCGGGGCCTGCCGGTCACCGTGCACCGGCTCGGCAGGGTCGTCGGCCCGTACGAGACCGGCTACGTGAACGAGCGGGACTTCCTGTGGAGCGTGCTGCGCGCCGGAGTGCCCGCCGGGATCGTCCCCGAACTGTTCGAGGAGGAGACCTGGACCCCGGTCGACCACATCGCCCGGGCCGTCGTCCACCTCTCTCTCGGACCACCGCACGCGACCGTCTACAACCACGCGGCCGTGTCCCCGGTGCGGCTGAGCGACGTCTACGACTGGCTGGAGGAGTACGGCTATCCGCTGCGGCGCCTGCCCCTGGCCCGGTGGACAGCCGAACTCCCGGCGTCCTCCGGGGTGGCGGCGACCACGCTGGCCTTCTTCGACTCCCCGGGTACCGACGGCGACCTCCGACTGGGGCACGTCCGCGCCGACAACGTCGTGAACGGTCTGCGCGGCAGCGGCATCGCCTCCCCGACCGTCGGCCGGGACCTCGTCCTGCGCTACCTCGACCACTGCGTCAGCACCGGCTCGCTGCCAGCACCGGGCCATCTCCCGTCTCCCGCAAAGTAGTTGGGCCTCGCCGGGAACTCGGCTCGCCCCGCCTCCGACTACTGGAGCAGACCCCCTCGCCCACCCTCACGAGCCCCGCACCAAGGAGCCAGCATGTCGAAGAAACGGCCGGTCGCCGTCGCCCTGGCCGGCGCCCTCTGTCTGGTCACCACGGCCTGCGCCGACTCCTCGACCGACACCGACAGCGCCGCCGGGGACACGTCCGCGGTCGCCGCGAAGTCCGGCTACCCGGTGACCCTCCAGAACTGCGGAGTCTCCGAGAAGTTCACCGAGGAGCCCAGCCGCGTCGTCCTCATGAACGGCGCCTCGGTCGCCGAGGTCTCCACGCTGCTCGCCCTCGGCGTCCAGGACAGGATCGTCGCCAACCAGCAGAGCTACGGCATGTCCGAGGTCTCCGGCCGTGCCGCGGCCATCAAGGCGCTGCCCACGGGTGACGTGAAGCTCAACGACGCCTACGACATCCCGCGCGAGGCGATGATCGGGCTGCGCCCCGACCTGGTGCTGTCGACGACGGCGTACGGCTTCGACGAGAAGAACGGCTTCGCCACCCGCGAGCAGCTGAAGCAGGCCGGCGCCCACACGTATGTGTCGCCCCAGGGCTGCGACCAGGACACCTCGAAGATGACCATCGCCGACAGCTACACGCTGCTGCGCGACATGGGCAGGGTCTTCAACGTCTCCGAACGGGCCGAGAAGCTGATCGCCGCCTCGCAGAAGCGCGTCGCCGGCATCGCCGCCAAGGTGAAGGGCGAGAAGCAGCCCAAGGTCATGGTGCTGTTCTCCAACATGGCCATGGGCGGCAACGACTTCAGCTCGGTCGTCGCCAAGGGCATCTACAACGACATCCTCGCCAAGGCCGGCGGCACCAACGCCTTCGAGAACGCCTCCGAGACGTCCTTCGCCGACCTGAGCAAGGAGAAGGTGGCCGCCACCGACGTCGACGCGCTCGTCGTCATCGGCTACAACGACCCGGACCCGGCGGCCTACGCCAAGAAACTGCTGAAGGAGTTCCCCCAGTGGCCGGCCGCGAAGAACAACACGTACGTGGCGCTCTCGGACTCGATGTACCTCGGCCCCAGCAACGACCTGGCGGTCGAGAAGATCGCCGAGGCGCTGCACCCCGACAAGGTCTGAACGGCCTCAGGCTGTCTCTCGCCGTCGCCGTCCTGACGGCCGTGCTCGTCGCGGTCATGGTGCTGGCCGTGAGCATCGGCGCCGTCAACATCCCGGTCGGTGACGTGTGGGGGATCCTCCTGCATCACGTCACCGGCCTGGGCGCCACCGAAGACCCGGCACTGGACCAGATCGTCTGGACCTTCCGGGCCCCCCGGGTCGTGCTGGCCGCACTGGTCGGCGCGGGACTGGCGGTGGCCGGGGCGGTGCTGCAGACCCTGGTCTCCAACCCGCTCGCCGACCCGGTCGTCCTGGGCTTCTCCTACGGCGCCTCGCTCGGCGCGGTGCTGGTCATCACGCTCGGCGGCGTCGCACTCGGCGGACTGGGCGTGTCGGGCGCGGCGTTCGTCGGAGCCCTGGCGGCGGGAGCCCTGGTCTTCGTCCTGGGGCAGCGACAAGGCCGGCTCGCCCCCACCAGGGTGGTGCTGGCCGGGGTCGCGGTCGGTTACGTCCTGCTGTCGGTGACCAGCTTCGTGCAGCTGCTGGCGACCCCCACCGAGCTGCGGACCGTGATGTTCTGGATGCTCGGCAGCGTCGCGGGCGCGCAGTGGAGCCAGCTGCCCACCGTCGCGGTCGTCGTCCTGGTGAGCACCGTTCTGCTGACCCTGTTCGGGCGGCGCCTCAACGCCCTCCTCGCCGGCGACGAGTCCGCCACCGCCCTCGGCGTGGACGTCAACCGGCTGCGCGCCGCCCTGCTGGTCATCAGCGCCCTGCTCACCGGCACGGTCATCGCCGTCGCGGGCGGGGTGGGCTTCGTCGGCCTGATGATCCCCCACCTGGTCCGCCTCACCGTGGGCGCCGACCACCGCCGCCTCCTGCCCCTGACCGCACTCCTGGGCGCCGTCTACCTGGTCCTCGTGGACCTGCTCTCCCGCACCCTCACCCGCCCCAACGAACTCCCGCTGGGCATCCTCACCGCCCTGCTCGGCGCCCCCTTCTTCCTGTGGCTGCTGCGCCGCAACAAGGGCCTGGACACCGTATGACTCCTGATCAGGGGGGCCTGGACACCGTATGAAACTGACCGTCGACCAGCTCCACATCACCCTGGACCGCAAGCCGATCCTCCGCGAGGTCACCCTGGAGGCCGCCAAGGGCGATGTCGTCGGACTCGTCGGCCCCAACGGCAGCGGCAAGTCCACTCTCCTCCGCACCGTCTACCGCTCCCTGCGACCGGCCGACGGCGTGGTCCGGGTGGGCGGCGACGACGTGTGGGAGCTCTCCGCCCGCACCGCCGCCCGCCGCACGGCCGCCGTCCTCCAGGACGCCGGCACCACCACCGGACTGACGGTGACGGAGATCGTGGCCCTCGGCCGCACCCCGCACCACGGCCTCATGGGCCGCGACGGCGCCGAGGACCGCGAGGCCGTCGCCGAGGCGGTCTCCCGCTGCGGAGTCACCCCCTTCGCGGACCGCGACTACGCCACCCTCTCCGGCGGCGAACGCCAACGCGTCCTGCTCGCCCGGGCGTTGGCCCAGCGGCCGCAGCTCCTCGTCCTGGACGAACTCACCAACCACCTCGACATCCGCGCCCGCTTCGAACTCCTGGACCTCATCCGCAGCACCGGCATCACCACCCTGGCCGTCCTGCACGACCTGGACCTGGCCGCCCGGCTCTGCGACCACCTGGTCGTCCTGCACGAGGGCGCGGTGATCGCGGCCGGCCCCGTCCTGGAGGTCCTGACCCCGGACACCCTCCGCGGCGTCTTCGGCGTACGAGGCGACACGCGACGCGACCCCGACGGCGTCGTCCGCATCACCTACGACGCCCAGCCACTCGCCCACGCCGGCCCGTGATTGGCGGCGCTCGGCAGGGGGAACTCGGGGACGAACGTGACGACAGCGGAAGACGACGGCGGAACGTGACGACAGCGGGAGGTCCCGTGGCAGTCAGGCATCGGCTGGTCAAGGCGAGTCCACGGACGGTGTGGTCCGTCCTGTCGGACGGCGACCGTTACACGGAGTGGGTGGTGGGAACCTCGGCGTCGCGGCAGACGCGGGGCCGCTGGCCGGAGGTGGGCGCCGCGCTCTCCTACGAGGTCCGGCTCGGCCCGGCCCACCTGACCAACGAGACGGTCGTACGGCGGTGCGAGGAACCGACCACCCTGGAACTGGAGGCGAAGGCGGGCGCGGCCGGGACGGCGCGGATCGCGTTGGAGCTGCGCCCATGGGGCGAGGAGTGCCTGGTCATCGTGGACGAACATCCGCTGCAAGGCGTCGGCGGCCTGCTCCACAACGCGGCGGCGGAGGTCGCCATCCAGCTGCGGCACCGTGCCATGCTGGCCCGCCTCGCCCGTATCTGCGAGACGGAGAACGCTACGGCGGAGAACGTTACGGCGGGCGGTACGAAGGCCCGGCCGCGTGCCCCGGGCGGCGGCGATGCCTGACGCGGTGGTGATCGGGGCCGGGCCCAACGGTCTGGTGGCGGCGAACCTCCTGGCCGACGCCGGCTGGAGCGTGGAGGTCCTCGAGGAACAGCGCGCGCCCGGCGGCGCCGTGCGGCACGACAGGGGAGTGGACCCCGAGTTCGTCAGCGACCTCTTCAGCTCGTTCTACCCGCTGGCCGCCGCGTCCCCCGTGCTGCGCGGTCTGCGCCTGGAGGAGCACGGACTGCGGTGGAGCCATGCGCCGTGCGTCCTGGCCCATCCCCTGACCGACGGCGGCTGCGCCGTCCTCGACCGCCGGATCGACGCCACCGCCGCGAGCCTCGACACCTTCGCGGCCGGGGACGGGGACGCCTGGCGGCGGCTGCACGAGGTCTGGGAACGGCTGCGCCGCGACCTCCTGGACGCCCTGTTCACGCCCTTCCCTCCGCTGCGGGCCACGGCTCGGCTCGCCCTCCGGCTGCGGGCCGCGGGCGGGCTGCGGCTGGCCCGCACCCTCCTGCTGCCGGTACGGCGCATGGGTGCGGAGGAGTTCGCGGGCGAGGGCGGCAGACTGCTCCTGGCCGGCAACGCCCTGCACGCCGATCTGGCGCCGGAGGCCGCGGGCAGCGGCGGTTTCGGCTGGCTGATGTCCATGCTCGGGCAGACGTACGGCTTCCCCGTGCCGGTCGGCGGCTCCGGCGCCCTGACCGACGCACTCGTACGGCGACTTCGCGCCCGCGGCGGTGACGTGCGCTGCGGACAGCGCGTCAGCCGGATCGTCGTCCGCGACGGGCGGGCCGTCGGCGTGCGCACCGCCGACGGCGACAGCCTCGCGGCGGGCCGTGCCGTGCTGGCGGACGTGTCGGTGCCCGCGCTCTACGGCGACCTCCTGGACCCGGAGCAGCTGCCGCCCCAGCTGCTGGCCGACCTCAGGCGGTTCGAGTGGGACTTCGCGACCTTCAAGGTCGACTGGGCGCTCGACGCTCCCGTGCCCTGGCAGGTGGAACAGGCCCGTCGCGCCGGGACCGTCCACCTGGCCGACGGACTGGACGAACTCACCAGGTTCGCCGCCCAGATCGCGACGGGCGCCGTGCCCGACCGCCCCTTCGCGCTGTTCGGCCAGATGACGACGGCCGACCCCACGCGGTCGCCCCGCGGGACGGAGTCGGCCTGGGCCTACACCCACGTACCGCAACGGATCGCCTCCGACGCCGGTGACGAAGGGCTGACCGGCACCTGGGACGAGAAGGAGCAGGAGGTGATGGCCGACCGGGTCGAACGCCAGGTCGAGCGGTTCGCTCCCGGGTTCCGGTCCCTGGTCCGGGCCCGGCGCGTCCTGGCTCCGCCGACGCTCCAGACGCTCGACCGCAATCTGCACGGCGGTGCGATCAACGGCGGCACCACCGCTCTCCACCAGCAGCTGGTCTTCCGGCCCCTGCCCGGCACCGGACGTCCGGAGACCCCGGTGCGCGGGCTCTTCCTCGCCGCCGCCGGTGCCCACCCCGGCGGGGGTGTCCACGGGGCCCCGGGCGCCAACGCCGCCCGCGCGGCCCTGCACCGTCATCGGGGAGCGCGGTGCGAGCGGTGGGACGACGTTCGTACGCCGAAGAAGGCGAGGTCGGCCGCGAAGACCACGATGCCGATGAGCAGCAGGTAGAACAGGCCCTCCGCCACCGCGCCGATGAGTCCCAGGACGAGGGCCACGAGGAGCAGGAACAGGAAGATGGCCATACGGCCGCACCTCCTCCGCCTCGGGTCCACGACGTCGTGCTCGCGCCCCTCTCATGTTAAACCTCACACTCATTCCGGGCATCAGAGAATTCCGGCTGATTTTCAAACCCGTAGACATGGATGGAGGAAGGCAGGGCAATCGGAGTTTTGGAGGTTGATAACGATGGTTCCCCTGCTTCTCGTTCTTCTGCTGGCCCTGATCCTTTTCGGTGCGGGTTTCGCGGTGAAAATCCTGTGGTGGATTGCAATTGTGGTCCTGGTCCTGTGGCTGGTCGGCTTTGTCGCCCGTCCGAAGGGCGGAAGTGGCCGCTGGTATCGCTGGTAGCCGACCGGCCCGGTGTAATTCAAAAAAGGAGTTGTTTTCGCGTGACTGAGAATATGTGGAGCTACAATTCGACCGCGGGCGGTCCGGCGGGCGCCGACCTCACCGGATACAAGGTCGAGGCCACGGACGGCGGCATCGGCAAGGTCGACAAGCACTCCGACGAGGCGGACGACGCCTATCTGGTGGTGGACACCGGTGTGTGGATCTTCGGCAAGGAGGTCCTGCTCCCGGCGAGCACGGTCGTCGCCATCGACACGAACGAGCGGAAGGTCTTCGTCGACCGCACCAAGCAGGAGATCAAGGACGCTCCGGAGTTCCACCGTGACAAGCACCTCGGGGACCGGGGCTACCACGACGAGCTGGGCACCTACTACGGCACGGGCGGCCAGTTCGGCGGCCCGCGCGCCTGACCCGGCAGGGCTCGGCGCACCACGGCCCCCGGGACTCCTTCGCGAGTCCCGGGGGCTTCGCGTGCCCGGGCGCCGGGCGCCGGGCGGCGGATGCGGGAGCCCCACGTTGACCGTCTGCACCGCCTCGTAGGGGAGGAAGGAACGGCGTGTTCCTCGTTGCAGGTCCGCAGGGCTTCCAGGGCGAGGGCGGTCGCGGGGACGGCCAGGCAGACGGGAGGGCGGCCGCGCTTGGTGCGGGCGACCGCGAGGGCGATGTCTCCGGGAAGGTGGTAGGCCGGCAGCAGCGCCCGCCACTGGCCGTGAGGGACCCGGACGACCGTGACCCCGGTGTCCTGATTCAGACCCTGCGCCTGCGGCGAGAAAAACACCGCGCTGGCCGGACCGGCCAGGCCACCGGCCGCGCCGCCCGTGGCCGCCGAGGCGAAGCAGGTCGTTCACCAGCGACAGGTGATGTCATCCGGCGCCGGGCTCAGCCGGGCAGGAGTCCGCTGCGGAGCTTGGTCAGCGTGCGGTTCAGCAGACGGGAGATGTGCATCTGGGACACGTTCAGTTCGCGGCCGATCTGCGCCTGGGTCATCTCCTGGCCGAAGCGCATCTCGATGATGGCCCGTTCCCGGTCGTCGAGCTGCTGCAGCAGCGGGGCGAGCGCGTGCAGGTCCTCGAACAGGTCCAGTGCCGGGTCGACGTCGCCCATGGTGTCGGCGTACGTCGGCGCGTCGTCGGCCTCGTCGTCGCTGCCCGCCGTGTCGATGGAGCCGGCGATGTACCCGTTGGCGGCCACGAGACCCTCGACGACCTCCTCCTCGGTCCGGTCCAGATGGGTCGCGAGTTCGTTCACCGTGGGCGCCCGGCCCAGTGTGGTGGTGAGGGTCTCCTTGCTCTTGGCGAGGTCGACCCGCAGTTCCTGCAGGCGTCGCGGAACGTGGACGGCCCAGGTGGTGTCGCGGAAGAAGCGCTTGATCTCGCCGACGATGTAGGGGATCGCGAAGGAGGTGAACTCGACCTCGCGGCTCAGGTCGAACCGGTCGATGGCCTTGATCAGACCGATCGTCCCGACCTGGATGACGTCCTCCATCTCGCCGCTGCCCCGGTTGCGGAACCGGCGCGCCGCGAAGGACACCAGCGACACGTTCATCTCGATCAGCGTGTTGCGGGCGTACTGATACTCGGGGGTGCCTTCCTCTAAGGTCTGCAGCCGGTCCAGGAACAGCTTGGACAGCACCCGCGCGTCCTTGGGGGCGACCTTCCCGGCGTCCTCGATCCACGGCAGGTCATCCATGACGGCGGGCGTTTCCGTGCTGACGGCCGTCGCTTCGCGGGCATTCACGGAAAAGGTCACGGTGCCGCCTTCGCTCGAAAGTAGGATGAGCGTCTCCTGCCCCCTCTCACCACTTCCATGTCCGGGCAGCGCGCGGCAACGGAAAGGGCCTCGGGCCGGGGTGACGGTCAGTCCGCCGGGTGGCCCGGCGTGATGCCACGCGCGTCGTCGAGCGACAGCAGCGGGGTTCGATCGCCCACCAGGTTGCCGGCGGCCTCCGGAGCGAGCAGGAATCCGACGTGGTCGCCACCGTCGATCCGGCTCTCCACGCGACCGACGAACCATGCGGGGGCGTCGTCGAGGACCACGGACCCGCGCGGTCCCGGGTGCCATGCGACGCCGGTGAACTTGTCGGCGTGGTCGCCGGTCTCGCCGCCGAAGAGCCGGGCCAGCCGGTCCTGGTCGCGGCGGAGAAGATGAACCGTGAGCCGCTCGGCGCGCTCGGCCACCCGGTACGTCCTGTTGGCCTTGGACAGCCAGACCATGAACCGGGCGGGCCGAATCGAACACTGCGAACCGAATCCGACCAGACAGCCGGCCCTCTCACCGGCAGCCTCCGCCGTCACGACGTACAACGGGTAGTCGAGCAGGTCGGTGAACGGATCGAGACCGGTCACGGTACGGTCCTGCGCCCGGCCGGCCTATTCAGCCGGCCTGTCTGAAGCGTCCGACGGACCGTCGGCCTCGTCGGCCTCGTCGGTCTGTGTGCGGGGATGGGGATGGAGAGGGGGATGGGGCCGGGGACGGGGATGAGGACGGGGATGGGAACGCACCGCTTCCTCCGCCTCCCTCCGGGCCTCCGGGTCGCCGCTCTCCCCGGGCGCCTGCGACGGAGGGGTGGGCCGTGTCTGCTCGTGCTCGCTCATGCCTGCTCGCGTACCCCGTGGACCGTGACCCACCCGTCGGTACGGATCCGGACGGACAGGTGAGGTCCCTGGCAACGGTGAGGTCCCTGATGACGGGTACTCGGTGTCCATGGATGTGCCCGTGCCCGTGCCTATATCTGTGCCTGTGCCTGTGTCTGTGCCCGTGTCTGTGCCCACGAGAGAGCCCACCCTGCCGCCCGCCCGAGGCCTGATCTCGTCGGCGATCAGCGCATACCTGCGGAACACGGGACCGCTCCCGGACGACCGGGCGGTTCTCCGGGCCACCCCGCTCGGAGACGATCTCCAGCTCGCCCTGTACATCTGCTACGAGCTGCATTACCGGGGATTCGCCGACGTCGACGCCGACCGCGAATGGGATCCCGACCTGCTCGAGGTACGGGGCGCCCTCGAGCAGCTGTTTCTCGGGGCCCTCCGCGACGCGGCGCCCCGGCACAGGCGTGCCGACGAGGCGGTGGAGGAGCTGCTCGTCGAGCCCGTCGACGGCACCGGAGTAAGCCACTTCCTGCAGCACGAGGGTGAGCTGTGGCAGGTGCGCGAATACGCCGCCCAGCGGTCGCTCTACCACCTCAAGGAAGCCGACCCGCACGCCTGGGTCCTGCCCCGGCTGTGGGGGAGGGCGAAGGCCGGAATGGCGGCCGTGGAGTTCGACGAGTTCGGAGGAGGCCGCGCGGATCGCGTGCACGCCCGCCTGTTCGCCGACCTCATGGCCGACCTCGACCTGGACACCTCCTACGGGCACTATCTCGACGCGGCCGGTGCCGAAGCCCTCGCGGTCGTGAACATGATGTCCCTGTTCGGCCTGCACCGCGCCCTGCGAGGGGCCCTGGTGGGACACTTCGCCACCGTCGAGATCACCTCGTCCCCGGGTTCGCGGCGCCTCGCCCAGGCCATGCGGCGCACCGGCGCCGGACCGGCCGCCGAGCACTTCTACGACGAGCACATCGAGGCCGACGCCGTGCACGAGCAGATCGTCCGCCGGGAAGTCGTCGTGGGCCTTCTGGAGGAGGAGCCCCACCTCGACGCCGACATCGCCTTCGGCGTGGACGCCACCACGTATCTCGAAGACCGCCTCGCCGAGCGTCTCCTCGGCGCGTGGCGGACCGGGGAGTCGTCGCTGCGCATATCTGTCTGACCGGCGTGCCAGCGACGAACAGGCTCTCGCGCGCGCGGGAACCGGATATGGAACCTCATGACCACGGTCACCCTGCCCGGCGTCTACACCCCCCAGGACGACACCGCCCTGCTCCTCCGGCACCTTCTCCACGAACCCCTCCCCGCACAGGCCGAAGTCCTCGATGTGGGCACGGGAACCGGAGCCGTCGCCCTGGCCGCGGCCCGGCTCGGCGCACGCGTCACGGCCGTCGACATCTCCTGGCGGGCGGCTTTCAACGCCAAGGTCAACGCGATGCTGGCCCGCCTCCCGCTGCGCGTCAGGCGCGGCGACCTGCTGGCTCCGGTGTCGGGCCGCTCCTTCGACCTCATCCTGTCCAACCCGCCGTACGTGCCGGCCCCCGCCGCCTCGTGCCCCCGGCGGGGTGCGGCGCGGGCCTGGGACGCCGGGCACGACGGCCGTCTCGTGCTGGACCGCATATGCGAGGACGCGCCCGCGCTCCTGCGGCCCGGCGGAGTGCTGCTCCTGGTCCAGTCCGCCCTGAGCGACCCGGAGAAATCCCTGCGGCAGCTGCGGGCGACGGCCCTGCGCGCCGAAATCATGGAGCACCACCCCATCACCTTCGGCCCCGTCCTGCGCTCCCGGAACGGCTGGCTGCGAGCCTGCGGCCTGATCGAAGGCGAAGGCGAAGGCGCAGGCGCAGACGCAGACGCAGACGTGGACGACGACGAGAAGGAAGAGCTGGTGATCATTCGTGCTGTACGACTCGGATGAACGTCGCCGCCGCATAGTGGCCCAGCGCACGGGACCCCTACTGATCGAAGGCCCGGTGGAGGTGACCCTGGACGACGGCACCACCGTGTCGTCCGACCGTTTCTGCGTCGCGCTGTGCACCTGCCGACGCAGCAGGACCTACCCATGGTGCGACACCAGTCACCGCAATCCCGAGCACCCCAGGCATCCGCACGACGGAACCTGATCCACCTCCCGGCGCGGCCTGCTCCTGGTCCTGCGTATCCCGCCCGGGGCTCACCACCCGGTGAGCAGCAGATGGTTGAGCAGCAGCGCGAGCACCGCCTGAGCGGCGAGCCAGGCGCGGGGGCGGGTGAGGAAGGCGCAGGACGGGAGCAGCCACATCGCGAAGGGCAGCCAGATGCGTTCCGTCTCGGCCTTGCTCATTCCGGAAAGGTCGGCGACCAGGAGGGCGGAGAGGGTGGCGGCCACGAGGAGGGCGAGGCGGACGCCGTCCTGGTCGCGGATCAGTGCCACGGCGGTCCGCCGCAGCCCCGCCGCCGTCGCCAGGCCCGTGATCAGCACCGTGCACGCGAGATTGGCCCACACCCAGTAGCCGTACGGGCGCACGCCGCCCGCGCCCTGGTAGTAGCGCGTGACGAGCAGCCGGTACGCCTCCCACCAGTCGAACCCGGCGAGGGTGAACGCCGTCGGCACGACGGCAAGACCGGCGAGGAAGAGCACGAGCAGCACCGGCCGCTCCCGGACGCGGTGCCGGCCGAGCCACAGCACCGCCGCGCCGATGAGCGCGAAGAGCGTGAGGCCGTAGGAGAGGTAGCAGGTGAGCCCGAACAGCAGCCCCGAGCCGGCCGCCCACCCCACCCATCGCCCGGTGACCGCGAGCGCCAGCAGTGCCACGGCCCACGCGGCGACCGCCGCGAAGTACGCGTCGGCCGACGTCCCCATCCACACCGCCGCCGGGGCGAGCACGAGGAACGGTGCCGCCCGCCGTGCGAGCCCCTCCCCGGCCAGCGCCCGCACCGCGACCAGCACGGCCACGCACGCCGTCGCACCGACGGTCACGCACCAGACTCCGGCCCAGCCGCCGCCCCGCAGCCCGATCCGGTCGAGCAGGACGAAGGTGAGGGTGGCCCCCGGCGGGTGACCGGCGACGTGGGCGGGCCAGTTGTCGGGGGAGTGGAGAAGGATGTGGTGGGTGAAGTCACGCAGGGTGCCGGGGATGTCGTCGAAGCGGTCGATGACCTGGAGGTATTCGTGGCGGGTGGTGAGCCGGCCGGCGACGCCCCGCTGCCGGCCGTCAATCAGGGCCAGGGAGAGGATCCAGGCGGTGGACGTGCCCCAGGCCGTCGCGAGCAGCGCGCGCCAGGGCAGTCGGGCGGCCAGGGCGGGGCCGTACGCCACGGTCGCCGCCGCCGACAGGACGGCGGCCGGTGTGCCCGGGCCCACGTGGGGGCGCCAGGTGCCGAGCAGCGGGGGCCAGTTGACGCGCAGTGTGTGGTGGGCGTCCTGGATGTGGCGGCCGACTAGTACGGCCGCCGTCACCAGCAGGGCGGCGGCCCCGGCGGCGTACAGGTCGCGGCGGAGGTCGCGGGTGATGCCGCCGGAGAGCGGGGCGCGCGGCTCGGTGGAGCGCAGGGTGCGGGTCACATCGGCACGCTAGGCCGGGCGAGGGGCCACGGACCGCCGTCCGGGCCGGACGTCAGCGTTTCGTCATGGGTCGCGCCCCCTTTCCCGGGGGTGCCCCGGCCTACCGTCGGGACATGCCCGCCCCCTCGCTCCCCACCGCACCCGGTTTCTGGCGCAGCCCCCTGCGCGGCCCACGCTTCACCGCCGTGCTCGGCCTCGTCCTGCTCGCCGGCATCACCGTGCTGTTCGTGACGGGCCTGGTCTCGTACGCCGCCTACAACCCGGACCTGTCGCCGGTGAACGACAAGACACCCGACAAGGGCGTCCTCGGCTTCTACCTCTTCGCCTGGCCGACGAACCCGCACTGGCTGTACCGGCTCACCCAGGGCGTCCACGTCACCCTCGGCATCACCCTCGTCCCCGTCCTGCTGGCCAAACTGTGGTCGGTCGTGCCGAAGCTGTTCGCCCTGCCGCCGGCCCGCTCGCTCGCCCACGCCCTGGAACGGATCTCCCTGCTCCTGCTGGTCGGCGGCGGCCTCTTCGAGTTCGTGACCGGCGTCCTCAACATCCAGCTCGACTACGTCTTCCCCGGCTCCTTCTACCCCCTGCACTTCTACGGCGCCTGGGTGTTCTTCGCCGCGTTCGTCGCCCACGCCGTCCTGAAGATCCCGGCGGCGGTACGCAACGTGCGCCGGCTGCGGGACGAGGAGACGGACGACCTGGTCCCCCCGGATCCGGACCAGCCGACCGTCTCCCGGCGCGGCGCCCTGTGGTTCGTCGGAGGCGGCTCGCTCCTGCTGTTCGCCACGACGGTCGGGCAGGGCTTCGACGGCCTGCGGCGCACCGCCCTCCTCGCACCGCACGGCGGAGCCGACCCCGGCACCGGCCCGAACGGCTTCCAGATCAACAAGACGGCCGCCTACGCCGGGATCGACGCGGCGGAAACGGGCGAGGACGCCTGGCGACTCGTCGTCACGGGACGTTCGGGCACGGTCCGCCTCAGCCGCGCCGAACTGGCCCGACTACCCCTGCACAGCTCGGCGTTGCCCATCGCCTGCGTCGAGGGCTGGTCGACGTCCGACCAGTGGTGGCGGGGCGTACGCCTGCGGGATCTCGCCGCTCTCGTCGGCTACGACGACGATCCGCCGGACGCGTTCGTCGAGTCCCTCCAGCGGCACGGCGCCTTCCGCCGCGCCGCCCTGCGCGCCAACCAGGTCGCCGATCCGCGTTCCCTGCTCGCCCTGTACGTCAACGGCGAGGACCTGTCCGCGGATCACGGCTATCCGGCGCGGGTGATCGTTCCTGCCGCGCCCGGTGTGCTGAACACCAAGTGGGTGGCCCGGATGACGTTCGGAGACCTGTGATGCGACCGAGGATCCCTGTCGGCAGTCCTTTCCCACTCCTGCTGCTCGCCGCCTCGTTCGCCCTGGCCGTCTACGCGGGCGTGCGCCTCCTCGCCGACGACTGGTTCGGCGTGGCGCTGTGGCTGGTGGGGGCGGCGCTGCTGCACGACCTTGCTCTGCTGCCGCTGTACGCGACGGCCGACCGTGCGGTCGTCGGCGCGCTCGGGGCGGCCGGCCGCCGGGAGTGGGTGATGTACGTGCGCGTACCGGCCGCTCTCTCCGGCCTGCTCCTGCTCGTGTGGTTCCCGTTGATCGGCGGCATGGTGGACCGGCGCTACCGGTTGGGCACGGGTCTGTCGCCGGACGGCTTCCTCACCCGCTGGCTGCTGATCACCGCCGTGCTCTTCGGCGGCTCGGCGCTGCTGCTGGCCCTGCGGCTGCGCAGGGCGAGGAAGCGGCGGTCGCCCGCTGTCCACTGACGTACGGCACGCCACCTCGCCCGGCCCGCGTACCGCAGCAGGGCCGGGGTGCCGAGCCGCGCCCAGGGGAAGGCGTCCGCGGATCCGCCGGATCCACAGCTGTGGACGACGTCGACGACCTGCACCTCGGCGCGTTCGTCGACGTCCATCTGTGCGGTCTCCGCGATCAGCAGGCCGCCCGGCGCGAGCAGTGCGCCCACCCGGTCCAGCAGGGCGCGCGGATCACCGCCGATGCCGATGTTGCCGTCCATGAGCAGGACCGTTGCCCAGCGCCCTTCGGCTGGCAGCGGGTCGAAGACGGACCGCAGCAGCGCCTGCCCGCCCAGCTCCCGGGTGCGGTTGACCGCGGCCCGGCTGACGTCGACGCCCAGGACGGGCCGGCCTCGGGCGGCGAGTTCGGCCACCAGCCGGCCGGGCCCGCAGCCCACGTCGAGCACGGCTCCCTCGCACCGGTCCAGGACCGCCAGGTCGGCCGCGTCGGCGCGGGCGCACCAGCGTTCCACGTCCAGTGGCAGCAGCCAGCCGTCGGAGCGGCGCAGGAACAGCGGGCCACGTCCGGCGCGCAGGGCAGCGGCGTATGGGCCGGCATCCGCCCAGTCGGCGGCGTATGGGCCGGCTTCCGCCCGGTCGGTGGTGTGCGGGTGGGCGTCGGTCCGGTCGGTGGTGACGCCCTCGGCGGAAGTGGTCCCGGTGGCGAGCCCGTAGGCGGTGCTCATCGGCTCGCCGCCGCCGCGAACCGGGCCAGCCGCGCGGCGAACCGGCTGCGCGGGGCCAGCGCGGCGACGGCGTGGGCGTCGGCGGCGGTGTCGACGTCCCGAAGCCGGGGCAGATCCCGCACCCGCAGCCCCGCTCCGACGAGCCGCTCCCGCTGCGCGGCTCCGGTGACCGGCGTCGACATGGGCACGCCCCGCAGCAGCGCGGGATCGGGTTCGGCCAGCCCGAGGGCCCAGAAACCGCCGTCCTCGGCCGGTCCGAAGTACGCGTCGCAGTCGGCGAAGTCCCCGGCGAGCAGATCCGGTGTGACCTGCGGTGTGTCCATGCCGATCAGGAGGGCGGGGCCGTCGCAACGGGCGAAGGCGTCCGCGAGCCGTTCGTCCAGACCGCCCGCGCACTGCGGTACGACGTCGAAGCCGGACGGCAGCCAGGGGCCGGGGGAGCCGTCCAGTACGAGGACGCGACGGGAAGCGGGCGTGCCCGCCACGACCCGCAGGGTGTCGGCCAGGGACGCCTCCGCGAGCGCCGCCGCCTCCCACGGGGTGAAGGGCGGGGTGAGCCGGGTTTTCGCGCGCCCCGGCAGGGGCTCCTTGGCGATGACGAGCAGTGTGGTCACCGTGCCGCCCCTTCGCGCGCCGGGGCTTCGCCCAGGACGCGGCTCATGTCCCGTACCGCGTGCCAGGTACCGCGCCAGGTGCCCGTCACCTTCGAGGCGCCGGCTCGCGGCAGATAGGGGACGTCGTGCTCGGTGATCCGCCAGCCCGCGTCGGCGGCGCGCACCACCATCTGCAGGGGGTAGCCGCTGCGCCGGTCGGTGAGGCCGAGGGAGAGCAGCGGTTCACGCCTGGCGGCACGCAGCGGGCCGAGGTCGTGCAGGCGCAGGCCGGTGCGGCGGCGCAGCAGCCGGGCGAGCGCGAGGTTGCCCGCCCGGGCGTGTGCCGGCCACGCGCCCCGGCCGCGTGGCCGTCTGCGGCCCAGGACCAGGTCGGCGGCGCCCTCCCGTACTTCCCGCACGAAGGGCACGAGCAGCGCCGGATCGAGCGAGGCGTCGCAGTCGCAGAAGCACACGACCTCGGCGGTGGCGGCGCTCAGCCCGGCGTGACAGGCGGCGCCGAAACCCCGGCGGGGCTCGTGGACGACGCTCGCGCCGAGCCCGCGGGCGATCTCCGCCGAGCCGTCGGTGGAGCCGTTGTCGACGACGAGGGCCCGCCAGCCGCTCGGGATGCGGGCCAGGACCCAGGGGAGCGCCTCGGCCTCGTTCAGACAGGGGAGCACGACATCTACATCTACGTCCGTGGTCACGGTCTCACCCTACGAACGCGAATCGGGCATACCGGGCTTCGGCTCCTTACGAAACGCGGACGTCGAGGCACCGGGAGCCTGCGGACGAGGCGGGGGGACGGGGCGCGGTGCGAGGCTGGAGCCATGCAGCAGTCGTACGAATCCCCGTCCCCGTCGGCGGGGTCCGCCCGCGTCCTGGTGGTCGACGACGACCCCACGGTCGCGGAGGTCGTCGCCGGGTACCTGGACCGTGCCGGATACGTCGTCGACCGGGCGGACGACGGCCCGACGGCCCTGACCCGGGCCGCCGCGCACTGGCCCGACCTGGTGGTACTGGACCTGATGCTGCCCGGCATGGACGGCCTGGAGGTGTGCCGCCGCATGCGCGGCCACGGACCGGTCCCGGTCATCATGCTCACCGCGCGCGGCGACGAGGACGACCGCATCCTCGGCCTGGAGGTCGGCGCCGACGACTACGTCACCAAGCCGTTCAGCCCACGCGAACTCGTCCTGCGGGTGGAGTCGGTCCTGCGCCGCACCCGGCCCGCCACCGGCACCCGTGTGCTGAGCGCCGGCGGTCTGACCGTCGACCCGGTGGCCCGCCGCGCCACCCGCGACGGCACCGAACTAGCCCTCACCCTCCGTGAGTTCGACCTCCTCGCCTTCCTCCTGCGGCACCCGGGACGGGCGTTCGGCCGCGAGGACCTGATGCGCGAGGTGTGGGGCTGGGACTTCGGCGACCTGTCCACCGTCACCGTCCATGTCCGCCGGCTGCGCGGCAAGGTCGAGGACGACCCGGCCCACCCCCGCCTGATCCAGACGGTGTGGGGCGTGGGCTACCGCTTCGAACCCGGCCTTGACCGTGCGGGGGAGTGATCATGCGGGACACCCTTCTCATCGCCCTGTACGCGGCGGCCGGAGCCGCCGTCACCGGTCTGGCCGGAGCGGGTGCGCTGCGCCTGCTGCGGCGCCGTTCGCTCACCACCTCGCTCGCCGTGGTCGCCGCCGTCGGGGTGGTGGCCATGCTCGCCGGCACGCTGGCCGTCGCGTGGGCGATGTTCCTCTCGCCCCACGACCTGACCGTGGTCACGACGGTCGTGGCGATGGCGGCCGTCGTCTCCCTGGCCACCGCCCTGCTGCTGGGCCACCGGGTCGTCACCAGCAGCCGTGAACTCGCGGTCGCGGCCCGTTCGTTCGGCGACGACGGAGGTTTCACCGCGCCCGACGGCCCGGCACCGGCCGAACTGGAGTCACTCGGCCGCGCTTTGGCGGCCACCAGCGCCAGACTCGCCGAATCCCGGGACCGCGAGCGCGCGTTGGAGACCTCACGGCGCGAGCTGGTCGCCTGGATCTCGCACGACCTGCGCACCCCGCTGGCCGGCCTGCGTGCCATGTCCGAGGCCCTGGAGGACGGGGTCGCCACGGACCCCGCCCGCTACCTCAGGCAGATCCGCACCGAGGTCGAGCGCCTCAACGCCATGGTCGGCGACCTCTTCGAACTCTCCCGCATCCACGCCGGCACCCTCCCCCTCACCCCCTCCCGCATCTCGCTCTACGACCTGATCGGCGACGCCCTCGCGGGCGCGGACCCGCTCGCCCGCGAGCACGGCGTACGGCTGGTCGGCGACCGGGTGGAGCCGGTCCCGGTGGAGGTCGACGGCAAGGAGATGAGCCGGGTCCTCGGAAACCTCCTGGTCAACGCGATCCGCCGGACCCCTGCCGACGGCACGGTGGCGGTCGCCGCCGAGCGCTCGCCGGAGGGCGTGGTGGTGTCGGTGACGGACGGCTGCGGAGGCATCCCGGAGGAGGACCTGCCACGCGTCTTCGACACGGGCTGGCGGGGTTCGGACGCCCGTACACCCCCGGCGGGCGCGGGTCTCGGCCTCGCCATCGTCCGGGGGATCGTGGAGGCGCATCAGGGCCGGGCGGCCGTGCGCAACATCCCCGGCGGCTGCCGCTTCGAGGTGGTGCTGCCCGCGGCAGCTTCATGACACGGGCAGCACCACCGGTCCATGGCGGGCCCTACGCGCCCCGCATCCCGGCCGTCGCGAACTCCCGCATGCCCGCGGCGAAGCCGACCTCGGGCTTCCACCCCAGCTCCGCCCGCAGCCGGGACGAGTCCGCCGTGATGTGCCGGACATCGCCCAGCCGGTACTCGCCGGTGACGACGGGCTCCGGCCCGCCGCACGCGGCGGCCAACGCCCGAGCCATCTCACCGATGGTGTGCGGCTCTCCGCTGCCGGTGTTGTAGACGGTCAGCACCCCGTCCGGCGCCCCGGCCTCCAGCGCGGCCACGTTCGCGGCGGCGACGTCCCGCACGTGCACGAAGTCCCGCCGCTGCCGCCCGTCCTCGAAGACCCGCGGAGCCTCGCCCCGGGCCAGCGCGGACCGGAAGAAGGAGGCCACCCCGGCGTACGGGGTGTCGCGGGGCATGCGCGGCCCGTACACGTTGTGATACCGCAGCGACACCGCCGACCCGCCCGTCGACCGGGCCCACGCGGCGGCCAGATGCTCCTGCGCGAGCTTGGTCGTGGCGTACACGTTGCGCGGATCGGCCGGGGCGTCCTCGCCGACCAGCCCGGGACGGAGGTCCGCCCCGCACACCGGACACAGCGGCTCGAAGAGCCCCGCGTCCAGGTCACCGACGGCCCGCGGTCCCGGCCGCACCACGCCATGCCGCGGACACTCGTACAGCCCCTCCCCGTACACGACCATCGACCCGGCGAGCACGAGACGCCGTACGCCCGCCCCGGCCATGGCGGCGAGCAGTACGGCTGTCCCCAGGTCGTTGTGCGAGACGTACTCCGCCGCGTCGGCCACGCCGTCGCCCAGCCCGACCCTCGCCGCCTGGTGACAGACGGCGTCGACGCCGGTCAGCGCCCGGGCCGCCGCCGCCGGGTCGCGCACATCCGCGCCGGGATCCTCCCGGACGTCGTACCCGACCGCCTCATGCCCGCCGGACCGCAGCGCGTCGACGACATGGGACCCGATGAACCCGGCACCGCCGGTGACCAGTACACGCATACGGCCAAGCTAGGTCCGCGGCCCCGCCCCGCCCCGTGACCCGCCGGGCACGTCACCACTCCGTAAGACCCCGCAGGCGCGTCGAACCAGGACAAAACACGACCGCGCGAGACGCTGCCCACCATGAACTCAGCCCCTCCCCACCGCTACGACGACCTCACCGCGCTCTACATCAACTGCACCCTCAAACCGTCCCCGCAGCTCAGCCACACCCAGGGCCTGGTGGACAAGAGCCGCGCGATCATGGACGGGGCAGGGGTGACCACGGCCGAGATCCGTGCCGTCGACCACGACATCGCCACCGGCGTCCACCCGGACATGACCGAGCACGGCTTCGCCACGGACGCCTGGCCGGCGCTCTACGAGAAGGTGATGGCCGCCGACATCCTGGTCCTGGCCGGACCGATCTGGCTGGGCGACAACAGCTCGGTGACGAAGAAGGTCGTCGAGCGGCTCTACGGCTGTTCCAGCCTGCTCAACCCACAAGGCCAGTACGCCTACTACGGCCGCGTCGGCGGCTGCCTCATCACCGGCAACGAGGACGGTGTCAAACACTGCGCCATGAACATCCTCTACAGCCTCCAGCACCTCGGCTACACCATCCCGCCCCAGGCCGACGCCGGCTGGATCGGCCCCGCCGGACCCCGCCCGTCCTACCTCGACCCGGGATCCGGCGGCCCGGAGAACGACTTCACCAACCGCAACACCACCTTCATGACGTGGAACCTGATGCACCTCGCGGCCCTGCTCAAGCGCTCCGGCGGCGTCCCCGCCCACGGCAACCAGCGCTCGGAATGGGACGCCGGCTGCCACCCCGACGCCCCCAACCCGGACTACCGCTGACCGGCTGGCACTCGGCTGGGTGGCCGGAAGCGGAACCCGTGTCGTCGTAACCCGTGTCGTCCGTCGTCACCGGGGCGAGTGGCGGTGGGACAGGAGGACTCACCGCTGTGCTGTGAGCCCAGAGCCCGGGTCCGGGCGTCTCAGGAACCGGCGTCGTCGTAGGCGAGGTTGCCGCCGAGTTCGCGGGATGCCTGGGCCTGGGCGAGGAGTTCCCTGGCCTTGGCCTCGACGCCTTCGATGGCGTCGGAGCCGGCGACGAAGCGCAGCAGTGGCTTCTCCTGTCCGGCGACGGCCAGCAGGGCGCGGGCGAGCTTGGCGGGATCGCCGCTCTGCCGGCCGTTCATGCTCTTCCATGCCGCGACGGTCGCGGCGGTGCGCTCGGCGTAGTCGTCGATGGTCGGCTCGGGCCAGGTCGTGGAGGCGTCCACGAGCAGCTCGGTGCGGAAGAAACCGGGCTCCACGACCGTGGTGCGGATGTTGAACGGCTCGACGTCGTACCGCAGTGACTCCATCCAGCCCTCCACGCCGAACTTGGAGGCGGCGTAGGCGACGCAGAACTCCTGGCCGATGATGCCGGCGGAGGAGGAGAGGGTGATGACGTGGCCCGCTCGCTGCTTCCGCATGACGGGCAGGACGGCGCGGGTGACGTTCATGGGCCCGAAGAGGTTGGTCTCGATCTGCCGGCGCATCTGCGCGGGCGGGATCTCCTCGAAGTAGCCGGCGAAGAAATTACCGGCGTTGTTGATCAGGACGTCGATACGGCCGAAGCGGTCGACGGCGGCCTGCGCGGCGGCTTCGGCGTCCTCCGGGCTGGTGACGTCCAGCCGGATGACCAGCAGATTGTCCTGCGCCCCGCCCAGGACCCGCTCGACCTCCTCGGGACGTCGGCCGGTGGCAACGACCCGGTGGCCCGCGGCGAGGGCCTCGCGGACGATGTCCGTGCCCAGACCGCGTCCGGCACCGGTGACGAGAATGACCTTGTTCATGGGGGTTCCTTCGGGGTGTTTCGGTGGATGGAGGTGTTTCGGTGGATGGAGGTCAGGCCTGGTCGGTCGGCATGATCCACAGCTCGCCGACGGAGGCGTGGCGGGGGCGGGTGACCATGTACGCGACGCCGTCGGCGATGTCGTCGGGGCTGAGGACCTCGGTCTGTTCGTAGAAGGCGCCGATCGCTTCGCGGACCTCGGGCTTGTGGTCGTTGTGCGAACCCAGCTCGGTGTCCACCCCACCCGGCTCCAGGACCCCCACGCGGACGTGCCGCCGGGTGACCTCCTGGCGCAGGGACTCGGTGAAGCCGTTCACGCCGAACTTGGTGAGGTTGTAGACGCCGTAGCCGTTCCAGGCGACGCGGCCGGCGATCGAGCTGATGTTGACGATGTCGGCGACCCGGCGCGGCCCGTCCTCGGCGGCCTTCAGCAGGTGAGGGAGGGCGGCACGGGTGGTGTGGAGCAGGCCCTGGACGTTGACGGCGATCATGCGCTCCCACTCGTCGGCGTCCGCGCCGACGACGGGTCCCAGGAGCATCAACCCGGCGTTGTTGACCAGGATGTCCAGCCGTCCGAAGTGCTCGACGGTCCGCTGTACGGCGGTCTCGGCCCGGGCGCGGTCGGTGATGTCCGCCTCCACCACCAGGGCGGTGCCGCCCGCCTTCTCGATCTCGGCGGCGAGATCGTCCAGGCGGTCCTTGCGGCGGGCCACGAGGGCGACCCAGGCGCCGTCCTTGGCGAGCCGGCGGGCGGTGGCGGCGCCGATGCCACTGCTCGCGCCGGTGACGAGCGCGACGGTATCGGTCAGCTCTATTGCCATGGGGAGTGTCCTGTTCCTGTTTGTTTCTCCGTGCACCATCTACAGAAACGGTTGTCACGGGAGGGTGGGAGTCCCTGATGAGGGGGTCACTGAGAGGGACCCCCAGCCGGCGGGAAGCGCTCGTAGAGTGGAGCGCATGGCAGGCGGAAATGACCCATCCATCCCTCATCGCGACATCCGTGGCGATTTCCGCGCGGAGATCCGGGAATTCCTGGGCACGCGACGGGCCAGGGTCACTCCCGAGCAGGCCGGGCTGCCCGTGTACGGCGGAGACCGCCGACGCGTCACCGGACTGCGCCGCGAGGAGGTCGCCCTGCTCGCGGGCATCTCCAGCGAGTACTACACCCGGCTGGAGCGCGGCAACGCCACCGGAGTCTCCGAGAGCGTCATCGACGGCATCGCGCAAGCGCTGCGGCTCGACGAGGCCGAGCGCGCGCACCTGCTCGACCTCCTGCGCGGCGCCGGCCCGACCCGTCCCCCTCGCCGCCGGCCCGCCCAGCAGCGCGTCCGGCCCGCGGTACGGCGCGTCCTCGACTCTATGACCGGCACACCCGCGTTCGTCCTCGGCGGACGCCTGGACATCCTGGCCGCCAACCCCCTCGGGCGGGCGCTGTTCTCCCCGGTCTACGCGGACCCCGTGCGGCCACCGAACAACGCCCGGTTCGTCTTCCTCGACCCGCACGCGACCGAGTTCTTCCGCGACTGGGACGAGGTCGCCAACGACACGGTCGCCATGCTGCGCGCCGAGGCCGGCCGCGATGCCTACGACCGGCGGCTGACGGACCTGGTCGGTGAACTGTCCACCCGCAGCGCCGACTTCCGTCGCCGCTGGGCCGCCCACAACGTCCGGATCCACACCACGGGCATGAAGCGCCTTCACCACCCGGTCGTCGGCGACCTCGACCTGCCGTTCGAGACCTTCCCCCTCGGGGCGGACCCCAGCCAGTTCCTCCTCACCTACACACCCGAGCCCGCGTCACGATCACAGGACGCCCTGAACCTGCTGTCCAGCTGGACCACGACCAACGACACCGACAAACACCCACCGACGAACGCTTCCCATCCGACCGAGCCCCCCGCCTGACAACCGACACACTGCGCAAGGTCCCGAAGCCGTCTCCCCATGGGCACCCAAAACGGACCCGCACAACAGGTCAGGCCCGGCGCTGATCCCTCAGCACCGGGCCTGACCTGGCATTCCACGCGGCGGTGGTCCACAGACGGCCGCGCTTGTCCGCCGCTGTTCGCCTGCGTTGTCACACAGTTGGACACTCACTCGGGACGCGACCCACCTGAGTGGGCGGTCGGTGGCCCTGGCCGCGGCGGGAAGGGCTGGGAGCGGGAATGGATGGGATCGCGGTTCTGTGCTGTGTCGGCGGTGTCCAAGGGCCGGCCGAGACGGCACGGGGTCGTCTCCGCATCCCAGGACGGCATCTCAGGCAGTGCTTGTCTGCGCAGCTCAGGGTGGGTGGGACGGTTGCGTCGTCGCGGGTTGGGCGGTGGTGGTTGCGGTGGGTCCTCGGTGCCTTAGAAGCTGTGGGTGTCGCACCGGCCGGGGTGGTTCGAGGGCCCCGGTAGCAGCCTGGTGACGACTCCCGCCTTGTGCCTGCGTACCGGGCATCTGTGTGCCCGGGTGCCCGACGTGCGGCGTTCGGCGTCCTGCGGAGCCCGCCGCCCCGCGACCTTGGGGGCGGGGACACGCCGGCTCCTGTTGGGAGAGCCGGCGCGGGCCGGGAGCGACCCCCTACGGACCACTGACCAAGAAGGAAGAAACGACATGAGCAGGAACACCCACACACGTCGTCGTCCGGGCCGCCGTGCGGCCTTCGCCGCCGGTCTCGTCCTGGCCGTCGGGCTCGGTGCGTCGACGCAGGCGGCGGTACAGGCCGCCGTCCCCGCCCCCACCAAGGCATCCGCGAAGGCGTCCGCCGCCCTGCGGTCGGTCAGTGGCTTCAACGGTGACGTGGTGACCCAGGTCGCCGACTTCTACGGCGCGTACGTCGACGCGAAGGACGACGCCGTGGGCCCGGACGCCGCGCTGGTCAAGGCGCTGCGCGCGCACTACCTGACGCCTGCCTTCGCCAAGCGGCTGGAGACATGGGAGAAGAAGAACAAGGTGGACGGTGTCCTGCGCGCCCAGAACGTCCCGGTGCAGTGGACTGTGAGCGAGGGCGGCAACGGCCTCGAGGTCGTCGTCACCCTGACCTTCGGTGGCGGGGAGTCGCCGACGACGACGACCAGGCTCGTCGTGAAGCAGGAGCCGACCGGCGACATCACCGACATCCGCACCACCAGCATCGCCCCCGCGAAGGCGTCCGCGAAGGCGTCCGCCGCAGTGCGGTCGGTCAGTGGCAGGACTGGTGACTCGGTGACGCAGGTCGCCGACTTCTACGGCGCGTACGTCGACGCGAAGGACGACGCCGTGGGCCCGGACGCCGCGCTGGTCAAGGCGCTGCGCGCGCACTACCTGACGCCTGCCTTCGCCAAGCGGCTGGAGTCATGGGAGAAGAAGAACAAGGTGGACGGTGTCCTGCGCGCCCAGAACGTCCCGGTGGACTGGACGGTGAGCGAGGGGCGCAACAGCCGTGAGATCGTCGTCACCCACGCCTTCGGCGGCGGGGAGTCGCCGACGGTGAGGACCAACCTCGTCGTGGAGCTGGAGCCGGTGTTCGGCGACGTCACCGACATCCGCACCACGAGCGCCCGCTGACGACGCAGCCGCTCCGCCTGGTCCGCTTCCGGCTTCGGCCGGGGGTGGGACCGGCAGTGGGGAGGGGTCTCCTCCCGCAGGGCCGGCAGCTGACGGGTCCGGCCCCCGTTCCTGGCCCCGAGCGGTACGTCGCCCAACGGCCTTGTGGCCGTCCCCTGATCCTGGGAGTGGGGCCGGGCCGGTGGTAGTGGGTGCAACTTGGCGGCAGCTGCGGAGTGTGGCCCGCTGGTGGGGTGGGGTGGGCCGAGGGCGGTCGCCCGGCAGGGTGGAGGCGGGCGTGGAGCAGCAGCCGGATACCGGCGAGGCCACCGCCGACAGCGTCGAGGGGGAGGAGTGGGCCGGCCGCGCAGGCGCAGGATGGTGCCATGTTGGTGGTGCCCGGGGTGCTGGGGGTGGCCGCCGTAACGGGGTTTGGCGCGAGGTACGCGGCCCCTACCCGGCCTCGCCCGGATTCCATCTCCGGCGGGGCCGGACAAGGCCCCGATCCCGCCGGTTGTGCTGCCGGGCGGGCTGCGTGACCTGTTGCTTCGTCAGTCGCCGGTTGCCGCCAGGTTGGCGGCGGGGATCGGGACCCAGCGGCCGGGGTGGTAATAGATGCGGTCGTACCGGTAGCCCGGCAGTCCTTTGGTGCTGGTGGTGCGGAAGGGGCGGCCGTGGTCGTCGATGCGGACCCTGCCGGTGCGGCCTTGTGAGGACCAGTCGAGGTCGAGGTACCAGTCGCAGGTGCAGGACTCGTTGAGCGCGGAGACCACCAGGACTTCGGGCTCCTGTAGGGACACCCGGTAGGGGAAGTCGATCGCGGGGATCGGCGTGCCCGCCGCGTTGTCGCCGGGCATCGAACGGGCCAGGGGCTGGTGCGCGTCGAGGTTCACGGAGAAGAAGCGGGGGGTGATGCCGGCGCCGCAGCCGTCGCTCAAGGAGTAGACGCTGCCCCGGCCGGCGGCGGGGGTGACGCGGTTGACCACGCGCACGTGCAGGGCCTCCAGGACGACGGCGGCGGAGCCGCGTCCCTGCACCGTGATCCGCACGCCGGTGGCGCCCCCGTGCACCGCCTGCTGGGAGGCGACCCACGCTGCGATGTCCTCCGGGTGCGGCGGCGGCGGGACCTGCCGCGGTGGCTTGGCGACGACGTAGGCTTCGCCGCAACCGCTGAGTCCGAGTGTGTGCGAATTGGCGGTCCAGGTGAGGGGGGCCACCGGTGGGGCCGGGTCGGCGCTTGCCTGGTTCGGCTGGAGGTTGCCGTTGTGTGTGGCCGACGCGGAGGGGGGTCCGGCGGCGGATGAGGTGAGGCCGAGGAGCGCGGCGAGGAGCGAGGCCGCCAGTGCCATCGACCGCACGGGTTGTCGTCGGGGGCGCCCGCCGTGAAGCCGCGGCCAGGGCGGTGAGGTTGGCTCGGGGCGCCGGTTGGCCTGTGCGATTGGCCTGGGCGCCTCCACGGCCGGGCTGCTGCCGCTCGCAGAGAAGGCCGATGCGGCATCGCTTGCGGGGGCGATCGATGCCGTGGTGGTGTGGGGCGCTGGTGCCTGCCCGGTATCGGATGGGCGTGGTCGTCGCCGCGCGGCGGCGGCCATGATCCACCGGCGGTGCAGCTCCGTGCGTTCTTCGGGAGAGGCGCCGCAGAGTGCGGCGAACCGCTCGATTCCAGCGAAGTCCTGCGGGACTGCTTCTCCGGAGCAGTAGCGGTGCAGGGTGGAGGCGTGCACGTCCAGTCGACGGGCCAGTGCCGCGTAGCTGCGGTCGGTGCGCTCCTTCAGACGCGTCAGCAGTAACGCGAACTCCGCTACATCGTCGTGGATCGAATCCATGCAGTCCGTACTCGTATCCTTTTGGCGGCCCGTGCAGGCCTGTCCCGATGGGGCACGGCATCCCAGGCGCTCCCCCATGTCTGCACGCCAATACGCCTGGGATGGTTCCAGGGTTGCGAAGCATGATCTTGTTCACGACCGGCCCGCAGAAGGCTGAGCCTTCCCTGGGACGTGGACAACCGCCGTCCACACCGGTGCTGTTCTGCGGACAGGCTCGTGCTTGCGAGGAGGACGTACAAGGTGGCCGGTGGGCGTATTCGACTTGAGCACGCTGTTGAACGCCTCGCTGACGGCGTTGTCGAAGCACGAGCCGACCCGGCCCACGGACTGGGTGACGCCCAGCTTCCGGCAGGCCCGGCGGAACTTCCGCGACGCGTACTCGCTGCCGCAGTCGCTGTGGAAGATCACGCCGCGGACGTCCGCGCCGCGGGTCGCGACGGCCATGTACAGGTCGGCGACGACCAGGTCGGCGTTCGTGTCCGGCACCCCATCGCGTAGCCGAGCAGGCGGCGATTGATGGATGGGAGCATGGGCGCATGGGCCACATGGATGGCTCGTCCCAGGCGCGCTGATCGCACATCACGCGGCAGACGAGTGAGTACCTCATCTCCTCCCGGATTTCTCCCAGGAGGCAGCCGTACAACGGATCAGGGCCGGCTTCCTACCTGTGTCGATGGTCCGCAGGCGTCCGTGCTTGTTCGCCGGGGTTTGTTCGCGTAGTCGCCGGCGTTCGTAGTCGGCGATCTGCCGGGCCACGGGGACGCTGGTGGTAGTTCGGATCAACCGCGCATTTTCCCAACCGAGGGCGCTGTCCGCTCTAGCCGTCCCAGGCTGCCCCCCCGTAGAAGATCCACCCGAATGGCAAGGCTTCTACGCGCAGGATCTGAAGGTTGTACTCGACGTGGCCCCGTACGGCGATCTCGGCAAGCACCAGTTGGCGCGCGTCCTCCTCAGCCAGCATCGCCCGATGATGACACGGCGCCTCCCACACGCCGGGACCTCTTACACGTTCGCATACACCCGCTTTGAGGAGTTCGATCCGAACCCGCCCCGGAGGCCGTCGTCGACGGGTGCGACAGCTGGACAGGGGTGCTGGTGTACACCTTCGTCCGGCGTCGTTGATGTCAGCCGTGAATGTCAGAAGCCTTCTGATCCGTAGCTCTATGTAGAGCGGTCACGAACGGTCATACCGGCCGCGCTACGGCCTTTCGAGGATGTTGCCGGGCTGGGACGGTTACTGGAGTTGCTGTACGTCGCTGCTGTACGACCGTTCATGAGCTGGTGCGGATCGGGGGCCGGTTTCAGTCGCTGATGTCAGTGGCCGCACGCGGTCTTGACGAGCCGACGCGATTGCCCGTCGCTCTGAGTGCCTACTGGAGCCGAAGCGCACCGAAGTGAGTATGGATACTCATGCTGGAGTCACGGTCCCGTCAGGAGCATGGAGAGCACCACATCACATCTCTGGGGGCACTCGTTGAACGCTCGTACCTTGGTACGTCTGACCTTCGCCAATGTTGCTTCTGCTGTCTATCTAGGGCTCGTCGGTGCGTCCGTCGTGTTCGAAGTGACTGCTGCGCTTGTTTCGGATCCCGGAATCGTTGGGATATGGCCCTTCCTTCTCACCGCCCCCACCTCCTTACTGGCAGCCGGGGTCGTCGGGGCGGTTTGGGGTATGGATGCGCCCGTCTGGTACCTGGTCAGTGGGGTCGTCATCAGTGCTTTGGTCCAGTCGTTTGCCCTGGGAGCGCTCCTGGAAGCTCTGCGAGGTCGGCGCCAAGGGCATACCCGCCCGAGCCTCGGCTGAATTGTTCCGTTCATTGCTAGGCAGGTTGTACCTGGTACAGACACGGTCTGCCTGCTGATGACGTGCTCTCCTCTGCCCCACTCTCCCCGGCTTCCATCCCGTCCGCCGTCGACCCACACACCGTGGAGCGGGCGTGGTTCAGGGCGTCAAGGTGGAGCGCGCCACTGTACGAACGACCTTGACGCCCTCCGGCACCGTTTCGTGTCGCTGCTCTCCGACCGGGGCGTTCCGCTGGAAGAGATCTCCCGGCTTGTCGGCCACTCTGGTACGGCCGTGACTGAGGAGGTCTACCGGAAGCAGATCCGGCCCGTGATCCAGACTGACGCCGTGGTCATGGACGGCATCTTCGGATCCACCGAGCAGCAGCCGTAGGCACGCGCCAAACACTCAGGAATCGATAGTCACGCAGTTAGACACGCAGACGAAACAGCTGAGGGACCTCCCGAATTCGGGAGGTCCCTCAGCTGGTACTTCTCTGTCGGGGTGGCGGGATTTGAACCCACGACCTCTTCGTCCCGAATGAGGTTCGATCATGTTGCCCACCTGCCGCGAAGGGTATAAGTCCAGGTCAGAGGGTTGGTGGCGGTTGGTCTCGAGTGGTGTCGCGGGGGCTCTGGGAGAAGATCTTCTCCCGGATTTCTCCCAAGTGGCGGGGTGACGGCATGACGGTTGCTTCAGCACGTCGCGTTACGAAGGTGAATTTGCCCGATGCGGTGCGTCGCCAGCGGCAGCGTGGCGCGTGGTACACCGCCGCCTACGCATCGCTCGCGCAGAGGAGATCGGCTGAACTGTCCACTCAAAGACCTCGACGCCTCTCGGCTCTGCCCGAGGGAGTTGGTCGAACCCGCGCGTGCACCTGCACATTTGGAGCAAGAATGGCAGCCTGGTGGATCAACAAGGCGCAGGGGGCGGAGTTCTGTATGGCGAGCCAGGTGGAAGTAGGCGGCCTGAGGATCGCCAAGGCGCTGTCGTACGTGTGTGGGCATCGGGACGAACTCGCCGCGCTGCTTGACGAGGACGACGCCGCCTTGCGTGCTGTCGAATCCGCAGTCGGCATGCCGCCCGCGGATGACGTCTCGCTCACTGCCCTTCTGGACGCCTTGCATGCAGCGGTTCGACGCGCAGGCGACCCGTCCGGGGTGTATGGGGGTGCGGGCCGCAGCGCGATGCCGGCCGGTGTTGCTGATCTGGACGTTGTGTACCGGTGCCCCTTGCAGCTGTGCATCGGTCGATCCGGTCAGGAAGTGGACGACGACGTGCCACGCTGCCAGTTCGCTCCCGGCGAGACGGCGCTGATCCGAGAGAGGCTCCCGTAGTGGGAGGGCTGCTCAGTGAACTCAGCAAGAAGCTGGCCGAGCGGTGGCTGACCCTCCTCGTACTCCCCGGCGCGCTCTACCTGGCAGTCGCCGCAACCGGACACACCCTTGGGCAGAGCGCCGCGCTGGACGTGGGGCGGCTCACTCACGCGATCTCGGACACTGCCCGGGCTCCCCAGGTGACCACGGTAGGCGGCCAGGTCGTGCTGCTCGCTGCCATCCTGGCCGGTGCGGCTGCCGCCGGTCTGGCCGCCCAGTCCCTCGGCTCCGTTGTCGAGCGTGTGGCCCTGGCTGCCGACTGGGGCACATGGCCGTGGTTGTTCGGCGAGTTGGCCGAGCGTCACGTGGCACGCCGACAGCGTCGCTGGGACGCGGCACGGGCTGAGTACGAAGCCCTACGGCTACTGGAACGCGCTCCGCGGCCAGCCGACCGTCCCAGGCCCCGGGAGCGCCACCGTGCTGCCCACAAGTGCGAACGTATCTCCGTGGAGCGGCCTGAACGGCCGACCTGGAGTGGTGACCGGATCCACGCCACTGCTGTTCGGCTGGACCGAGACGTACATGTCAATCTCCTTGTCCTCTGGCCACACCTCTGGCTCGTGCTGCCGGAAGAGATACGCGGCGAGATCGGCAGAGCCCGCGCCGCGTTGACGCGAGTTGCCGTCCTCAGTGGCTGGGCCCTGCTCTATCTGCCCCTGACCTGGTGGTGGTGGCCCGCGGTGCCGCTCGCCGCCACGCTGGTGGTCATTTCGGCACGTCGCCTCCGTACTGCCTCGGACACCTACGCCACGCTGCTGGAGGCATCCGTGCGCCTTCACCTGACGGACCTGGCCGACAAGCTGCGCATCGAGGAACAGCCGATGGGCCCTCCGCTCGGTGGCGCGGTCATGCGACGGCTGAGCAGCCCGGCGCCTGCGACGGAACCGGCTTCGTGAGCTCCGTGGAATTCAGAGACTCGCCTCGGCAGTCCTGGGCGGTGCGGCAATCAGATCTACCGGAGACGGAGATCGGGAAGTGACAGGACGGTTTATGCAGGGGCGTGAGCAGGATTTCGCAAGGAAAAGCGAAGTGGAGAAGCGCATTGCCGTAGTGGAGTTACGGCTGGACCGGCTCGCCCGCGAACAAGACCCTCGGGTGGTGCTGGAGCCGGAAGCACTGGTCGAAGCCCGTCAGCTTGCCTCGATACTCCACGATGACGAGTCCGACCTGGAAGGTTACTACCTCCTCGGTTGGTTGCATGTCTCCAGGTACAAGGCACTTCCCGAAGGGGCTGGGCAGCGGGACAGAGAGGAAGCCGTCGCGAAGTTCACGCCCTGCTTCGTGTTCGGCGCAGATGAGGAGGATCTGCCGGACGAACTCCTTCCAGATGTGGCCCAGCGCGCGCTCGGCTTCGTCTGGAGGATCCAGCAAGGGATGAGTGCTTCGCCGAGCCCGGCTTTGCGCGCAAGAGTGACCGATCTCCTGCGCCGTATCGCGGCCGCTATTCCCCGTGGAAAAAGCGAGTACGCGGAAACGCTCTCCAATCTTTCCGTCATCCTAAGTTCCCACTTCGACGCGGGTGGCGAACTGGCGGATCTGGACGCGGCGATCGACGCGGCCCTGGGCGCAGTGGAAAGCACGGCAACAGGGCATCCGAAACAGCCGGGCATGCTGTCCAACTTGTCAGGTGTGCTGATGACGCGCTTCAGTCATACAGGTGCGGCGGCGGACCTGGACGATGCGATCGAGACCGGCCGATTGGCAGTCCAAGCTTCTGTGGGCTCCGCTGTCGGCAGGGCTGGCGGGCTCAACAACCTGGGTACCGCGCTGAAGACCAGGTTCACCGAGAGCGGCATCCTGTCGGACTTGGACGCGGCGATCGAAGCCTTCCAGGAAGCCTCAGACCTCTGTACCGAGGACCACGGGAAGGCGGGAGTTCTTCACAATCTGGGGACCGCCTGGCACGGCCGATATGAAAGCACCGGCGCGCTGGCGGATCTGGACAACGCGATCGAGTGCTGCCAGGCCGCAGTCGAGGCGGCTCCCGAGGAACATCCTGCGCGCTCCATGTTCCTGTCCGGGCTCGGCACCGTTACGCTGACTCGATTCCAACGCACTGGTGAAACAGCGTATTTGGGCCGATCTGTTATTGCGTTCCGGGAAGCTCTGGACATGCTCCCACCGGGGCACCGGGCTCGTGGGCTTCGTCTCTCCGGCCTGGGGCAAGCTCTCCTGGCGCGATATCGCCTCGGCGGCAACAGATCTGACCTCGATACGGCGATCGAGATGAACCGCGCTGCCTCCCGGGAAATCACCCCGCACCAGACCGAGTTCAACGCGGTCCTCAACAACCTGGCCATCTCTCTCGGGCAGCGTTTCGAATGCACTGGCCATATGGCCGACCTGGACGAGGCGATCAGCGCCAGTCGCGCTTCCGCTCAGGCCACCGCGGACGGTCACGTCGACCGGCCGACCCGCCTGTCCAACGTCGGTCTGATGCTGTGGACTCGGTTCAAGCACACCGGGGCGTTGTCGGACTTGGACGCCGCGATCGAGTTCGCGCGCGAAGCTGTGAAGACGGCACCCCGTGAACACTCCGCCTTGGCGGCGATGCTGTCCAATCTCGGCGCAGTGTTGTTGCAACGTTACGAACGGAACGGGGACCCTCAAGATCTCGACGAGGTGATCCGAAGGAACCGCGATGTCCTCGGCATTGTGGATGCAAGCAGTCCTGACCGCCCTCGTTTCCTCGCGAATCTGTGCACCGCCCTGCACGCCCGCTTTCAGCGCACTGGAGGATTTGAGGACCTGGATGGCGCGGTCGCGGCGGGACACGATGCGACCGCCACCGTCCCGTCCCACCACCCTGAGCGCCCGAGGTACTTGTCCATGCTGGGAGGTGTGCTGACCGTCAGGTTCGAGAAGACCGGGTCGATAGCGGATCTCGATGACGCGGTGGTTGTGTGCCAGGCCGCGCTCGATATCTCGCCCGCGGAACATCCAGAGCGCGCCGACTACCTGTTCCAGCTCGGGACTGCCCTGCATCGCCGGTATCAGCGGACTCACTCGCGACACGACTTTGATCGCGCCCTGGCCGCCCACATGGAAGGCGCGCGAGCCGACGGGTCCAGGCCCTCCATTCGGATTCGGGCCGCTCAGGCAGCGGCCTCAATGACTGGACGGCCGGAGCCTGATCTCGCAGCCGATCTCCTGGCCGGTGCCGTACACCTGCTGCCCGAAGTGGCAGACCGCCGGCTGAGCCGTGGTGACCAGCAGCACGCCATGGGTAAGTGGTCCGGGCTGGCCGGAGACGCTGCGGCACTGGCTCTTGCTTCTCACGAAGGCACACCCGCCGATCGGGCAGTGCGGGCACTGCAGTTGATTGAGGTGGGCCGCAGCGTCCTCCATAGTCAGGCGCTGGACATGCGGAGCGACCTCGCTGAGCTTCGCGAGTGCCATCCCGAGCTGGCCCATCGCTTCGAGGTACTTCGAGACGAGCTCGACCGGCCGATGGAAAAGGCCGCACCCACGGAGCCCGAGAAGCAAGCCAGCTCCGCCGTACGTGCGGTCGACGCCGAGGAACAACGACGCAGCCGCGCCAACCAACTTCAGGCCACGCTGGACAACATCCGAACGCAGGACGGATTCGCCAGCTTCGCTCGTCCACCCGCCGTTAGCGAGCTCCTGGCACAAGCCACCTCCGGCCCGGTGGTGAGCTTCAACGTCAGCCACTACCGCAGCGACGCACTGCTGTTGACGTCCGATGGAATCGAGTCCCTGAACCTGCCCGACCTCACGTACGACCTCGTCATCGACCAGATACAGACCTTCCACAGGGCCCTGGAAACCGTTACGGATCCGCGCACGACGCCCCTCACTCGAAAAGAGGCGCAGGCGACGCTTCACGCTGTCTTGGAGTGGCTGTGGGACGCGGCGGCCGAACCGGTCTTGCGTAGCCTCGGTTTCACCGGTGAGCCCTCTCCCGGACAGTCGTGGCCCCGCGTCTGGTGGGCACCTGGCGGGCTCCTCTCACTGCTACCTCTGCACGCTGCCGGCCATCACTCCGAGCCGCTCCGGGCGGACTTGAGAGACGGGGAACCGCCGACAGTCATGGACCGTGTCGTCTCCTCGTACACCACCACTATCCGCGCACTGCACCACGCGCGCCGTCGTCGCACCTCCGCGCCGTCCGTGAGCCGGTCACTGATCGTGGCTATGCCCACAACTCCGGGCGTTCAAGGCCGCCTGGACCACGTCTCGGAAGAAGCCGCCCTGCTGTGCGGCCTGCTGCCCGAGCCGACGCTCCTCATGGCGCCGGGTGCAGAAGCTGACGGCATGACCGTCCCCGGGCCGGAGACACGACCGACCAAGGCTCGGGTCCTGAAGGCCCTCTCCGATTCCGGGATCGTTCATTTCGCGTGCCACGGTGCCCACGACCCCGACGACCCGTCCCAGAGCCTGTTGCTTCTGCACGACCACGAACGTGATCCGCTCACGGTAGCGAGCCTTGCAGGAATGAAGATGGACTCGGCCCAGCTGGCCTACCTGTCAGCGTGCCGAACAGCGTTCATGGAATCCGTGGAGCTGATCGACGAGGCCATCCATCTCACATCGGCCTTTCAGCTCGCGGGTTTTCCCCACGTCATCGGCACCCTCTGGGAGATAAACGACGAGGTGGCCTCGTATATGGCAGCTGACTTCTATGCTGAGCTCGGCGGGGTCACCGACCAGCATGGTGGCCTCGACACGGATGCGGCGGCCCGTGCTCTGCACCACACTGTGCGCAAGGTCCGTGATCGCTATCCCAAGTCCCCCTACCTCTGGGCGGCCCACCTGCACGCCGGGATTTGAACGCAGGCGGTGTCGCTGCTGAGCCGCGGCATCGACATGCACACCGCTGCCGATGCCGCGCGCAGCTTGGCCTCGACTGCTCGTGAGTGCGCGGTGATCGGGTGTCCGTGACGCGGATCTTCCGCGATGGACATGTAGAAACTCCCCAGGCTATGGCTCACATTGTGGTAGACGGGGTCCGACCAGGCCGAGGTCCGACAGAACTTGGTGAGCCAGTTCGAAGGGCCGGTTGCGGGGGCCGTGGGGTACGGAGGCGGCGGATTCGAAGCCGCGCTGTGCGGCGAGGGCTCTGGGGCCTACCAGTCCGGTGAGCCGGTAATGCCGCCAGAGGGGAATCGGCCGGCGGGCATCGACCACGATGAGGTCGGGCCGACGCCAGACGACCAGCGCCCAGGCTCCGCCGCCGGAGTCCGAGCCCGAGTCGGCCCAGGCCCCGACCAAGGGCGCATCCTCGGCGGCGCCGACTGCTTCGAGTGCCACCAGCGCGGGGTTGCTGAAGCGGCCGGTGACATGGAGCAGGAGTCGTCCGTGGCGGTGTACGTCGCGCCCCTTCTCGGCAAGGGACCATACGGCGTCAGCGAGGGGATCGTCCTGGACGACGTCCGACGCGACATCGAGCACGGCGGCCTGGTCGACGGCCGGGCCGAAGGCTGTGTCGAGCAGCGCCGTGTATTCCGCGACGTACGCGGAGTCCACCGCGGGAAGCAGGTGGCCGACTGCCTGGGAGGCTTCGTTGAAGGCGATGGTCTCGGGCGTGATCTCGTAGCGTGGGGCGTGGCTTCGGAGCACGGCGAGGGCGACTGCGGCGAGGCTGCCGACCTGGGGCTCGATCCGCTCGGGGAGATCGTTTCGGTTCAGTGCGCGCACGGCCTGGGAGAGCAGCGGCAGCCAGTCGGTGTGTGCCGGAGGCCAGGCGCCTGCCGCGACGGTCCACAGGGTCAGCCGGACGACGAGCATGCGCTCCGGAGGGCCCAGATGGGGAGCGAGGGCGACGAGGCGCTCCACCCAGCGCCGGTATCTACGGCGGACTTCCTGGTCGGCCTGCCGGAGGTCGGGCAGGGTGGTGGCACTGCTCGCTTCGGCACTGGCTGCCTCGGGGTCGTCCTCTGCTGCCACGGCCTCGGCGTCGTCCTCGTCGAGGGCGGCTTCGATGTCGTCGGTGAACCGCTCGTCCCAGGAGACGGGCAGCAGGTCCTGAAAGGGTGTGCTGGTGTCGGTGGGCAGGGGGAGCCCCAGCGCGAAGCGAGTGAGCGGGTGTCCGACGCGTCCGGCGCATTCGTCCAGGTAGCGCTCCCAGCCGTCCTCGTCGCCGTCCAGCGGGGCCGTAGCGACCCCACCGCCAGTGCTGCTGCTCGCGGATACGCCCGCTGGGGTGGGGATCAGTCCCGTACGGAGGGTTTCCAGGTCGCCCAGGAATCGTTCGGCGAGCCGGGGATTGGCGAACAGGTCGGGTGGCCGTGTCGTGGGGGCCTGGGACTGGGCCGGGGTCATTCGGCACAGGGCCCGGTCAGGGTCGACGACGAACACGATGTTGCCGAAACTTGGTACGCCGTCGCTGTCGACTACGACCAGGCGCACACGGCTGCCCGCATCCGCCGGAGCCGTCACCGTCAGCGTGGCCTGTCCGGGCGGGATTTCGGCGATGCGCTCCCATGCCTCCGGCGGTGCTGCCGCCTGAGACAACTCCAGGTGAGCGGTGTCGGAGAGAGGCCGGGCCACGCTGATCTCCAGGCCGTCCGGTACGCGTAGGGCACCGAGCAGCAGCGGCCCACTGCTGGCGATGGGGCGGGCAAGGGGCGGGGCCGTGTGCAGCCGGGCGGCGGGCTCGTCGGTGCCGTCCGGGAGGAGGGTGGCGGGAATGGGGGCGATGACGCCGAGTTCGCAGTTGCCGCCCTCGCCCTGGGAAAGCAGCAGGGCCGCAGCGGAAAGGTTCGGGCTGCCGGTCAGGGCCCACCGCTGCCCCTCGGAGACCCACTCGACGAGTTTCCCGTGGCGGTACCGCTGGTCGTTGTCGCTGATGACACGTCCGTCGTACTCCTTCACCAGGGCGGCGACCGACGGACCGTCGAGATCGCTGAGCCCCGGCTGGTAGGCGAGGGTGAACCGGCTCGGACGGAAGCGTTCGAGCAGCCGCCGCAGTGCCATCGAGCGCCGGTCGTAGAAGGGCGCGAACACGGCCAGTTCGTCGACGGGTCCCTGCGGCAGCTGATCGATGATCGGCGAACGCAGACTGCTGACGACGCGGACCTGTGACGCCGTGGGTGTCCTGTCTCGGTGGAGCCGGTCCAGCAGTGCTGCGACCCGACCCAGCGCCTGTGGCACTCCGGCGGAGAACCTCACCTTTTCCGGGAGGTCACGCAGCCATGCCGACAGCTCCGGAACCGCGGTGGGACTCTGCTCGCCGTCCACCCGCAGAACTGTCCACAGTTCGGCGTTGGCCTGCCAGCCGGCCAGCGTGGTGTTGCCGGAGCCGAGGGCGATGATGGCGTGTTCCGGTCCGGCGAGGACGATCAGCTTGGGATGGAACGCGGCACCGTGGGCGTATGCCAGTCCGGCGAGGTAGCTCCGGCCGGCCCGCCGGACGGAGCGGGGATCGTTCCGGGCCATGGAGACATCTCCCGCCACGGTGACGCGTGCGCCGGTGGCCTGGGTGACGCCGAGGGTGACCTCCTCGAAGAAGCCGAGATCGGCGGTGAAGCTGAGGAAGAGTGCTTCTTCCAGGTTCCGCCCGCCCGTGCGCTCCTCGTCGAGGATGAGGGTCAGCGGAGAGGCGAACGCGGTTGGTGGCTCCACCACGACCGGTGCCGGTGCGGTCTCAGTCAACGAGAGCCCTCCCGCTACTGGTCACTGACCAGTGCTGGTCGTGGTAATGCAGTACGCCGCAGGTGGCCAGGACGGTCCCGAGCTGGTCCAGCCGTAGCCCGACGTCACCGCGCCCCTCCTGGCTTGTCCGGTACAGCAGCCCGCCCCGTTCGTGCAGCCGGGTCGGTAACCACAGCGTGCCGTCAGTACGTCGGCGGGCCTTGGCCAGCGCGATCCTCTGCGACCGCGCCACCAGGTCGTAGGTGAGTCGGCGGGCGACATCGCGTAGTTTCATGGGCCGCGCTTCGTCAAGCCGCCGCTGAACCCATTCCGGGCTGAGCTCGACACCGCGCTGGCCGAGGAACGCGTCCCGGACCCGACCGGTGAGTTCGTCCACCCGACGGGCATTGGTGGCGAGCACCCGCAGTTCGGCGAGGGGCAAGGGATCACCCGCCCACCGCAGGTCGTGCTCAGCGGGCAACGGTGCTCCGGCCGTGTTCTGCGTCGCGGGCAGAGAGGACAGGAACGCGTCCACCGTCATGTCGGGAAGCTCCGCGGCGAAGCGGTCGGCCACGTCCTCGATCGGTACCAGCCCGTCGACCTGCTCCACGAGCCAGGACCACAGGCGGCGCCAGGCTCCGACGGAGTAGTTACGCAGCACCACTCCGCGCCAGGCGCCGGCCGCGTCGATGCCGCTGGTCACGGGATCGGTGGTCAGGAAGTCGCCGAAAGCGAGCACATGGCCGATGTCGCGGGTGAAATATCGGACGGGATGTGTGGAGACCACACGAGCCAGAAGTTGAATCGTCTGTCGTCGTGTTGCCGAGCGGGAGCCTGCTTCGGCCGGTGCACCGGGCTCACACATGAGGTTCGCCAGCCACGCCCCGTCAGGATGCTCACCGCCCACGCACACGCACAGCCGGTCCCCGAAAGAGGCGAGATCATCCACGTTCAGCGTGTCCTCGGCGGCCAGTTCGAGCAGCCCGCCCAGTCCGGCTCGTAGTGCCGCGGTCTCAAGCCGCGGGCCGGGAACCGGCATGGGGCCCGCACCGAGGATGCCGAGCGCGACCTCGGATCCGGCGTACGGTGCCCAGAACCCCCATGAGTTGCCCACGTACCCGTCCTTGCCCGGGACCTCGGCTTCAGACGTGGTGACCGCCCCGGAGTGCAGCCGCCGGGCAAGGGCATCGACCCCATGAGCACGCGGCAGCCAGTCCAGAGCCTGTGGATGATGCGCGAACGACACGGCGGCCAAGGCCACTTCCGCGCGGCGCAGCAGAGTCTGGGCGGCCGGGACCGTCAGGTCCTCCCCGTCGGCTTGCGCCGCGATCAGCCCGTGCAGTGCGTAGTAACGCCCGTGCGGCGTCTGCGTGGTCACCCCGGGGACCAGGTGATCGACCATGCGCGCCACATGCCGCTCCACCGAGAGCGGATAACGGCCCGCAGCGACGTCCAGTCCGGGGCGGCTCCAGCCCGGTCCGTCCACGAGCTCCGGTGCTTGCCCCTTCCCGCCGACGGCAACCATGCGCTCAACCATCGGACCGAGAGCAGCTGAACACCGCTGGCCGGTGGGTGCGCCGCGCAGTGAGCCCTTTTCGGCAAGACGGACCGCGGCTGTGCTCAACCATTTCCCGCTGCCACCCCCTCAGTGCTGTTCAGTCGGGAAACTGATCCGTCATTCTGGCGCATCTATTGGGGACAGTGGCACTTCGGATGTGAATCACCCAGCCGAACGAGGCAGCTCGATGGGGCGACTCTGTGTCTAGGTCTGATAACCGCCATTATCAAACGAAGGTGCACTCGCGTAGCGGGGGCGGCGTATCGTCTTGTGGCGTCAGGCGAGAATCCGCTGTAAGCGGAGCCGTGACGCAAGACAAGGCCCGGCCTGATGGCCGAAGCGGCTGATGTGACGATAGATGAGCGGGGGGGGGGGGAGGGATGCGCACCGTGGTCACTGGTCTGCCGAACCCGGCACTCCGCTCCCCAGCACCGCTGCCCCTCCTGGTGTCGATGTCCGACATCGCGACGTTCGCCCGGGTGAAGCGCCCTGTCGTGTCCACCTGGCGCCGACGCCACCCGGACTTCCCCGCCGCGGTGTCCGAGAACTCGGGACGCCCCCTGTTCGACGGCGCACAGGTGACGGACTGGCTGATCGCCTCCGGCCTGGGCAACGCCGCCCCGCAGGAGCTCCGATCTGAGCTGGCCCTTTTCGGCATCATCGCACTGCGGGACCACTTCACGCCGTGGCAGCTGGTCGAGACGCTGGGCAGCCTGCTGTGCCTGCGCCGGCTCGACGGCCGGCCACTGGCCGACGACGGCGCGAACGCCTCGCCAACCTCCCCGCCCGACGCCGAAGCGGACGAGGCCCTCTGGTCCGCGCTGCTGCGCCGAGCCGAACGGATCGACGCCGAGGACGATTTCGTACTCCGCGAGCTTCGCGCGATCGACGCTACGGCGGCCCCGCTCGCCCGCCTCGCCGAGGACCTGATCGAGTCCGCCTACGACGAGCGCGGCGCGTACGAGTGGCTGCTCGCCGCCCGCTCCCGGCTTGGACTGGACTCCCTCGCCGCCGACGCGGTCACCCCGGAGCTGCGGAGGCTGCTCACCCAGCTCACCGACCTCCGCGTCCGCCTTGAGCAAGGCGAGTCCCTCACCCTCGCCGACCCGCACGCCCGCGCCGGCGACCTGCTCGCCACACTCCTCGACGACACGGAGGACCGCGACCGCGTCACAGTCCTCGCCGCCGACCCCGACGACCGGCTCACCCGCATCACCCGCCGCCGCCTCCTGCTGGCGGGCGTCGGCGAACTCGACCTCGACGTCCAGACCGGCCCCGACCTGGAGGAACGCTTCGCGGACCCGGACATCGTCGTCACCCAGCTCCCGTACCGCCCCGGCGAGGACCGCTCGGTAGCCGTCGTCCTGACGCAACTCGAACGTGTCGCCTACCTCCTCCGCCCCGGCTGCACGGCCCTCGTCCTCGGACCGGCCGACGCGCTCGTCGACGAACTGAAGAGCACGGAGGCCGCCCAGCTCCGCTCGGCCCTCCTGCGCGAGCACATTGTCGAGTCGGTCATCGCGCTTCCCGGCGGGGTTCTGCCCTTCCGCCCCGGCTACCGTCCCGCGCTGTGGACGCTCACGCGCGGTCCCGTCCCGGCGACGGAGGGCAAGGTCTTACTGGCCGACATCAGCTCGGAGCAGCTCACGCCGGGTGTGTGCATGCGGCTCGCCGAGGACGTCCTCCTCTGGCGGGCAGAGGGCTTCCGAGGGCTCGACGGGCACGACCCGCGCTACGGCCGTGTGGTCCCCGTCGCCGACCTTGACCGGGCCTTCGGTGGTCCCCTGACCCCACCTGCGCCACCCGCCTCCGCGATCTGGTCCGACAAGGTCACCGAACGCCCCGCCCTGATCGCCGAGGCCGAGGCCCGCCTGGAACGCGCGACGGAGGACACCCGGGTGTACGAGGGCGAGCGGGGCCCCTACCGAGGGGCAATACAGCGCAGGGTCGGTCGCCTGCCCAGGCGTACCACGCTCGGCAAGCTGATCACCGCGCGCAGGGTGACCCGCCTCCCCGGCCACCGTATTGACGGGAAGCACCTCACCAGGGACGGCCACCACAACGTCCTGGGGCCCGAGGAGATCACCGGCGAACGAACCGTGGGCGACCGCCGCATCGACCGTCTGCTGCTCGCGACGGCGTACGAACGGGCGGCGCTCACCGAGCCCGGTGACGTCGTCTACACCCTCGTGCCCCGCCTAGGCGTGTACGTCGACCACGACGGCTTCTCGGTCGTCGCGTTCCCGGCCCGCGTGCTCCGCGTCAACGCCGACGCCACCCGCCCACTCACCCCCCGGGTCCTGGCGGCCCTGCTCGGCGCGGCCCGTGGCATCGCCCGCAGTCCCAGCGCCGTACGCCCGGCCCGCCGTATCGAGGACTACCAGCTCCCAGACCTCGACCCGGACGAGGTCCTGCGCTTCGACGCCCTGCTGGCCGAGACCGACCGCCGGGAACGCCTGCTGCGCGCCCAGTCCGACGCCCTCGCCGAGGCGCGCAGTCTGACGATCGCGGGCCTGGCCGACGGCACCCTCACCCTCGACGAAACCCGAACCATCAACCGCACGTAACCCATCCACACCCATCCACCGACGAGCCGGAAGAAGGAACGATGCCTCCCCGCAAGCGAGCTGCGGCAGCCGCCGGACAGGGCGAACTGCTCAGTGTCTCCAGCACCAAGGAGATCCAGGACATCCTGTGGAAGGCTGCGGACAAGCTCCGCGGCTCCATGGACGCCGCCCAGTACAAGGAGTTCGTGCTCGGCCTGGTCTTCCTGAAGTACGTCTCCGACGCCTTCACCGAACGCCGCGAGGAGCTGGCCGCCGACCCCGAGCTGGCCCAGATCCCCGAGCACCGCCGGGCGGCCTTCCTGGAGGAGAAGGACGAGTACACGGAGAAGAACGTCTTCTGGGTGCCCCCGACCGCCCGCTGGGACTACATCTCGGAGAACGCGGCCAGCGCGGAGGGCGGCGTCGGCAAGCTCCTCGACGAGGCCATGGACGAGGTGATGAAGGCGAACAAGACCCTCACCGGCGTCCTCCCGAAGATCTTTAACCGCGACAACGTCGACCAGAAGCGCCTGAAGGAACTCGTCGACCTCATCAGCGACGCGCGCTTCACGGGGCATGGCGACCGCCCGGCGCAGGACGTGCTGGGCGAGACGTACGAGTACTTCCTGGAGCGCTTCGCGCGGGCGGAGGGCAAGCGGGCCGGCGAGTTCTACACGCCGGCGAGCGTGGTCCGTCTGATCGTCGAGGTCCTGGAGCCGTACGAGGGGCGGGTGTACGACCCAGCGTGCGGCTCGGGTGGCATGTTCGTGCAGAGCGGCAAGTTCGTCGCGAAGCGGCGCGGCAAGGACCACACGCACGACATCGCGGTCTACGGCCAGGAGGCCAACGAGCGCACCTGGCGCCTGGCCAAGATGAACCTTGCCATTCACGGCATGGACCCGAAGGGAGTCGGAGACCGCTGGGCGGACACGTTCGCGGACGACAAGTTGCCTGATTTGAAGGCCGACTTCGTGATGGCCAACCCGCCGTTCAACATGTCCGATTGGGCGAGGAAGTCGGACGACAGGCGGTGGAGGTATGGGGTTCCGCCGCAGTCGAACGCCAACTACGCGTGGCTCCAGCACATCGTGTCCAAGCTGGGGGACCGGGGCAGCGCGGGCGTGGTCCTGTCGAACGGCTCGATGTCGTCCAAGCAGTCGGGCGAGGGCGAGATCCGCGCGGCGATGGTCGAGGCGGACCTGGTCTCCTGCATGATCGCGCTGCCGGGCAACCTGTTCCGTACGACGGCGATCCCGGCGTGCCTGTGGTTCCTGACGAAGGACAAGGGGCCGCAGGGCACGAAGGCGCTGGAGGACCGGCGGAGCAGGGTGCTGTTCATCGACGCGCGCGCGATGGGCACGATGGTCGACCGCACGGAACGGATTCTCACGGAGGAAGACCTGGAGAAGATCTCCGACACGTATCACGCGTGGCGGGGCACCAAGTCGGCGAAGGGCACGGGCCTTTCATACGAGGACGTCCCGGGCTACTGCTACAGCGCGACGCTGGAGGAGGTCGAGAAGCACGACTATGTGCTGACGCCGGGGCGGTACGTGGGGGCGGCAGAGGTCGAGGAGGATCCGGACGCGGAGCCGGTGGGGGAGCGGATCGCTCGGCTGACGAAGGAGCTGTTTGAGCAGTTGGACGAGTCGGCTCGGTTGGATGCAGTGGTGCGGGAGCAGTTGGGGAAGATCGGTGGCTGAAATGATTGTCGCTGGTGTACCAACCTCTTGGGAGCAGTCGACGCTTGCGAACATTTGTGGGCGTGGCGGCGGAAATATCCAAACCGGCCCCTTCGGTAGTCAACTCCACGCCTCGGACTATGTTCCGATTGGAGTTCCCAGCGTGATGCCTCAAGATATCGGGGACAATGTAATCCGGGAGGACTCCATTGCGCGCATCACTCTTGAGGATTCTTTGAGGCTTTCCCGTTATCTCCTTGAGGCTGGTGACATCGTTTACTCGCGTCGAGGTGACGTGGAACGACGAGCCTTGGTTCGTCCAGAACAGGAAGGCTGGCTTTGTGGGACAGGATGTCTACGGATCAGGCCGGGTAGCGATATTCACTCGGCGTATCTCTCCTATTACCTAGGGCACCCCAATGTGCGGCAGTGGATTAAGCAACATGCGGTCGGCGCGACTATGCCGAATCTGAACACCAAGATTCTCGGTGCCGTCCCAGTCGTCACACCCCCTCTGAGAGAACAGAGGTCCATTGCGGCCGTACTTGGGGCGCTGGACGACAAGATCGGGGTCAACGAGAGCATCGCGGAGGCCGCAGGCGAGCTGGCTAGAGCGCAAATGAAGGCGCTCTGGAGGTCCCTGGGCGTCACGTCCCTAACGGCTGACGGCGCTCCTGCCGGGCCGAATGTGCGACGGACGACGCTTGGTAGATTGTGTGCCGAAAACGGTGGCGGAATCCAGACTGGACCGTTCGGTAGTCAACTGCATGCGTCTGAATATGTCGAATCCGGGACGCCTAGTGTGATGCCCCAAAATATCGGTGACAATGTGATCGCTGAAGATGGAATTGCGCGCGTTACGGCCAGTGATGCGCGGCGGCTTTCCAAGTATTCCTTGCTGGTCGGGGATATTGTCTATTCTCGCCGTGGGGACGTTAAGCGTCGAGCTCTAGTCAGGGAGTATGAATCTGGCTGGCTGTGCGGAACTGGATGTCTTAGGGTTCGATTGAGTGGTAGTCCTGCGGAATCGCTCTTCATGAGTCAATACTTGGGTGAGTCGGAAGTGCAGGACTGGATCGTTCAGCACTCCGTAGGGGCCACAATGCCGAATTTGAACACCTCGATTTTGGCTGCTGTCCCTGTTGTGCAGCCCTCCTCGCAAGAGTTGGAAAAGATCGGAGCGGAACTCGCTCCACTCGATGCGCGTACGACGCAGGGGATGCATGAATCCCGCACCCTAGCCGCCCTCCGCGACAACCTCCTCCCTCAACTGATGTCAGGCAAGCTCCGAGTCCGCGACGCCGAAAAAATCGTGGAGGACGCCGTATGACCAGCGGCAGCGAAGGTAACGATAAGCACGCTACCCCCCACACCCCCGCCCACCTCGACGCCAAAATGACCGAGTCCACCTGGGAGCACCTTGCCCTGGACGAACTCGCCCAACTCGCCTGGGAAACTAAGCCCGGCAAAGACCTCGCCCCCGGCACCGGCCACCGTCGCGACTGGGACGACCTGATTCTCCACGACGAGCTCCAGGCAGCCATCGAGAAGCTGAACCCGGAGCTGACCTCCGCCGCCGTCCACGAAGCCCTCCGCATTGCCACCGACCCCACCTCCCGCGAGGCGTACCCGGAGAACAAGCAGGCCCACGAGTACCTGACCACCGGCATTCGCCTCACCTACACCGACGAGTTCGGCGCCGAGCAAACCCCCACCGTCCGCCTCGTCGACTTCACGGACCCCGACGCGAACAGCTACCTCGCCGTCAACCAGGTCACGGTCAGGGACACCGACGGCAGCCACCGCCGTTTCGACATCGTCCTGTACGTCAACGGCCTCCCCCTCGCCGTCGTCGAGCTCAAGAGCGCCTCCGACGAGAACGCGACCCTCAAGTCGGCGCACGCCCAACTCCAGACGTACATCTGGGAGTTCCCGACCGCGTTCCGCTACAACGTCCTCTGCCTGGTCTCGGACGGCATAACCGCCAAATACGGCACAGCATTCACGCCGTACGAGCACTTCGCGCCCTGGAACGTCGACCACGAGGGTGAGCGCGTCGACACTAACGAACCTGGCTACGACGGCCTCGACGCGCTGAACCTGGCCCTGCACGGCCTTTTCACGCAGGAGCGGTTCCTCTCCCTCACCCGCAACTTCGTCAACTTTCCCCCGCCCAAGCCGGGCGAGCCGCTCTCCGGCAAGCGCATCGCGAAGCCGCATCAGTACTTCGCGGTGAACAAGGCGGTGGACGCCGTCGTCGAGGCGTCGCGGACGAACGGTCAGGCCGGCGTCGTCTGGCACACCCAGGGCGCGGGCAAGTCGGAGGAGATGGTGGAGACGGCCGCGCTCGTTCTCCGCCACCCGGCGCTCAACAACCCCACCATCGTCGTCATCACCGACCGCAACGACCTCGACGACCAGCTCTACGACACCTTCCTCGACAGCGAGTCCCTGCTGGAGGCGAAAGCTCACCAGATCGACACGCGCGAGGAGCTGCGTACCGAGCTGACGCGGCGCAACGTCGGCGGGATCGTCTTCACCACCCTCCAGAAGTTCGGCCTGAGCAAGGAGGAGAAGGACGCCGGCAAGTCGCACCCGCTACTCTCCGAGCGCCGCAACATCCTGGTGATCGTCGACGAGGCGCACCGCTCGCACTACGACAGCCTCGACGGCTACGCTCGCCACCTGCGCGACGCCCTGCCGTACGCCACTCTGCTCGCCTTCACCGGTACGCCGATCTCGAAGGCCGAGGCTGACACCCGTGCCGTCTTCGGCGAGTACATCGACATCTACGACCTGAAGCGCGCCGTAGACGACGGGGCCACGGTCCGCGTCTTCCACGAGCCGCGTGTCATCAAGGTCGACCTGCCCAAGGGTGTCGACCCGAACACGCTCGACGAGCAGGCCAACACGCTCACCGAGGGCATGGACGACGCTGAACGCCGCCGCGCCATCCAGTACGCCACGACGATGAACACCATCTACGGCTCCGAGGACCGCATAGCGAAGCTCGCCGACGACCTGATCGCCCACTGGGAGCAGCGCCGCGAGCTGGTCAAGCCCGACATCGGCGCCCCGGGCAAGGCGATGATCGTGTGCGCGACCCGTGAGATCTGCGTACGGGTCTTCGACGCGCTGGCCAAGCGGCGGCCCGGCTGGGTCAGCGACGAGGTCGACAAGGGCGTCATGAAGATCGTCTTCCACGGCGACCGCTCCGACCCCGAGCACATGCGCAAGCACTCGCTGCGCAAGTCCCAGCAGAAGGTCGTCCAGAAGCGCGCCAAGGACCCCGATGACGAGCTGGAACTGCTCATCGTCCACTCGATGCTGCTCACCGGCTACGACGCCCCGCCCATCCACACCCTGTACATGGACCGCCCGATGCAGGGCGCCAACCTGATGCAGGCGCTCGCCCGCGTCAACCGCCGTTTCCGCGGCAAGCAGGACGGCCTGCTCGTCGGCTACGCGCCGCTCACCGACAACCTCACCAAGGCCCTGCGCGAGTACTCAGACCAGGACCGCAAGGACCAGACCCTCGGCGCGGACATCGAGCGGGCTGTCACCGAGGTCAAGAACGAGATCGCCACCATCAAGGGGCTTCTGGCCGGGAGCCGTTGGAAGGAGTGGCTGGCCGACACCGGCCGCCCCGACTCCCGCAAGCGCGCGCTGCGCCTGACCGCCGACTTCCTTCGTGACCCGAAGAACCCGGGCAACAAGGTCGTGCCTCCCGCCAAGCCGCTCTCCGTCCGCTTCAAGGACAGCGCGGCCCGGCTGGACCGTTTCTACCGAGTCTGCGCGATGAGCAAGGAGATCGCCGAGCGTTGCGAGGACCTGGACGACTGGCGTCGTGACATCTCCTTCTTCAGCGAGGTTCGAGCCTGGATGATCAAGCTCGACGCCGCCCAGCGTGAGGCGAGCGGGGAGCCGCTCAGTGCCGAGGTCCAGCGTTACCTGCAAGCACTAGCAGCCTCGGTCGTCGACGCGGACGAGATCACCGACCTGTACGCGGAGGCCGGGATCGGCCGGCTGGACATCACCCGCCTCAACGAGGCTCAACTGCGGAAGTTGGAGAACTCCGAGACCCCCCACCTGGTCACCGAGGCCCTGCGCCGCATGATCCAGCAGAAGATGCGCGAAGTGACCAAGCACAACGTCGTCCGCAACGAGAGCTTCACCGAGCGCCTGAACGACCTGATGAAGCGGTACATGCTCCAGCAGCTCACCAGCGCCCAGGTCATCGCCGAACTCGCTGCCCTGGCACGGGAGGTGTCGGCGGAGGCCCGCCGCGGCGAGCGGTTCGACCCGCCGTTGACCCACGCCGAGTTGGCCTTCTACGACGCCGTCGCACACCGCGACATGGCAGAGGCGATGGAGGGCGGCGACGACACCCTCGCCAAGATCGCTCGTGCCCTCGTCAAAGACATCCAGAAGAACCTCTCCGTCGACTGGCTCTCCCGCGAACCCGTCCGGGCGAAGCTCCGGACCCGCATCCGCCGCGTGCTGGCGATGTTCGACTACCCGCCGGAGGAGGAGCGCGAGGCGGTCGACCTGGTTCTCAAGCAGATGGAGATCGTGGCCGCCCTCTGGGCGCCCGCGGCGAAGTAGCAAGGCATACGGGAGGGCGCCACCAGGGGTGCCCTCCCGTCACGGCCAGGTGCGCTCGACGCGGTCGTGCCGTACGGCGTAGGCCGCCAGGCCGCCCTTCTCGACGGCCCGGTGGATCACGTCACGGCGTGCGTCGAGACGCTCGACCGTCTCGACGCTGCGAAGCTGTTGGTTGTCCGGGTAGAACAGCACGACCCCGCGCTTCAGTTCGGGCTAGTTTATCTTCTGAGTTCTTTGATAACCCTGGTTATCACTGAGAACATGGATTGAGCAACTTCACCGCCTCTAACGTCTGTTCCGTAACACCGGGCTCGCGCAAAGCGAGAGGCTCACCCCTCTCGCTCACCGCACGAGCCCGGCCCCGGAACCGACCACGGAGGGCGGAGAGCACCATGACGGAACACCCCGCACAGAGCGAGCCGAACGCATCTGACCATCAGGTCGATCATCGCCGAGGCGCTTCCTCGACGCTCTCCCGCCTGACCGCTCGCCTCGAAAGCTCGGCGCTCGCCGAGGCACCCCGGGAACTCCTGCGAGAGGCACTGGACGCCACCGCGACGGAGTCCTCCGGCACCCCCGCCGCTCCGCACCCGGACCAGCGGGTGTTCCTTGACTCCATCAGCGTCAACGGCTTTCGTGGTATCGGCCGCAAGGCACGTCTGCCGTTGACCGCGAAGCCTGGCGTCACCCTCGTCGTGGGGCGTAACGGCTCGGGGAAATCCAGCTTCGCCGAGGGTACCGAGACGGCGCTCACGGGCCGGACCGCTCGCCTGGACAAGCAGCGGGGCGAGGTGTGGCGCCGGCACTGGCGCAACCTGCACGACGGGGCCGACCCGAGGGTCGAGGTCCGCCTCGCCATCGCGGGCGACCCTCGGCTCTCCACTCTGACGTGTGCCTGGCCCGGCGACGACGTCACCGCCCCCGAGGCCGAGTTCAGGCGGCCGGGCCACGGTCGGCAGCCCTTCGCCGGCATCGGGTGGGAGCGGGCCCTGAACGACTACAGCCCCTTCCTGTCGTACGCGGATCTCGACAAGGTCCTCAACGGCAGGCCCAGCGAGCAGTACGACTCGGTCGCCGCCATCCTCGGACTTCGCGAACTGACCGACGCGGACGACCGGCTCCAGGGCATCGAGAAGGCGCTTGACTCCGCGCTGAAGCAGGCCGAGGCGGAACGGCCCGTACTCGCCGAGGCGTTGTCCGCGCTGGACGACCCGCGGGCGGTACGCGCGCTCGCGGTCGTCGGCAAGGCGGGCGACCCCGACTTCGCCGAGCTCGACGCCCTCGTGACCGCACTGCCCGACGCGGACGAGGGCCGTCTCCGGGAACTGCGGACGACCGCCGCGCTGACCGGACCGGACCTCGGCGTGGTCGGCGCGGCCGTGGACCGGCTGCGCGAGGCCGTCGCCGTACTCGACGACGTACGTGCCTCGGGCGCCGAGGACGCCCACCAGCGCGCGGAACTGCTGGCCAAGGCCCTGGAGCACAGCCGTCGGCACCAGGACGAGGACACCTGCCCGGTGTGCGGGTCCGACCGGCCGCTCGACGAGGCGTGGGCCGAGCGGGCCGCCGAGCAGGTGGCGAGCCTGCGGCGGGAGGCCGCGACCGCGCGGGAGGCCCGCACCGGCCTGCGGGACGCGGTGGACGCCGTCCGCTACCTCGTCACGCCGGTCCCCGTGTGGCTGCCCGCCCCGCTCGTGGACCCGTGGGAGGAGTGGCAGGCGTGCCGGGCAATCGACGACGCCGAGCGGCTTGCCGCCCGCGCCGAGACCGCCGCGCTCGTCCTCGCCGACGCCTGCGCCGCGCTGCGCGAGGAGGCCCTGCAGGAGCTGGAGAAGCTCGACGAGGAGTGGCGCGCCTGTGTCACCCGCCTTGCGGGTTGGCTCGACCGGGCCCGGCCCGCGTACACCGGAAGGCCCCGGCTGTGCCAGGTCAGGGCGGCCCGTAAGTGGCTCAAGGAAGCGCGTGCCGAACTGCGCGAGGAGCGCCTGCGGCCGTTCGAGGACCACTCACAGCGGATCTGGGAGGAACTGCGCCAGCAGAGCAACGTGGACCTGCGTTCCGTACGCCTGACCGGCAGTGAGAAGGCCAATGTGCGCAAGCTGGTGATGGACGTGTCCGTCGACGGCACGGAGGCCGCGGCCCTCGGCGTGATGAGCCAGGGCGAACTGCACTCCCTCGCGCTCTCGCTCTTTCTGCCGCGCGCCGCCGCGCCGGACAGTCCCTTCGGGTTCGTCGTCATCGACGACCCCGTGCAGTCCATGGATCCCGCCAAGGTCCACGGTCTCGCGAAGGTGCTGCATGACCTTGGGGAGACTCGGCAGGTCGTGGTCTTCACCCACGACACGCGGCTCCAGCGGGCCTTCACCAACCAGGAATTCCCGGTGACCGTACTGGAGGTGGAGCGGCAGGGCGGGTCCGCGGTGACCGTGCGGCGGGTGACCGATCCGGTCGGCCAGGCCCTGGCCGACGCCCGCGCCCTCATCCGCACGCCGAACCTCCCGCCGGTCGCGATGACCCATGTACTGCCCAGCCTCTGCCGCACCGTCCTCGAACGCGCCTTCTCCGAGGCCGCGTGGCTGCGGCTGCACCGGGCGGGGATGGCCGAACACGAGGCGGAGAAGACCGTCGCGGGGGCCGTCACGCTGATGGACATCGCCGCCCTGGGGCTCTTCGGAGACCCGTCGAAGAAGACGGGTGACGTCTACCGCGAGCTGCGCAGGCGGTGCGGCCCCGGGGCGGTGGACCTCATCCGGCAGTGCCAGGAGGGCGCCCACCCGTCGGGCACCTCAATGTCGGACCCCCACCGGTTCGTGGACGACATCAAGGCCGTCGCCCTGACGGTACGCAAGCCCGAGGAGGGGCCGTGAACCAGACAATTCGCCAGCTGCTCGACACCGCCGGCCTGCTCCTCACGGACACCGGCGAGCCCGCCAAGCCCGCTGCCACGACCGTACCCGCTGCGTCCGCTGCCGCCGCGGCGAGCCGGTGTCGAGGTGCCGCCTTCGCCCTCCGTGTGGCGCTGGAGAGCGCGGTCGCAGACCGCCTCACCGCCTACCGGGCGCCGCGCGCGATTCGGGAGGGCACCCAGCGGGCCGCGTTCCTCTGGCTCCGCGGTTGCGCCGAAGCAGGAACGGCCCGCCAGGCGAAGGCCGTGTGGAGCCAGCTCTGCCTGGGATGCCACTACCACCAGTACGAGATCGGTCCGACGGAGGACCAGGTTCGCGCGTGGCATACCGAAGTCGCGGCGATCGTCGCCCTGTTGGCCCGCTGATCCGCGTCGGCGCCAGGAGAGGCGCTGCCGGGAGGAGACACGTGTGAGAACCACACCACGAGGACGGTTATCGCGACCGTCCACAAAGACCAGAATGAGGAGCGGCACCATGACGGCCCGTACGTCCAAGCGAACCCTGTACCGGCTCAGGGGTGTGCCTCCCACTGGCGACGAGATGTTCGACGCCCTGGACGCAGACCAGTTGGCAAGGGTCCACGCGGATTTCGACGTCCCCGAGAACCTCGGTGCACCGGCGGTCCTGGTCACCGGCAGCTTCGAGCAGCCTGTGGCGAGCTGGTGCGACGAGATCTTCCGGACGACGGGTATCGAGGTGTCACGGCCGGTCAACCGCTCGGCCGGCCTGCTGATGCTGGCCGTCGACGGTGAGGTGTACGCGATCGGTTACGACCAGGGTTTCCGCCTGGTGCCCGACCGCCTGAAGGACCACCGCTTCGGGCTGAGCTTCGCGTCCCGCCGGGTGGACCCCGCGAAGATCCGGGACCTGGTGTCGCACACTCCCGGCGGAGGGCGCACCGACATCACCCTGATCCCGAGCGGGGCCTCGGTGTGGAGCCTGGGCATCGTCGAGCACGCGCAGATCGTGCGCCGCCTCGGCGGCCACCTGGACAACATCCCGCTCACCATCTCCCGGGACAACCCGGGGAAGATCTCCAGCGCCGAGGGTGGCGCCGGCCTGCGCATGCGGCTCGGTGTGGAGGGCGCCGACCTGATTGCCGACATCCGTGCGATCGCCCGCGTGTTGCGCGAGGAGAAGCCGAGCCCAGAGCTGGAGTTCGTCGAACACGTCGTGCCCGTCGACGATCCCAACCTTGTCAGCCGCCTGGAGGCCATCCTCGATGACCTTCTGGGGCAGGAGCCTGACGGGAGAATCAGCGTCGCTGTTCCCGTCGACCATTGGGACGACTACATGGCCGCCCGGGCGTTCAAGGCCAGGATCAACAGCGACGCGGCCGGCCGGTCGACCGACGACTTCGACCTTGAGTACGTCCTCTGCCGTGCGCGCATCCAGTGTGCGGGCAGCCGCGTGGCCGCGCTCCGGGAAGGAACTGTCACTCTCTATCGGCATGGCCGCGCCGACCGGGCCGACGAAATCTGGACGTCCAGCGCGCTCCGGTGGATCGAGGCGGAAGTGTTTCTCGACTCTCGCCGATTCTTCCTGATGGACGAGCACTGGTACGAGATCGACCAGGAGTATCTGAAGGCGATTCGCTCGCACGCCGAACGGCTGATCACCGACAGCCCGTCCGTCGACCTGCCCCCGTGGGTCCTCGGTGAGAAGGAGCGCACCTACAACGCGTGCGTGCCGGACCAGCGGCCCGGGTACGTCTGCTTCGACCGCGACAACGTGCAGACCGCGCTGCACCGCGGGAACGGCGTGGAGATCTGCGACCTGCTGAGCCCGGACGATGTCCTGGTCATGGTGAAGCGTGCCAAGGGTTCCGACGCGCTGAGCCATCTCTTCAGTCAGGCGCTCGTCGCCGTACAGACGCTGCGGAACTCCCCGGAGGGGAGAGAACGGTTCGCCGAGAAGGTGGCGGCGGCTCGGCAAGGGCGCGGTCTACCGGAAGACTTCCGGCCTTCGAAGGTCGTCTTCGCGATCCTCCTGAAGGACGGCACCGACCTCACCGCCGACACCCTGTTCCCGTTCTCGCAGGTCACCTTGGTGCAGACGGCCAGGACGCTCGAAGCATGGGGTGTCCAGGTTGAGGTCGTCGGCATCGCCTCAACTCCGTCGGTCGTCACCTCGACTGGGACCCGGCGGTTGGTGGCGTAGCCGCCGCGCACCGTAGCGACGTACGCCGACGTTGCGTAAAGCCTGGCGAGATGCCGTCCCAGTTGGTGCTTGTGTGGTCAGCTGTCGTCTCGCCGTCCAAGCAGGCGGGCCTGTTCCCTCTTCAGCTGGGCGAACCCCTCCGCGCAGGCGATCCCGCTGACCAGCGCGCGAATCGCCACCGTCGAGAAAAGCAACGGCCCACGGCTGATGTCCTTGGAGTCACGCACTGCGGCGCGCTCGCCCAATTCGGCAACTTCCAAGCAGTCGTTCGCACCCCCGCTGTACGAGCTCTTCCGCCAGCGCGCGCGTGCGAGGTTGACGTCGTGCGGGGCGGCCATGCTGGGCGTGCTCACTCTTCGAGCTCCTTACTGATGCGTGCGATGTGGGTGCGAGTCTCCGACGGGTCGAGGGCGCTGTCTCTCAACTGATCGAAGATGTCCGTGTAGTTGGCCACGTCCTCAGGGGACTCCAGATACACGGAGTTCTTGGGGTTCTCCAGCCACACCAGGTCCGGCGTCGGGTGCGGGAAGGTCAGGATGACGAACGGGCCGTACAGCCCGGAATGCGCGCCGAGCGAGAACGGCAGCAGCTGTACCGTGACGTTCGGCTGCTCGCTCGCCTCCACCAGCTTCCGCATTTGGTCGCGCATCACTTCGACGGAGCCGACCGTCCTCCGCAGCACGGCTTCGTCGAGGATTGCCCAGAACCTGGCTGGTGTCTCACCGCCCAGGCGGCTGTTCTGCCGCTCCATGCGGACCCTGACCAGGGACTCGACCTGCGGCGGGGACAGGTCCTTCCTCATCTGGGAGATCACGGCGCGGGCGTAGTCCTCGGTCTGGAGCAGTCCCGGCACGAGCATCGGCTGGTAGCTGGCGAGATGCGTCGCGCCGGCCTCCAGCGCGAGGTAGCCGTCGTAGCGGGTCGGGGTGAGCACCGTCGAGTACTTGCGCCACCAGGGCTTTTGCTGCTCCTTGTCCGCCCGTACGAGGTCGAGCACGTCGGCCCGTCGGTGCTCGTCGTCGACGCCGTACAGGTCCAGCAGTGCCCGGACGAGGACCGGTGTTGTACCGCGCTCGCCGTTCTCGATCCGGCTCAGTGACCCCTGGTTGACCTCCAGTTGGTCGGCGACCTCGGTGAGGGTGAGCCCGGTCGCGTCACGTAGTTCCTTCAGCCGTGCCGCGAGCTGTCGCCGGTACACCGACTGCGGGACCGGGCTTCTCTTCAAGGCCATGCCGGAAGTCTCTCCGTACCGGTGACACCTCTACAACCCATACGGGTCAACTTCACCAGACATATTGCCTAGTTGACGGTTGCATCGGCATGCTGTCAGAAGTCACGGCGTGCGTTCGTACGGGCGTACGCCGCAGGCGACCGATGGGCGTGCAGGCCACGACCTCGCTACCGGCACGCGCCTCCACGTCGGTCCCGCACGCCGTACCAGGAGGATGGGCCATGCCACGGACAACGCTGCTCCGGCAGCTGCTCCAGCAACGGCACCTGACGACGCACGAGGCTTTCGCCACCCAGTACGAGCGGGCCGCCGCCCGGCTGGCAGAGCTCGATCGAGACCCCCGCCTGGCGTCCCTCCAGGTCTCGCCACGCCAGTTCGACCGCTGGTACGGCGGGGAGTTGCTGACTCTGCCCCGTCCTGACGCCTGCCGGGTTCTGGAGCACATGCTGGGCAGACCCGTGTCCGAGCTGTTCTCCACGGCGTACGACGGCGACTCCGCGCACGACCGCGACGAGGAGTCGAGCACGGGCCAGCAGGCGACGAGTACGCCTCCGCCACGCGAGGGCGACGAGAACCCATTGGACATCGTCACCCGCACCCGGCAGCTCACGGCCAGCAACGCCGACGATGCGACGCTCGCCTTCCTCGACTCCTCTCTGGAGGGCATCGCCAGCCGGTACGAACGGGACGGGCCGTACGTCCTCCGCCCCCAGGCCCGCCAGGTGCGGCAGCTCGCCCACACTCTCCTCGACGGCCGCCAGCCCCCACGCACGCGCCGGGAGCTCTTCCGCGTCGCTGCCCGCGCCTCCGGCCTGCTCGGCTACATGGCGGTGAACACGGGCGACTTCGCGCTCTCGGAGGCGTACTGCACCGAGGCCCGGGATCTCAGCCGTGAGATCGGCGACCTGGACACCGACCTCTGGGCGTGCGGAACCCTTTCCTTCGGCCTCTACTACGCCGGCCGGTACGAGGAGGCGGACGCCTGTGCGGCCGCGGCCGTCGAGCGAGCCCCGCACCACGCCCAGTGCATCCGCCTGCTCGCCAACGGACGGGCCCGGGCCCTCGCCAAGTCCGACGACCGGCGCGCCGTCGAGCAGGCCATCGGACAGGCACTCCTCCTCTCCGACCTCCATGGGGTACCCGTTGGGCTGACCTCCTGCATCTCCTTCGAGCCGTACGGGCGGGCCCGGACGCTGGCCAACGCCGTCACGTCACACGTGGCGCTGCGCAACACGGCCCAGGTAATGCGCGACGCCGAGCACATCGACGATCTGGTGGAGCACTCGACCTCCTCCTGGAGCCGTTCGCTCGTACGCCTCGACGTGGCCACCGCGCTGCTGCAGCAGCGCACGCCCGACATCGACCACGCGATGGCGCTGGGCCGTGAGGCCCTGCGGCTGTGCGGAGACACACCGATCAGCTCCGTCTACCAACGCTCCCGCGACCTGCACGAACAGACCGGGCCGTGGCGTGATCACCCGGCGGTACGCGATTATGGCGATGAGTTCCGGACCTGGAGCTCGCAGCCAGCGGCCCTGGCCATGGCGTCATCCGCGTCGTAGGCGCCGTGGGTGTCGTCGTACTCCGGGGCAGTGCCATGCCGAAGGAGTACGTCGGGTGCCCCTACTCAGCGCCGATCCCGCCGCGTTCCCCACCGAGCCTCCCTCCGACACGCACGACCCGGCGGTTACCGCGGCCCACGACTGGGCGGCGTTCAGCGCACTCGACGAGATGACCGACCACTGGGCACGCCCCGGCTGGTCGGACGGCAGCCGTGCGTACTACTGGATGCTGACCTTCCCGGACGATCAGCGGCTCGCGACTCTCGCCAGGTACTGCCAGGAGGAGCTGGCCCCCCTCGGCCTCGACCCGGTGCCGACGGACGGCCTGCACATCACCCTCGCCCGAGTCGGAACGCCCGGCGTCGTCACCCCCGGTCAGCTGGACAGCTTGGCGCGGGACGCCGAGGCGCTGCTGCCCTCCGCTTTCTTCGTACACGCCATGCCGCTGGCCGGCTCCCGAGGCGCCGTCCGCCTGTCCCTCGGCCCCTGGGAACCCCTGCTCCGGCTGCACCACGCGCTGGCCAAGGCGGGGAGCAGCGTCGGTCTGGCCCCGAAGAAGCCGACGTCCGTATTCCGGCCGCACCTGAGCCTTGCGTACAACAACCGCCGACGCCCCGCCGCGCCCGTTGTGGAGACGGTCTCAGGGCTTCGCGCTCTACCGGCTGTCGAACTCTCCGTGTCCGCCGTCCAGTTGGTGGAGCTCCGCCGTGAGGGGCGGACGTACCGCTGGGATGTGCGGAAGAGGGTCCCGCTCGGATAGCCCACCGGCGTCAAGGGCGAGAACCACGACCACTTCCTTGCCGATCGCGGTCGGCCGGACGGACCATGCGGAGGCCAGCTCCCCGACGAGCAGCAGTCCGAGACCACTGCCCGTCAACTCATCCACCGACTCCCCCGCGGAGCGTGCCCGGACCCTGGAGACATCCCGTCCCGCGTCATGGACCCGCAGTACCGCCACGTTCCGGTAGACCTCCACGCACATGCAGTCCGGTCCGCCGGCTGTATGCCTGAGCGCGTTGCCCACGAGCTCCGAGGCGATCAGAACGGCGTCGTCGATCCGCTCCGGCGCGGCTCGTCCATCGAGGAACTCTCGTACGTGTCTGCGCGCGAGGCCGGAAGGCTCGGTGCAATCAGCCAGCTTCACCCAATGACGCCGTACCGGCGTCCGCCTGCAGAGGCGCTCTTCGTCCACCGCATCCATCGCCGCTTCTCGTTTCCGCTTGGCACTGGACCAATCAGCCTCGCTGCGCCTGAGCCGCAGCGGTACGCCGCGCCTCCGCCCTTTCGCGCGCCGCCGGACGGCGGACAAACGGCGTGCTGACGGCGTACCGCCGCCGACTGCCCCCGACGAGGCTCTTCGTCGAGGCGTCGAACCCTTGGCGTCTGCTCACCTGGCTGGAGGTAACGCGGAATGAGCGGCAGTGCGAGGCAGACCGCACCACACGAGGTGCCCCCGGGCACGCGCCTGGTGTTGTACGCCTGTCTGCCCGCGTCACTCGGTGAGGCCGCCGACAACAGCGTGGCCAGCGCACGGCGGTACGTGGCCGATGCCGGCTGGGAGGCGGTCGAGACGTACGTCGACCGGGCGACACCGTTCGAGAGCCGCGCCCTGTGCGAGGGCTGGCACAACGCTTTGGCCGCGGTCGAGCAGGGGAAGGCGGCCGGGGTCGTCACCCCTCTGCTCGTGATGCTGGGCCATCCGGAGGGGGACAGGGCGAACCTCGCTGCCTGGCAGGCCCGGACCGGGGCGCTTATCACGACGCCGTGGGCGGTCGTCGACGCCGCCGCCTCCACGGACCTCCGGCGGTCGGCGGCGTGATGGCCACCATGCGGCAGGGGTTTCTCCGGCAGCTGCTGGGCCAGGTCGGATGGGTGCTGCGGCATCCGGCGAAGTACGTCGGCCGGTTCGGCTTCGGCGCCTTTCAGGTGCTGTTCCTGCCCGTCCTGGTGACCGGCACCACTTTGACCATGCTCTACACGGGCCAGCTCCGGTAGCTCCGGCCCGTGTCTTCGGCTCCCCTCTCCGGATGCTCCGAATCCATTTCCCCCACGGAATCCGGTCGGTCCGGAGAGGGGTCGCACCGCAGGGTGCGAACGCAGGACCTAGCCGTGCGGCGATGCCACGCACCAGCCGGGCAGCACGAGAACCGTTCGGATCCTTCCGACAGAAGAGGAAGTGCCATGACCGTAACCACGCTCAGCCCGATCACTACGACCACCACCGAGGCGTCCACCGCGACGGCCGTCCCCGAGGTGCCCGCCGACCCGTTCGACATCGACCTGACCATCGTCACGGAGGTCGACGCCGACCTGCTTCCCAAGGCGTGCGGCACCGGTGACGGGTGCAAGCCGTCCTGTGCCTCGTCCTGCGCGAGCGCCGTCTGACGACGGCTCGTGCACGGGGTCGGGAGCGCTGCCGCTCCCGACCCCGCCCGTTCACACCACTGATGGCGGAGGCACTGGAATTGGGAAGCGACGGAAAGCTCTACCAGCACACGGGCGTGGCCCTGCTCCGGGCCGCCGCGATGCCGTTGACGGATCTCCCGGGATGGTGGCCCGATCCGTCCGACACGGAGGCGTGCGGCAGGTGGCTGAAGCAGGTGTGGGCCGACGTGCGGTTCGCCGACGCGGTCCGGCAGGCGAGTGGAGATCTCGCCACGCGCGTCGACGCGATCTGCGCCGGACAGTCGGCACGCCCCAAGCAGGTCCGGCGCGCTGCCATGGCCACCGTCCGCTACGTGCTGCGCGCCGCCGGGCGACCGACTCCGTTCGGCCTCTTCGCAGGGGTGGCCCCGGTCAGCGTGGGCTCCACGCCGTACACGAGGTGGGGAGACGCGCACCGGGCCGTGGCGCGGGTGGACACCGAGTGGCTGGACGAGGTCATCGTCCGTCTGGAGGGGTGCCCCGACGTGTTGGAGCGCCTGGACGTGGTCCTGAACAACTTGGCGGTGCGTCGCGGCGGACGCCTGCACGTCCCGCACGGCGGACCGATGGGCGCCACCGTCCGGCGCACCAGCGCGGTCCGTGTGATCGAGGGCCTCGCGCGTCGGCCGGTCCGCTTCGCTGCCCTCGCCGAGCAGTTGGCCGCCTCCTTCCCTCGAACCGAGCCGAAGGCCATCGGCACACTGCTGGGCGCGTTGGTACGCGAGAAGTTGCTGATCACCAGCCTGCGCGCACCGATGACCGACACCGATCCGCTCTCCCACCTGATCGAGCGGATGCACGGCGCTGACGCGGGCACGGTCCCTGAAGCCGCACAGGTTCTGCACGAGCTCGAAGCGTTGCAACGCGCCGTACACGAGCACAACCGACTTCCTGCGAACCGCCAAGAGTCGCAACGGCGGGCGCTGGCAGCGCGGTTGCGTCGGCTCTCCGACGCGGGCCGCAGTCCCCTGGCTGTCGACCTGCTGCTGGACGCGGAGGCGCGGATCCCCGAGAGCGTCGCGCAGGAGATGGAGAGGGCGGCCGATGTGCTGCTGCGGTTGACGCGTCGGCCGACGGGCCAGGGTGTGTGGAAGGAGTACCAGGTCGCGTTCTGGGAGCGGTACGGCACCGGCACGCTCGTGCCGGTGAAGGAGGTTGTCGACCCGGCGGCCGGACTCGGCTACCCGGCCGAGTACCCCGGCAGTCGCATGACCGCGCCGCCGCCGGCGTTCTCCGAGCGTGACGAGCGGCTGCTGGCGCTGGCCTGGCAGGCACTGGCCGACGGCAGCAGGGAGATCGTCCTCACCGACGACCTGATCGACCACCTGGCCGACGAGGAGTCGACCGGGCAGGCGGCACCGCCCCACGTGGAGATGTGCGCGCGCCTGCACGCCGACAGCCTGTCCGCCCTGGAACGCGGGAACTTCACGCTCACGGTGACACCGGCACGGTCCGCGGGAACGCTCACTTCCCGGTTCACTCCGGTCGCCACCGGCACGGGACTGGACGAGATCTACCGCCAAGTCCCCGCGGGCGTCGAGAACGCGCTGACCGCGCAGCTGTCCTTCCCGCCGCTGTACCCGCACACGGAGAACGTCGCCCGCGTCCCCGCGTATCTCCCGCATGTGATCCCGTTGGGCGAGCACCGTGGCCCCGACGGCACCGCGCCGACACTCGTCGACGTCGACGACCTCGCGGTCACGGCCACGCACACCCGCCTCTACCTGGTCAGCATCTCCCGCCGCCGTGTGGTGGACCCGCAGGTCTTCCACGCCATGGCCCTGGACAAGCAACCCCCGCCCCTGGCCCGGTTCCTCGCCCACCTGACCCGCGCCTTCGGCCCCGCCTGGACCGGCTTCGACTGGGGGCCGCAGGGCGCACGGCTGCCGTTCCTGCCGCGCGTGCGCTACGGGCGCGTGATCCTCTCTCCCAGCCGCTGGAACCTGACTGCACACGCCCTTCCGGGCCGTGGCGCGCACACACGGGAGTGGACGGAGGCCCTCGCCCGGTGGCGGAAGCGGTGGCACTGCCACGGTGCAGTCGAGCTGCGGGAGGACGACCGGACACGGCGGCTGCAGCTCGATGTGCCGGCCCACATTGCCGTCCTGCGCGCCCACCTGGACCGGGAAGGCCAGGCCGTGCTCACCGAGGCACCGCCGCAGGTGAGCTACGGGTGGATCGGCGGCCACGTCCACGAGATCGCCCTGCCCATGACCAGCACCCGCCCGCCGGTCCCCGACCCGCTCTCCGGCTTCCTCCCCGTGCTCACCAACAGCACCCTCGGACCCGTACCGGGGGCGGCGCAGGCACCCTGGCTGAACGCCAAGATCTACACCCATCCCGACCAGTTCGAGGAGCTGATCGCCACCCACCTCGCGCGGCTCGTGGCCCAGCTCCTGGACGCACCCGAATGGTGGTTCGTCCGGTACCGCGCCCCGCACGACCTCGACCACCTGCGCCTGCGCATCCGCACCCGCAGCCCCGGTCAGCACACCGCCTACACCGAGCTGGTCGCCCGATGGGCCACCGGACTACGCCGCGAGGGACTCAGCAGCAGGCTCGTGTTCGACACGTACACCCCGGAGATCGGCCGCTACGGCCCAAGCGCCGCCCTGCGCAGTGCCGAGGCGGTGTTCACGTCCGACTCGACCTACGCCCTCGCCGCCCTGCAGGGCCTGGGAGCCGACCCCATCGACGGACGCGCGCTGGCCGCGGTCGGCATGGTGGACATCGCCTGCGCCCTGCTCGGCCCCGACGAGGGCATGCAATGGCTGACGAACCGCCCCGCGCCTCCCTCCCACGTCGAGCGAGGCGTCAGCGACCAGGCCATCGACCTCGTTCGCCGTATGACGCCTCGCGCTCGCGGCTGGGGCGACGCGCTCGCCCAGGCGTGGCACCGCCGCGCCGTGGCCCTGGCGCTGTACCGCGAGCGCATCGCCGAGAGCATGGACCCCGACTCCGTCTTGGAGTCTCTCTTCCACATGCACCACAACCGCCTGCGCGGCCTGGACCGGGAGGACGAGAGGATCTGCCGGCACCTGGCGCGTCAGTCCGCCGTCGCGTGGGCCGCCTGGCCGGGGGAGAGCCGCTGATGAACAACGACGCACTGCCGACACCCACCAGGCCCGGCTGGGGACAGTCGCTGTACTCCGGCGCGGCGGGAGTCGCCCTGCTGCATGCCGTCAGGGCCCGCGCCGACGATGAAGACCAGGACGCGCTCCGGCCATGGGCCGCCGCCATGGTCAAGGGCCCGATCCAGGCCGCCCCCGAAGCATGCGGACTGTACGAGGGCGTCGCTGCCGTCGCCTACGTCCTCAGCTTCTCGCACACGAACACCGCCGCACGCGCCCTGGCGACCCTGGACAGACACGTCGCAGACGTCACGCGCCACCGCCTCGGGCAGGCACACGCCCGCATCGACCGCAGCACGCTGCCCACGATGGGCGAGTACGACCTCATCAGCGGACTGACCGGGCTGGGCGCGTACCACCTGCACCGCGGCCACAAGACGGAGCTGCGAGACACCCTCGCCTACCTGGTGCGACTGACCGAACCGATCACCATCGACGCGCAACCCCTGCCCGGCTGGTGGACCAGCGACAGCCCCGATCTGCGCCCATCGCCACGCTGGCCCGGCGGACACGGCAACCTCGGCCTCGCCCACGGCATCGCCGGACCGCTCGCGCTGCTGGCCACGGCCCTGCGCCACGGCCACACGGTGCCAGGACAGACGCAGGCCATCACCCGGATCTGCGACTGGCTCGACCACTGGCGCACCGGCACCGGCTCGCACACCTGGTGGCCGGGCCTGATCACCCGAGACGAACACCGACGCGGCAAACTCCAGAGCCTAGGACCGACACGCCCGTCCTGGTGCTACGGCACCCCCGGCATCGCCCGCGCCCAACAACTCGCCGGCCTCGCCCTCGGCGACCGCGACCGGCAATGTCAAGCCGAACAGGCCCTCGCCGGATGCCTGGCCGACGACCGGCAGCTCGCCCAGCTCACCGACGCATCCCTCTGCCACGGCTGGGCGGGGCTCATGCAGACCGTCTCCCGCGCCGCCGCCGATGCCATCGACGACGAACTCGCGGCGCGTCTGCCCCACTTGAACTCCCGGCTCGACGAGCACCTGGACCACAGCGGACTACCCCAAAGAGCCGGTCTCATGGACGGCACGGCAGGCATCCACCTGATACGTCTCACCACCCCCGTCAACACGGCGGTCTCGACCCCCTGGGACCGCTGCATGCTCCTCGCGGGATGACGCCACGAACCACACCCGCCCACCAGAGCACATGAGTACGCTCTGCCCGCGCCGTACGCACGGCCGGGCACCTTCCGAAAGGACGCGATGAACACGGACACCGGCGCCTCCCCCGAGGACCTGCGCAACCGCCTGGTCGACGCCATCCTGCAACAGGACCCCTCCGGCCTCCGCGACGCACGCGTCGAATCCGCCATGCGGACCGTACCCCGTCACGCCTTCCTACCCGACGCGCCCCTCAAGGAGGCGTACGCCAACAAGAGCGTGACGATCAAGGAGAACCCCGACGCGGACGCCCTCCCGCTGAGCTGCGCCTCCCAGCCCGACGTCGTGCACTTCATGTTGGTCCAACTCGCGGTCCGCGAAGGCGACAACGTCTTCGAGATCGGTGCCGGCACCGGCTACAACGCCGCCCTGCTCCAACACCTTGCCGGATCGTCGGGACACGTCACCACGTGCGACATCGACCCCGACGTGACCGCCTACGCCCGCCGCATGCTGGACGCGAACGGATGCGACGACGTTCGCGTGGTCACCAGGGACGGCGCCCTCGGCACCGAGGAGTTCAGCCCCTACGACCGCATGATCGCCGCCGTCGGCATGTGGGACCTTCCCGGAACCTGGTGGGACCAGCTCGCCGTCGGCGGACGCCTCGTGGTCCCGCTGCGATGGCGCGGGCTGTCGCGGTCCGTGGCGTTCCGACGCGAGAAGGACCGGATGACGTCCGACTCCGTGAAGATGTGTGGCTTCCTCCCGGTGATCGGCCAGGACGGAGAGCGGAACGACTACATCGACGACGACCGGCTCGTCAGGCTCTACTGGGACGAGGACCAGCCCATCACCCCGGAACTCCTGCGTGACGCTCTCACCGGACCGAAGTCGGTCGTCTGGACCGACGCTACGGTCGGCCCCGTCGAGTCCTTCGACGGCATCTGGCTTCGCCTGAGTGCCACCGAGCGAGCGACCTGCCGTATCACCGCGAATCCCGCGGCGATGGAGGCTGGCCTTCACCGACCCGCCTCGCCCGCCCTGAGCCCCGCCCTTGTCGAGGGCGACTCGATCGCGTACCTCACCGTGGAGCGCACCGCCGAAGACCCGGTCACCGAACCCCGGTTCCGACTCGGAGCCGTCGGTTATGGCTCGGCCGGCGCTGATCTCGCAGAACGGATCTGCGCACAGATCCGCGCCTGGAGCCCCGCCAGAACCGTCGAACCCTCGATCACCGCCTACCCCGCGGACACACCGGACACCGCCCTCCCCGACGGAGCCGTGATCGACCGGCCCTCCGTACGGCTCGTCATCACCTACTGACGTCGGCGGGCGCGGCCGTCGTCAGTCACGGCCGCGCCACCGACACGAGACGAGAACAGAACGGTGTCGGAGCGCTGTGGTCAGCCCTGCGCGAGGTTCAACTCGCAGTTGGTGCACCGCCGTACGGCCCGCCGCCTCGGGTTGCCCGCGGTGGCGGTCGCCGGAGAAGCAGTGCTCAACCGCTCCCAGAGCCCGGGCGGAGGGTTCGGGATCCACCCCCAGCGCGGCGGCTGTACGTCGTCCTCGGTCATGTGGTCGCACCATCCGGGCCTGTGCGCGACCTGCTTCGGGGAGATCAGGATCGTGTCATCCGGGTGAGTACGCCACTCCGTCTTCACGAACGCGGGGCCGCCGACGCGGACGAGCCCGGCGGACATTCGCATCCGAGCCCGATGACGATCTTGCTGCCGCACTCGTCGCAGCGCTCTACTTCCACTGGTCTTGTACCACCCTCACGCGGTGCCGGAGTCGACCCGGTAGACGATCTTCCCGTCGGACTCGGTGAACCCGCGCGACTCGTAGAAGGCCCGTGCGCCCAGGTTGTCGCGGTCGGCCATCCATTCCACCCGGCTGCACCCGGGGCGCGCGGCGGCCAGGGCGCGGAGTTCGTCCATGAGGCGAGCACCGATGCCCTGCCGACGCAGGGTGTCGCGGACGTAGAGCTCCTTCAGGAACAGGGAGTGCGAGGAACCGGCGGCCGGCCAGAGGAACGAATAGGCGGCGAGGCCCACAATCTCCCCGGTCTCGTCCTCGACGAGCAGGGCGGAAGCCAGCGGCGGCACACCGAAGAGAGCTTCTTCCACCTGGAGGCGGCGCTCCTCGATCGGCTGGATATCTGTGTCGGCGGCCCCGTAGAACCGCTCGATCTCCTCGATCAGCTCGGCCACAGCCGGGACGTCCCGCTTCTCCGCGGGACGGATCGTCACGGTCATCGGCGCCTCCTGTCCTTCCTCGATTGCTTCGGTCGCTGCTGCACTCGTTCGTTCCAACGCGTGACCCCCTCCTGGCGGTACGGCACACGCGCCTATGGCGACGCGACAGCCCGCGCATACGGGTTCCAGCCGTGCTGCCGCAGGGAGCCCTGGACATGTCGGATGAGGTACTCCAGGTCCGCGCAGTAGACGGACGGGTTCCGGTAGCCCTGGGCTTCGCTGAAGCGGTGTGGGAGGTAGCCGCCGCCGCACACGTCCACGAGTGGGCAGGCGCGGCACTGCTCGGCGAGCGCGTTCTTGCCGTGCTGCCGGTGCAGCAGCTTCGGATGCGACAGAGCCTCGTCGAAGGAGTGGCGGAGGACGTCGAGCCCGAGCCAGGTGGCACCTTCCTCGACCGACCGCAGGGTGTCCACCCCCTCGATGGAGCCGTCGGACTCGATCACGACGCTCGTCGGCGGGGCCAGACCGAGCGTCTCCACCGAACCACGCACGCCAGAGCTGAGGGCCACGATGTCCTCCAGCATCCGGACGCTGTGCCCGTACTCGGGCCGGGCGAGCCAGGCGTCGTACACCCTGCTCATCCACAGCCCGTACTCGGGCATGCCCGGGTCGGAACGGTGCGGCGGGTCGTCGTGGGTCGCGTGCGGCAGGCCGAAGTCGATCACGGGCGGTTCGAACGCCGCCAGGTAGTCGTGGACCTCCACGGGGTCGTTGGCCAGGTCTACGACGGCGAGCACCCCCGCGAACAGGTGTGGCCGCGACCGCAGAAGTTCGATGCCGCGCACGGCGGAGGCGGCGCTCGACCGCCCGGCGTGGGTCAGCCGGTGCCGGTTGTTCGCACGCGGCGGCCCGTCGAGGCTGACGCCGACCGCGACCTCGTACCTTTCGAAGAGGTCCAGCCACGCACTCGACAGAAGAGTCCCGTTGGTCTGAAGCTCGAAGAGGACTCGGGTCCCGGCCGGCGCGGCGTCCCTGACGGCCTCCAGCAGACCGGTCATGTGCCCGACGCCGACGAGAAGCGGCTCCCCGCCGTGCAGGACGACGTGGATGGTCCGAAGGCGGTGTGCGGAGGCGTGTTCACCGATCCGCCGGGCCGCGGCCTGGGCCACAGCGAGGTCCATTCGGGCGGGCAGGCGCCGCGCCGCCTGATCCTTGGAGTTGAAAACGAAGCAATAGTCGCAGTCGATGTTGCAGCGGTTGGCGACCTTGAGGATGAACGTCCGGAAAGGAACGGGGCCTTCGGGTTCTGTCATCAAGTGGATGTGCTCACAGCGGCCAGGGCCAGATGAGCGAGGCCGTGTGGGCACCGTCGCCGACCCGGCTCGTCGCGCCCTCCTCGGCCTCCAGCCGCTGCCGGACGCGGGCGGCCACGCGGTCCAGGACGGCGGTGCCGGCCGCCGTCGGCTCCGCGGAAGCCGGGCCGACGGCCGTGATGGTGCGTGGCTCGATGACGGACGCGGGTGACGGCATTCAACGCTCCTCGTGAGGTACGTGCCGGAGGCGGCACGGTGCGACGGGGCTGAAGCGACAGATCAGCCGGAAACGTAGCATCCTCAATCACCCACCTGGCACGGGAAAATCGGCCACATGGTCGGCGTCAGCCGGACCGCTACACCAGCAACCGTTCGATGTCGTCCACGGCCGCGCTCACTCCCAACCGCCGGTACACGGTCACGGCGGCCCGCAGCGAGCCCACGCCGTGACCAGGCCCGTCAATCGTCCAGTCGCAGCGGCCGATGCCCTCCAGCGCCCGCGCCTCCTCCAACAGGCAGCGGATGTCCCGCGCGAGCGTAAGCGCCTGGTCGAAGCGCGCGCGAGCGGCCGTCGGCTCACCGGAGGTGAACAGCAGCATCCCCCAGTGGTTCAGTACCTCCGCCTCGCCGCACCGGTCTCCCAGCCCCCGCAGGATCTCCAGGCCGCGTTGGAACGCCTCGACCGCGCCGTCCCGATCACCGGCCACGCCGCGCGCCACGCCCAGCTCGCTCAGCGAGGCGGCCTCACCGCCGCGGCTGCCGAGTTCGCGGTAGACGTCCAGTGCCTCCACCAGAAGCCGGATCGCCTCGGTCGCATCCCCGGTCACACGCTCCACGACGCCAAGGTGGCGGACGCTGGTCGCGCGGCCGAACCGTTCACCGAGCTCGGTGAAGTGCGTCAGGGCCTGGCTGTGTGCCGTCCGCGCTGCCTCGGTGTTGCCGGTCAGCCGTCGGACGACGCCCAGCTCGTTCAGCGCGTAAGCCTGGTGCACGCGGTCGTCCAGCTCCAGGTAGATGTCGAACGCTTCCTGGTGATGCCGCGCGGCCAGGTCGTACGTGCCCATGAGGCAGTGCACGACGCCCAGGTCTCGCAGGGAGTTCGCCTCCCCGTACCGGTCACCGAGTTCGCGGTAGATCGCCAGGGCCTCGCTCTGGGCCTCCACCGCGGCGTCGAACCGGCTCATCTGCCGGTGTGTCATGCCGAGATCCGCGAGCGCGTTCGCCTGTCCGAGCCGGTTCCCCAGCTCACGGTAGAGGGCGAGGGCCGCGGTCTGGGCGCGGGCCGCGTCCTCGTTGTCCGCGGTCAGGTACCAGACGATGCCGAGCTGGTTGAGCGCGTCCGCCTTGCCGCGCCGGTCGTCGACCGCTTCGTACGCCGTCACGGCGTCGTTCAGGGCTTCGATCGCCTGTGGGTAGGAGGCCATGAAGCGGCGTACGACGCCCAGCTCGGCGAGAGCATCGCCCCGCCCCCGCTGGTCGCCGGTATGACGGGCGGCCTCGGCGGCGGTCCGATGGAGCCCGACGGCCTGGTCCCAGGGGCCAGCCTGGCGCAGGAAGGGTGCCATGGCCGCGGCGATCCGGACCACGAGGTCGTACAGGGCCAGGCCGTTCGCCCGCCGGACGCAGGCCAGGACGTTGGCCCGCTCGGTCTCCAACCAGCTCAGGGCATCCGCCCGCGACTCCAGGACCGGGGTCTCCACCCGCGAGGCGCCGTCCGGAGCCGGTGGCACCGCGGCGCCGCTGCGCACGATGTGCCCGTTCGCGACGGCGACAGCGGCCAGATAGTAGGTGCACACACGCTGGACGGCCTGTACGTGGTCCATGCTGTCTCCCTCGGCGGCAAGACCGCGAGCGTAGTCGCGCAGGAGATCATGCAGTCGGTAGCGACTCCCCGGGTGCTCGTCGATCAGGTGGTCGTCGTAGAGCGCCTCAAGATACAGACGGGCCACCACGACCGAGACCTGACCAAGAGCCGCACCGGCGTGCGCGTCGAGATCGGTGCCCGGGAAGAAGCCGAGCTGTCGGAAGAAGCGCTGCCGCTCCGGCGCGAGATCCCGGTAGGAGAGATCGAACGTCGCGGTGACGGCGCGTTCTCCGGCGCGCAGCTCTCCCAGCCGGTCCCGCGCCGCCACGAGCCGCCCGCGCAGGTCCTCGGCGGTCCAGGAGGGATGGTGCCGCAACCGTGCCGCGAGCAGCGACACCCCCAGCGGCAGACACCCGCACAGCCGCACCAGCTCCTCCACCACATCCCGGCCGAGAGCGTCGGCCGGCCGACCGCTGAGCCGTACGAAGAGCTCGACAGCGTGATCCGGCGGTAGCGCGTCCACCGACATGACCACCTCCTCGTTCGCCACCAGCCGCTTGCGGCTGGTCACCAACACCAGGCACCCGCTCCCACCGGGGAGCAACGGCTCCAACTGCCGGTAGCTGGCCGCGTTGTCGAGAATCAGCAGCGCCTTCTTGTCCGCGAGCCTGCTCCGCCACATGGCGGCCCGGGCCTCCGTGACCGCTCCGACGTCGTCACCGACAGGAATCTGCTGCGTCGGCACGCCGGCGGCCGCGAGAAGCGAGGCGAGCGCCTCGCCGGCCTGCACAGGAGTACGCCCCGGCGTGTACCCGTTGAGATTCACGAAGAGCTGTCCGTCGGGGAACCGCTCGGAGAGCAGGTGGCCGGCGTGCACCGCGAAGGTGGTCTTTCCGACGCCGGGCATGCCGTCGATCACGTGAACGGGCAGCCCCTCGCCGTGCTCCTGTGAAGCCCGCACCGAGCCCACCAGCCGCTCCAGCTCCGCGGCACGGTCGGTGAACGCGGCGGTGTCGCGTGGCAACGAACGCAGCACCTGGGCGGCCCCCGGTGGCCCCGCTCCATCCTCCGGTCGCCCTGGCGGGGTGGGAGGCCGCGTCTCGGAGAGCCCGGCGAGCAGGGCCGTCAGCCCCGCCATCGTCACGCCCAACACGACGAACGAGAACCAGGCGTGCTCCTGTAACCACCCCAGCCAGCCGGGCCACCGCGACTCATCGGACACGGCGTTCGTGACGAGCCCGACCAGCATTGTGGTCACAGCGCCGCCTCCGGCGACGGCGGCGATCGCGATCCCGCGCCGGAGTCTCATGCGGAGGCTCCAGCAGCCGAGGGAACGGCCGATTCCCCCCTGGTGCCGCTGATGAGACACCATGCACTGCCAACCGACCTGGTCACGAAGGCAACCCCCGAGTGGAACGCCCCAACTTCCCTAACGGAACAATCCTCGTAGACCTTGGTCAAGGGCGCGTCTAAGCCACGAGGTGCGCCAGCTGCCGCAAGGCGCGCTGGCCCACGGCCACCGCACCATCTTCAGAAGTCCACGCAACCTCTGATGATCACGCGGTGGCTGCTTCCCTATCGGCCCCGGCCACGAACTGGTCAATCAGCTCGGGGGCCTACTCGGCATCGCAGGTCGTGGCCTCGGATCCAGTCGGTTCGGTAGACCTCGTGCCGGTACTCTCGCTCTTCTCGCCCGCCTCAATGGGGGCGTAGCGCCGCCGTTGCAGCTCATCGCGTTCAGCGTCCGGGATCGTCATCGACTCGGCAAGCACGGCGGCGAGCGCGTCCACTTGAGTGTTGTCGATGTCAGCGTGGAAGAGCCACCGGATGTTCTCGTCGCGCGTGATGAGGTCGATCGCCAAGCGCGCGCTTCTGTCCTGTGTGGTCGTTGCTCGGACGTATCGCACTTGGTCAATCGGGATGTCCTGACGGATCTCGGCTTGCTCAAGGAATGCGTTCGTCTTGGCCGTGATGATGCGGCGATCGGTGACGGCGACCAGTGTCTTTGCCGCGGCCTTGTCCCTCGCTGCCGCCAACTTCTCCTTCGCTCCGCCGACGATCGCAGAAATTGGACCAAGGGCATCGAACTGGTCGGGGAAGCCGAGGATACGTAGGGTCTCACCGTCCTCGAGGAGCCATCGCAGGATGCGAAGGTACGGCTCGCGATCCAGCGATTCGGGTGCGCAGACGACGCCCGGAGCCTCAAGCGGAGGGGCCGGCGGATGGAGTGCGTCGGCAAGAGGCTCGATCGCCTCCAGAAGACGGGCGGAGACTTCGCGGGCTGCCTTCACATCCTTCCGCTTCCCCGGCAGCGGCCATGCGTCGGGTCCGGGGAGCTCGGCGGTGATCCGCAGCTCCCGCGTCAGCGCGTCGACGAGGCTCGTCGTCTCGGCGAGAGCGGAGTCGAACTCCGCGCGGGTGTCGCGCGCGATGACCTCGGCGTACTGTGCCTCGGCGGCGTCTTCGCGTCCAGCGGCTCTCGCTCGCGCGGCGCGGAGCGCGTGATACCCGGTCCATGCCTTGAGGGAGGACAGGAGGGCGTAGGCGTCGAAGGCGATCGCCTCGGCGGTCGTCTGCAGATACTCACGGTGGCTGCGTGCGTCGGCCCGACCGATCTGCCTGACGTGGTCGCGAACGTTCCCCTGGTAGAGCTCAAGCTGCTTCTGCAGCAGCGCTCCACTACCCGCGACGTCCTCCCACAAGGACGTCGGGACCGATTCGATCTCTCGCGCCTGATCGACGGCGCGATCGATGGCGGCGACGAGCCCCGTCAGTTCGGCCCACTGATCCTTGCGGATGGTGGTGAGGACCTGGTTTGTCACCGCGAGGTTGGTCCTGACGAGGCCCGAGACCTCACTCAGCATCATCTGAAGGCCGACCATGGCCAGCGCCGGCCCGACCGAGGCCGCGGTCTGCGCCTTGCTCACCGCATTCACGGAGTAGAAGCGGGCCTGATGCAGGATGCGGCCGGGAACCATCACCGCTCCGAGGTTCCCGCCGTCCTTGACGGCGAGCGTCGCGCCGCTGTTCAGCAGGGCTTGTGCCGTGTCGCCGATCCTATAGAGCCCCTGCACGCTGGCGAACGCGTTTCCGAGATTGCCGACCACGGTCGCCGCGTTCCCGATCGAGGCGAGGATCGCTGAGATCTGCTTGCGGTCGGCAGCCGGCACGATCCCGAAGTCGATCAGATCGGGCTTCAGCTCCGGCGGGACCTCACCGGCTACGACAGCCACCCCTGGGAGCACCTCCACCAGGATCGTCGACGCCGCCGTCGAGTCGATGTCCGAGTTGGACGTCGGACCGTCCACAACAGGTGAGTCGGCGGTATTGCTCCGGCCGTTCTCCTCAGGCTCGGCGATCTCCATCGAGTCCGAAGGGTCCTGCATGCGATCTCCTCCCCCGCAGGCGCGCGCAACGGCCGGACCTCGTCGGCGTTGACTGCCGAAGTCTACGGCTCAACGCCTGCGGTTCAGCCCGAATGCGCCGGGCTGATTCCGGACTGGCTGGTGCCAGCTGAGCTCTCCAGGGCTCCGCCCCGGATGAGTGGATCAGCGCAGTCCGGCGAAGAGATCGTTCTCGGGTACGGCCTCGCCGGTGGCGTCCTGGACACGTATGAAGGTCTCCATGCCCATCAACTCGCCGAACCTCTCTACATGTCCATCTATCCACCAGTTCGCCGCAGGCAGACAGGAAAGATCCCGAAACGACTGGTGAGCTGCTGCGCAGCTATGTCAACCTGCAACACCTTGCCGGAGGACCTGGTCAACGAGGTGATGCCAGTAATCCTGGAGCCAGTGTTCCACCCTACGAGTCCATGGAGGCGCCCCTGCTCCCGCACCACTCCAGCGACCGCTCCCGACGAAACTTGCCGGACCCGGTGTACTGGGTCACCCCGCGTCATCTGGCCGGTGACGACGGTGTGCTCGCCGAGCGGATCGACGACACCCTGTCCGACCTCGGCTGGCGCATGTGGCCCACCTCTCGTCACACCCTCCTCTACGTAAGCCCGGACGGGCTGCGTGGGGCCGAGTGGATCCTCGCGGCCTATCCGTTCGAGCTGGGCGGTCTGCCCGTTGCCTGGCAGCTGAGCGCCCGCGGCCATGCCGCCTCCGCGATGCCGGAGTGGAACGCGTACTTCTCCACGGGCGTCTCCTACGAAGCGCTTACCGATCTCCTCGTGGCGATCGACGCCCGTGAGGCACCCGACGTCGGCTTCGAGGGGCCCGAGACGGTCCTCGACGCTCTGAGTGCCCGGGGTTGGATCCGCGACGTGGACCGCCCCCGCACCACTGCCGCAGACCCCGGGTTCTCCGCCTGCGTCTCCCTGGAGATGCTGCCGCCGCTCATCGAGGACGCCGACCCGCGTCCTGACCTGGTGGGCTGGCAGGCGTGGGCGGACCCCGTTCCCGGCGCCCCGTACCTGTGGTGTGCCAGCTTCAGCGCCAGCGTCCCCCATGACCTGGTCGCCGCGTTCGCGTCCTCACTCGCCTCCCCGGTCCCGGTGCCTCGCCACACTGTGCCCGAGAGCGCTGAGGGGCGGCTCACTGTCGTCCGCCGCGACTGACAGCCCTTGCCCCAGAGGATCCGCTGTTGTGCGGCTCGTCGCCGATCTCCCCGAGTGGCAGCAGGTCAGCTGTATGAGGCGTGTTCCCCGCGCCTGCCCGATGACAGAGAAGGAGAAAGTCGTGTTCTTTCGACGCGCTCGCGAGGACCGTGCATTCCGTGAAGCCCAGCGTGCGGGCTACGAGCTGCTCCGGCGACTGCAGGCCACCCAGCCGTGGCCCGGCTGCCCCGAGCCGACCCCACAGGACCCTGCCGCGGAGGAAGTGGCGGTGCCCGACTTCCTGCCGCCGGAGTTGCGGCTGCCGTCGGGCCAGGAGGTGGCCGGGGTGATGATGCGCTGGCTGCCACCGCTCGTCGTCGACGGCGAGGTCCGTACGTGCCCCGGGTGCGGCATGTACCGGGACTGGATCGTCTTCTGCATGCGCGACGACTCGATATGGCTGCGCTGCCGGGCGGGCCACGAGACGAGGGAGCCCGGCCTGGATGCGGCCTGGTTCAACCGCCACTCCGGTCCCGCCGACCACTTCCACCCCACCCTCCAAGAGGGACTGCGCCACCTCGGCCATTGACCTCCCGAAACCCCCGCTCCCCTTCGTACTGCCGGCGCCCGGAGGGCCGGCCTGGTCAGACCGTCCGCTTCGCAGGCCACAAAAGGGGTTTCCTATGCGCCTTCACACCACGACCGCCCTCAGCCTCAGCGCCCTCGCTATCTTGGCCCTGGCGGGCTGTTCCCATAGCAGCGCCGCCCCCTCCGGCCCGACGTCCTCCCCGACCGTCCAGGTGCACCCGGACGGCGAGAGCGTCCCGGCGCCCGCTCCGCTGTCCTCGGCCGCGCTGGCCAAGCGGCTCCTGGACGAGATCGACCTCGGCAGGGACTACGCCCGCATAGCGTGGCGCCCGGCGGCGCACGACGACGTGACCGTGATCGGCTGCCCGGCGCTGGAGAAGCTCGGCGGCGACGCCGCGTCCGGCACAAGCCTTGCCTTCCCCCGCAAGGCCAAGGCGTCCTTCACCTACGCAGGCAGCAGCAACTCCGAGCTGTCCGAGGAGCTGTACAGCGACACTGCGGCGAGACTGTTCAAGGGCATCGGGGAGATCTTCGATGCGATGGTCTCCTGCCCCACGTACCAGGTGGTGTCAGGCAGCACCGTCCTCACCGTGGGTACGCAGGGGACGGCGGCCCCCGACCTGGGCGACGAGCGGTGGAGCCAGCTGCTCACCTACTCCGTCGGCGGGCAGCGCAGCGTCGTCAAGCAAACGGCGGTCCGCACCGGCAACATACTGGTGATTGCCTCTGGTTCTCCGGGGCTCGTGGACGCCAACCTGGAGAAGGCTCTAGCCAAGGCCAAGGTCGCCCACTGACCGCCAGTGCCCCCTTCGGTGTCCCTCTGCCTTGGCAGGGGGGCAGCGATGCATGCCGAGCCTGCGTCGAAGACGGATGTGCGCCTCCGTACCGCCCTCTCACTGGCAGAGGCACACCCTTGGCTGCCCAGAAGTACGTCAGCAGGACGGCTGTCGGTTCGAACTGGGTCACTCAGGTGATGTAGGCGTCTCAAGATCCGGGTAGCAAGGCGGTGACCGTGGACTGGACGATCTGGGCTGCGGCGAGGACGCCGGGGATTCCGCCGCAGCGTTCGACGAGGTTCTGGAGCATGTAGCGCAGGGTGCCGGGGTCGCGTTCTGGTTCGTCCAGCCGCGGGGCGATCATGTCGAGGTCGCGCAGGGCGCTGTCCACCTCGGGGTACCGGCCGCGCAGTTCTTCCAGCCGCCGTCGCAGGTCGTCGATGCTGTCGCGGGCCTTGTCGACGGCTTCGTTGGTGATGTTGTTGGTCTGGGAGGCATTCTGGGAGAACGGCGCGGCTTGGGCGGGGCCGGTCATGTGGCCGGTGTTGATGATGCCGAAGTTGGGGCCGTTCGGACTCGGGTCGGGCTGACGACGGATGGGCACGTGGGGCTCCTGGCGGGTTTGATGGGTCAGTTCGTCATGGAGGGATTGACGGAGAAAGGTGTGGCCTGGACTGCGCCGGTCATGGTGCCGCCGTTCATGACGCCGAAGTTGTAGATGGCGGTGGACTGTTGGCGGTACGCGGCGATGTCCACGTTGTGGTCACGCAGGAAGATCTCGGTGGAGTCGAAGACCCGGCGTTGCATCATCTGCACGTAGTAGCGGGCGTCGTCGTGCATGTGCATGTCCTCCAGCCAGCGGAGGCTGTAGACCTCGCGGAGGCTGACCGGTCCGCTGCCCGGGTCGAGCTCGGGGCGCTTGCGGGCCTTGCGGCGTATGAGCCGGTCGAGTCCGACGTAGATGTCGCCGAGGGCGTTGAACGTGGTGCGGCCGAACCACTTTAGGCTGCGCGGATCTGCGGGCGTGAGCCCGGCGACCTTCGGGTTGAGGGGTCCCATGACGTGCGGGCGGACGGTGACGCGCAGGAAGCCGCCCTGGTAGGCGAAGCGGACGAGTATGGCGGCGACGAGGTCGCCGTTCCAGGCGGTGACCCGCGCCCAGATGTAGCGGCGGGCGACCTCCTCGGCGGGCTTGTTGCCGATGTTGTCCACGGCGAGGGTATGCAGGCTGCGCCAGGCGTCGTCGTCGATCTGGTCCCAGCTCTTGTGGTGGATGCCGGCGATCCCGATGACCTCCACACGCAGTTTCGGGTGATCGCGGTGATGGGAGGGGGCCGGATCGTCCAGGCGGCGCGCGATGTGAGCGTGGAGCTGGCCGGCGGTGAAGTGCTTCAGCGACTTTCGGGCCACCGGCTTGTTGTGCTTCGCCAGCGCGTCCAGGACGGCCTTGGCCACCTCGGCCATGTCGGGCTGACCTGGCTTTTGTGCCGGTGAGCCGAGGCCCGGAAGCGGGCTGGTGCTGTCGTCTTCGTCGTCCTGGCCCTCGGGGGCGGGCTCGACATCGATGCCGATGACGGCCTCCTGCCACGCCTGAAGCCCCGCCCCGAGGAACCGGTGTCGATCGCCGTTTGCCCGACGTTCGTGGAGGTACGGCAGGGCGTGGGCCTGCACCGCGGTGGGAGGCGCCTGCAGTTCTCCGGCCAGCAGGGCGTTGAGCCGCAGCTGGGCCAGGTAGCGCTCGGCCAGGTAGACGCCCCACAACCCGGCCAGCAGAACGATGACCGCCCAGCCGGCAGTGAGGGCGCCGACGATGGCCTGCCAGGCAACGACCGCGACCACGGCCATGACGGCCACTCGGCGTCTTCGCATGTGCTGGATGGCACGATCGCACGCGTGCACCACCGGCTCCTGATGGAAGCCGTAGACCGGGACCGGCCGCGCCGACTTCTTGATCCGACGGCGGACCCAGACCGCGTAGTCCTCACCCAGCACCACCTCTGGCGGCTTCGGCTCCGACGAACCAGCAGCCTTCTCGGCCTCCTTGGCGGGGAAGAACCATCGCAGACGCTTCCGTACGGCGGCCTTCAGGGCTTTCCACAGCTGCGCCAGTACGGCACGGAGCACGGCCAGCCAGTCCGTACGGGCGAAGGCGGCGGCGCTCAACCGGCGCGTGATGCCCTCGGTGTAGGCCCCGTGCCTGATCATCCCCCCGCCATTGGCCGCCGTCCCCAATGGCACCGCAGGTGCCGAGAACACCGACTGGTGCTCCGCGTATGACAAGTTCCCACCCCCGTGTCTCCTGGCGCCGGCCACGACGATCAGCGGCAGACACAGAGGGGCATCGTCCTCGGGTGCTGGAAGCACCGCCATACCGCAAACCCGTACAAGACGCGCGCGGAGGCGCCCAGGTCGAACAATGACCGAAAGGCGCCTCCGCAGCGGGATTACCTGCGGTGTCCCCGCGGTGCGCCTCCTTGACCGGGGACCCGAGCGGCGCCGGGAGACGGGGCCGGTGTGCCGTGGCGCGCGGGCCGAGTAGGAGGTGTTTCGACCGCGTCGGCGGGCAGGTCGGCGATGCGGCGCAGGCGCCAGACGAGGACGTCGCTGACCGACCCGGCGGTGTCCAGTTCGCGGTGGGTGACGGCTTCGGTCAGCAGCTCCTGGGGGTTGTGGCCGGCCTGGTAGGCGTGAGTGAGGGTGGCGGCCAAGGCGGGCCAGCCCGGTTCGTTCACTACCGCCTCGGCGATCTCGGGTGTTGTGGCGTGGAGGAGGGCGGCGGCCCAGCCGCGTACGGGCTGGACCAGGCGCAGGCCCTGGGCGTGCAGGCGGGCCATGGGCTCCTCGGCGGCGGCAGCGTAGGCGGCGCGCAGGTGAGCGGCGGCTTGGCGGGCGGCCTCGGCCTGCTGGACGTGGTGACGCTGGGCGTGCCAGTGAGCGGCGGCGGTGGCGAGGAAGAACAGGGTGTCGATCAGCATCGCCGTGGTCGCGCCGTCCTCCCCGCGGCCCAGCGCCGGACCGCTGTAGCGGAGGTCGCGGGCGGCTCGGCGCAGGGCCTGGGCATGCCGGTACTCGGCACGGGTGTGAGAGCGCGTGGCCCGCTCGAACGCCCAGGTCGCGTCCCGGAGTTGCTGGCGAGTGTGCGATGCGCTGGTCTGGGCGAGGGTGTCCAGGATCTCGCCGGTGGCGGCGATGCGGGCCGCTGCGGCGCCGTCGCCGTCCTGGTCGAAGGTGACCAGGACGGTCCAGGCGGCGCGGGTGGCCGAGCGCCGGGCGGCGGCCGGAGGCGACACAGCTGCACGTGAGCGGGCGGTCGGCCGACGTGCGGCTGCTTCCTGCTCGTCCTGGTGGACGTCGTGGGTGGTGGGGAAGCGCCTACGGATGCGGGGCAAGGAGAGGTCGGGGGCGAGCGTGGAGCCGGCGTAATAGATGGGCTCGCCGTCGTCGTTCACGTCGCCGGGCAGGGCCACCTTGTAGCCGAGCAGGTCCCCGGACGGCGCGACGCGCTGGCGGATCAGGAGCCCGGCGGCCTTGAGCCGGGCGAAGAACTCCGCCTCGCTCGCGACGCCGGCCACCGCTTGGCGGACGGTCTCGTGCAGCTCTTCGCGCGCGGGGCGTTCGCGACCCTGGCGTTCCGCCTTGTGGCGTTCGGCGCTGGTAGGGCGTTTGGCGGCGGTGCCATCCCCGGGCGAAACGCGGCGCAGACCGTAGTCGGCTTCGACGCGGCGGCATTCGGCCTGGGCGCGGCGGGCCTCGTTGTGCAGGCGGGGCCGGCGGCCGTCGTCGCGGACCAGGGTGGCGATGATGTGGATGTGGTCGTCGGCGTGGCGGACGGCCGCCCACCGGCATGCCTGATCGTCGCCGTCGGGGGCGATGCCGGTGATGGCGACCATGCGGCGGGCGATCGCGGCCCAGTCCTCGTCGGACAGGACCGGGTCCTCCGGGGCAGCCCGCACGGACAGATGCCAGACATGGTTCTTGGGGCGCCGGCTGGTGGGCAGGGCGTTGACGGGCTGGTCGAGCAGCCGCTGAAGCTGCTCGTAGGTGGCCTTCGGGTCGCGGCCGGGGTCGGGGGCGAGCGGATCGAAGGCGGCCACCAAGTGGGGGTCGATGTGCTCCTCGTGGGTGCCGGGCCCGTAGAGGTAGTTGATGAGGCCGATCGTCCTGCTGCCGCACTTGTGGATGCTGGGGATCACTCAGCGGCACCGCCGTCTCGGTGGGCGAGCAGGGCGTCCGCGGCGTCCTCCATGCGTCGGGCGGCGCTTCGGACTGCCTCGGCGGCGGCGTCGAGGTGGGGTGCGTCGGCACCGGAGTTGAGGGCCTTGGCGACCTGGTTGAACAGGCCGTGGATGCGGCCCAGGTGCCGACGGGCGGCGAACAGTTCGTCGATGACTTCCCGTTCGGTGGCGATCTCGGCGGCGGTGCGGGTCAGGTCGCGGGCGGCCTTGTCGGCGGCGTAGGCGAGGAAGGAGGCGTTGGTCATCTCGCAGTGGGCGGCTGCGTCGGTGAGGCGTTTGAACTCGGCGTCGTTCATGCGGCAACTGGGCTGCTTCAGGCGCTTGCGCCCTTTTGGCTGACGCGTGCGCTGACGTCTCTTCGCGAGGGGCTCCGCCTGCTTCCCTCCTTGCTGCGGTCCGCCCTCGGTCGCAGCCTGACGGTCCGGTGCCCCCTGGCGCAGGGCTGCTCCCGCCACCCCTGGGGCGGGAATTCCGGGAGCATTGCTCCCGGTACAACTTGCTGTGCTGTCTGGGGCTGAGGTGGTGGATATCGCCCGCTGGGCAGCGGGGGGTTCGTGGTGCTGGTCGGGCATGGAGTGTGTCCTCAGGGGGTGTGCGGGAAGTCGACGTGTGTGTGGTCGTGGAGCCGGGTAGGAAGCGCTGTCCGTCGCCCTGGTGGAGGGACGTGAGGAAGTACCGCGGCGTCGTTGGATGAGCTGTTGGCGCAAGTTGAAGAGCCGCCGAGTGGTGTGTGTAGAGGTGGTGGAGTTCGCGTGGCGGCGCCCGGCATTGGCGGGGTGGTCTTCCGCCCCGCCGGGCATTCCGCCGTGGCGGTTATGCAGCAGCGTCGGTGTTGGCGGCGGAGGCGAGTTCCGCCGTGACGGCGTTGGCGATCTCCTTGGCGCGGTCCTTCTGGATCGTGTAGCCCTGGGCCCTGATCGCGGCCTCCAGAGTGGTGCGGGGCACTGTGCCGTGTTCGGCGCCGATGGCGCGGGCCGTTGACCACAGAACGTTGTCGGGAGCAGTGGTCTTGCGCTCCCCCTTCTTCCGATTCACCTTGGCTGGGGGCGACTTGGTGATCGTGGCGTTCGCCTCGGGCGCGGACTTGGCCTTGGCGGAGGGAGCGGTGGCGTCGTCGTCTGTTTGCTCCTGGCGGATCGGGCGGTCGTCCCCTGGCGTGGCGGATGCGGCGGGCGGCGTGGCCGGAGACGCTTCCGCCATGGCGCCGCTTGCGGCGAGGTGGCGGTTCATGACGAGGTAGAGGTGGACGGCGCCGGCGAGGGCGAGCGGGGCGATGGCGGACAGAGCGCCCGCGGTGGCGTTGTTGAGGCGGAGGCGGGTTCCCTCGTTGAGGCCGACGGCGTGTACGACGTTGGCCCCGATGCTGGTGCCGGTGGCTACGCCAACGAGCATCCATACATAGAAGCGGGAGCTCACCGGGGCGGTGCGGAGGATGATCAGGGCGACGATGCCGATGGCGATGAAGCCGTCGATCACGAGCGGGAAGAGGTAGGTGAGCAGGCCGCGCACGTGGCCGGCGACGGCCATCTGGCGCAGCGCGTCGTAGGAGAGGGCGAAGGCGACCACGGCGAGCAGGGCGATGCCGACGCGGATGGCGCGTCCGCCGCGAATGGCGGACGGGGCTTTCGGGGCGGGGGAGGACAAGCCAGATCTCTCCAGGGCTGGTGCGGTGGGACTTGCGGTGAGGGAGCGAGGGGCGTTCACGGGGACACGGGGCGGCATGAGTGTGTGATCGCTGCGGTGTTCACACGGTGGGGGCGCTCGCGGTGAACGCCTCACGGGGCCGATCGGTGCCGGGAGTCCGATGGCGCCGCTCGGTCCCCATGGCCAGGTGCCACATCGCTGCCGCCATCACCGGCCCGAAGAAGCCGTTCCACGTGCCGCTGACGAGGCCGTACTCGGCGTAGGCGGGGACGGTCAGCACGGCGGCGAGCACCCAGATGAGGACAGCAGGGAGGCCAGCGGCCTGCCGTGGTCCGTGCAGGTTCTGGCGGGCTATCACCGCGTTGGCGATCATGGCGAGTTCCCCGATGGCGAAGAAGGCGCAGCGCTCGACGGTGTTGTGCATGTCGAGGTAGTCGGCGGCGAATCGCCAACTGGTACTGGCGCTGTAGGCGGTGCAGCCGACAGCAGCGATGGCGGCGACCCAATCTGCGACGGTTCCACGTCGCCGCCCGTTGGTAAGTTTTCGGGCGCTCTGCCACAGCAAGCAACCAGCGGCAAGGGCGGCGGGGACGAGCAGCGACAGGGCTGCCACGGAGGAAGTTGTCCAGTGCGCCACGAACGACGTGGCGGTCTCTTCGGCGCTCACGGGCGCGGTGTTGCGAGGTGTCATGCCGGGGTTCTCCAGGGCCCGCGCGGTCGAGGGCATGCCTGTACGCGGGCGGGTGAGGCGAGGGTGGGCAGGGAAGGCGCGGCTGTCGTCAGACGGCGGGCGCGGTGCGTCGTCGGTCGGGGCCGGTGAGGACGACGCGCTCGGTCATCTCGGCGAGGCGGGACGCGACACGGTCTCCGAGCGCGGTGCGCAGCTCGGCGGTGGGGAGGTTGGTGGTGATGAGGGTGGGGAGCATGCGCTCGTACCGGTGGTTGATGAGCCGGTAGGTGAGCTCCTCGGTCCACTCGCTGCTCTTGGCCGCGCCGAGGTCGTCCAGGAGCAGCAGTGGGCAGCGTGCCAGCGTCTGCAGATCCCGTTCGGCGTCGTGCCCCACACGGGGGCGGAGCCGTGCGTGGAGGTCGGCGGTTGTGGTGGCTTCCCAGCGTAGGCGCACACCTCGGGTGAGGAGGGCGCGGATGGCGCCGTACGCCTGGTACGTCTTGCCGGTGCCGGTGGGGCCGGCGATCAGCAGCGACGGGCCTTCGGCGATGCCGGGCCCGCCGGGGCCGGGGCGTCCGGCGCGGGCGATCTGGTCGGCCCAGGCGGTGACCTGCGGGTGGTCGGCCAGGGCACGGCGGTAGCGGGCGGGGATCCGGGCGTCGGCGAGCTCCAGGGCGGTGACGGGCTCGGCCTGCGGTTCCTCGGTGGCAGCGGTGGCGGGATCGATCCCGCGGCTGGCCAGGATGCCCTTGAGCCGGTCGGCGAGCGGGCCGACCCGGTGGGGCTCTCGGGTGAGGGTGGCGGTCAGAGGTCACCTCCGAAGGCGGCTTCAACGTCGGTGGGGTTTGTCCACGCCCTGTGGGTAACCGGCGCGGTTGGCGTGGCGGGGGTCGCGTTCATCGCCTCGTGGACGAGGCTCGGCAGGGTGCTGGGGTGCAGCCCCTTGGTGCGGTGCCGTTCGAGTCCGGCCCGGATATGGGCGGGGGCGATGCCCTCGTCGACGAGCTTGCGCACCTCCCGGCCGAGGTGGCCCAGGACGTCCTTGGGCGGGCGGTGGGCGCAGGCGGCGGCGTACTCGGCGATGAGCTGCTGGGCCGAGACGGTGTCGGGTGCGGGGGCGCTCGCGCCCCCCGAAGGGGTATCTCCTAGATCCATGATCCTAGGTCCTAGATCCGGACCGTGAGGCGTCACTGCTGCCTCATGAAGTCCTCCCCGCTCCCTCACGGAGGGCTCCGTGAAGTTGATCTGACCTGCGGCTTCGTCATCGGCGCTGGGATTCACAGCAGGCTCGCGCACTTGCCCGGAGCTTTCACGGAGGGTTCTGTGAAGCTGCGGTGCGGGCTCCGTGATGCTGGCCCGCGCAGTCGGCGCGGCGACGCCTGGCGTGGTGCCGACCGCTGTGTCGTGGTGGGGGCAGGCGGGGAGGCGGCTCTTGCTGGGCCGGTTGATCTTCTGGTGCTGGTGCCAGGTGACGATATGCAGGTATCGCTTGTCGTCCGGCCCTTTGTAGCGGCAGACCAGCCCGGCGTCGGCGAGCTGGGCGAGGTCCGTCTCGACATCGGGTGGGGTGTGCTCCGGGCGCAGGACCCACAGCTGGCCCGCGATGATCGCGGCGTGGTCGCGATGGCGGCCCTGGTCGTCGGCTTGGGTAAGCAGGCCGAGGAAGGTGCGCTCCGCGGTCAGGGAGACGGTGGCCAGGGACTCGGAGACGAAGGCTTCGGGCTTGATGGTGCGGATTCGTGCCAAGAGCGGGATGGTCCTCACTCGGCGGCCTGTGGGAGGACACCACGGCTCACCGTCGGTCGGGGCAGGATTCGAACGGAGGGGTCGGGCTGTTGGCGTGGGGTGCGCCGCGAACCGACTGCGTTTTCCGGGGGTGTCGTCAACATAGCCACACCCGGGCCGCGCTAGTCCAGCCTGATCCGGCGCAATCTCTCACGGCAGAAAGGCCGAAGGAAATCAGGCTGGTAGCGGGCGGGACCAAAACCGTAGGGCACGATCGCCGGTTGACCAAATAGTTGCCCTATCGGCCGAGCCAGAAGCATCACATCGGGAAGCCGTTGACGCGCTGGCGACGGCGAAGCTACAACACAACACCCCACGTCAGAACCGCTTCGAGGCGTCTATGTGAGCTTGCGTGACATCAGAGTGGAGGACTGGAATTTCCCCCTGCTCGCTGGCTAAGCGGGCGCAACATAGCCGACGATCGCCGGTTAACCAAACCGGGGATTTCACGCTACAACTGGAGCTATGGCAGCACGTTCTCTGGAAATGGGTCCGGCAGGAATACGGACCGCCCACACCATCGAAATCCTCCGCACCGGACGCGGTCTCGCCCAGCGCCAGTTGGCCGACCGCGTCACGGCCCGATGTCCAACACGATGCTGTCTCGAATCGAACGTGCCCAGCGGCGTTGCGACGTCGACGACCTCGTCGCGATAGCCGAGGCACTCCTCGTCTCACCCCTCGTGCTGCTGGAGGGACCGAGCACCTCCTGAGACGGGCCACCCACCGCCGCTGATCGAGCATCCTCCACCGAGTAAGGACCCCACCCCTCTTGCCCCACCCCTCGATGCCCCCTGCCCTCGCACGCCTTCCGCACCGAACGGATGGTGAAGCCGCCCTGCCCCGTCTCTACCGCCCCGAGGAGATCGCCGAGACCCTCGGCTGCTCAGCCTGGTGGGTCAAGGACCGTGCACGTCGGCGCCTGATACCGCACACACGAGTCGGCCGCGGCTACCGCTTCACCGCGGACCACCTCGCCGAGATCATCCGCATCCACGAGGAGCCGGCGCCACAGCGAGCCCAGGCGCCGCCACCGGCCAGTCCGCCGGAGTCGGCTATGACGCCGTCGCGTCCGACTCGGCAGACGCGGCCCTCCACGTCCTCCGCCCCGCGTCTCAGGGCCCGACCGCCCCGCAGGTCCCAGTACGGCACTGCTGCGTAGCTGTACCCGGCACATCCGAGAAAGGAGGGGATACGAGGCGTGGGCTTCGCCGAGAAGCGCGGCAGTTACTGGCGCGGTAGATACAAGGTCAGCGAGGGCAAGTACGGCACCGTCGTCGACCCGACGGGCGCGGTGGTCAAGTTCGCCACCAAGAGGGAGGCCAAGCAGGCCGCGGACGAGGAAGAAGCCAAGGTCCGGCGCGGCACCTGGCGCGACCCGGCGGCCGGACAGGAGACCTTCGGCGAGTACGCCAGCCGCTGGTACGACGCCCAGGACCTGGCCGCATCCACCATGCAGAACTACCGCCGCCACATCGAGGAGCACCTGCTCCCCGAGTTCGAGGACAAGGCCCTCGCCGGCATCCTCCGCACAGACGTGGACACCTGGGAGAAACGGGAGAAGACCGTCTACGCGGCATCCAGCGTCAAGACGTGGCGCTCGACGCTCCACCTCATCCTGGAAGACGCCGTGGACGAGGGCCTCATCATGTCCAACCCCGCAGCGAAGCGGCGCGGGCGTGGCAAACGCGCCGGCCGCTCCCGCGACCGCGGCCCCGAGAAGGTCATCACCGACCCGCTCGGCCTGCTCCTCATCGCCGAACGCGCAGCCCTGCTGTCCGGCCGCGACGACGAGTTCGTCGCCGTGATCCTCAAGGGCTACACGGGGATGCGGTGGGGCGAAATCGTCGGTCTGGAGACCGAGTTCGCCCGGCCCGGCGCCATACGCGTGGAACACCAGCTGTACGAACTGGACTCGGGTGAGCTGATCCGCTGCCCGCCCAAGGACGACAGCTACCGCACCATCGACGCGACGCACTGGCTGTCGGCCCTGGTTGCTGACCACATCGCCCGTACGAAACCGGCGCCGTGCCCCTGCCACGGCAAACGCTACGTCTTCCACGGCCAGGGCACCGCCCGCACCGGCGGACACACCGGTGCCAAGCTGGTGGACGTCGCCCGACGCGCGGGCGTCTCCACCGGCACTGTGTCCAACGTCCTCAACCACCCCGAACGCGTACGGGAGGACACCCGCGCCTGCGTCGAACTCGCCATCGCCGAGCTGAACTTTGTCCGCGGCGGCATCCCGACGGAGAACGCCGCTCATTTGCGCCGCAATGGCTTCGCCACGTGGCTGTTCGCGCCTGCCACATCCGGTTGGTACCCGAAGAAGGCACCTCAGGAGGCCCGCCCGGTCCCGCTGCTCGGCGAACCCTGGCCCGGTGTCCCGGTCCGTGGCCGCAACGCCCAAGGCCGTGCCGACGCCTGCTGGCTGCCCATCGCCAGGGGGCTTACCCCGCATGGCCTGCGCCACTCTCACCGCACGCACATGGAGGACCTGGGCACCGAGAAGGTGCTGATGGACGAGCGCATGGGCCACATCGACGGCTCGGTCTCGGCGCGGTACGCCCACGTAACCCCTGGCATGCGTGAGCGTCTCAAGGCTGGCTTGACCGAGCAGTGGGAGGCAGCGCTCGATGCCCGGCGGAGCCTGCACCCGCGCTCGCCGGTCGCCGTACTCGATCGGCTACTGCGCGCTCGCACCACGACGATGGCCTGATGGTCGGGAGACGGGCTCCGATTACCTGGAATGGAGCCCGTCTTTTCCGATCTCGGCGGAAGGCATGAGAATGGAGTACGGTCACAAAAGATCCGATGGGGGCGGAGAGGAGGAACGCGGTGTCGTATGAGCCCAAGCTCGCCGCAGCCCTTTCCGGCGCCACCCTGCGGCAGCTCTCCCACTGGCGCCGCGCTTCCGGCACGAAGGGCGCACTCCTCGTTCCGGAGATCTCCGACTCACGCCCGATCCTGTATTCCTTCCGCGATGTGGTTGCTCTGCGGGCCTGCGTGAAGCTTCGCAAGGAGACGTCGCTCCAGAAGATCCGTAGGGCGGTGGACACGCTCCGAGAGGACCTGGGCGAGCGTGAGCACCTGTCCTCCTACGCGCTTGTTGCGGGACCGGACACGATCTACCTTGCGGAGCCCGAGCAGGCGGTCGATCTGATCAGAGGCGGGAACGTGGTCATCCACCAGTTGGTGGACGTGCTCGCGCCCTTCTACAAGGACGGCCGCCACATTCCGGACCTGCTGAAGCCGCGGGACCACGTCGCCGTCGACTCCGCGGTGCGTGGCGGTGAGCCGGTCATCGAAGGGACACGCATCCCGGCGGCTGAGGTGGCTGCCCTGGTGAGGGACGGTGTCCCCCCGGACCGGGTTAGCGACTTCTACCCAGGAGTCAGTGCTGCCGCTGCACGCGACGCGGTCGATTTCAGCGACTACGTGGACAGCTACGTCGATGGCTCTCGGCAGGTTGTCGCTTGAAGCTGCTGCTCGACGAGAACGTCCCCAGGCCCATGGCAGAGATCGTGCGCATTCTCCTCACCGCGCACGACGTGGTGCACGTCCATGAGCTGGACGGTTGGGCCGGCACGAAGGACATCGAGCTGTACGCGAAGGCCAAGACGGAGGGCTTCCAGGCGATCATCACCAATGACGCCAAGCAACTGAACCGGCCCATGGAAGTCGAGGCGATCGCGCGGTCGGGACTCCACCGCATCCAGTACCGCCAGAACAACAAGCACGGCGGCCTGGTCGGCCTCGGCACCGCGATAGCCACCGTGTGTGCCGCGCTGCCGCACGCCATTGCCGAACTCGAAGGGGCCGACGGGCAGCGGCTGGTGTCCCTCACGGCCGTCGACCCCTCGCGCCACAACCGTCTGCAGATCACCGACCCGAAGGCATCCCCGCCGAAGCACTGGCCCACATCCTGAGCCCAGGGCGCCCGACGACGTCAGCACCGCGAATCCGCCACCGAACTGGCTGTCTTGCGGCTGACCGTCTTGCACTGGGGCGCAGCGGTCTGGGACGGGAACCCCTCTATGCCGGCGGTCGGCGTACCACGTCGTCGTCCGTCACTTCGTACACGTCGATGCGCAACAGCTTGCGAACATGCGCCGGAACGCGCTCGACGGCCTTCACGGACGCGGACGGCACCACCAGCGCGTACCGCGTGTGGGGTTCCTGGCTCGTCATCCGCCGCAGCAACTGCCCGTAGGCGATGTCGGCGTCGATTCCCTTCTCACTGGTGCGGCCCTTGGCTTCGCAGATCAGCCGCTCACTGCCACGCACGGCTTCGAGATCGGTCCAACGGTCCGTGGGATCAACCGGTGTCCACCCGTCGGCGAGGAGCCAGGTACGAAAGGCGTCGGTGACCCGGTCCTCGTCGCTGTCGCGTGCCAGGATCTTCCTCAGCGCGGCCAGGTCCGTCTCCTGGTTACGGCGCAGTCGTCCGCGACCGTCCGCATCGAGGTCGGCCGGCCGGATCACGATCAGCCGCAGTCCGTGCGCGGGAATCTCCGCATCACGCCGGGCGTCGTACAGTGCCCGCTGCTCGCCGCGGTGGACGCCGCTGACGGTGAGCCTGTCGGGCTTGTCGAAGTGGGGCATGGGCTGGTCGTGCTGGAGTTCCCGGTATTCGACCACGAGTTGGTGGCCGGGCCAGTAGGCGTCGACCGGCAGTTTGGCACGCCGGCCGCCCGTCCCGGGGTCACCCTGCAGCCAGTCGAACTTGTGCTGGGTCAGTGCGGTCTCGCCGAACACTTGGTTGCACAAGCCGACTACGTACGCCTCGTCACTGTCGTCTCTCGTTCCCATGAGCGCGCATCATGCCAGCGTTCGCAGTCATCGAGGCGGGTCTTCCGAGGCGGCTGTCACCGGCACGTACGGATTTCAGAGGTCGTCTTCATCGACGGGTTCGGGTTCGCGGGTTTATCTACTGCGGTTGAACTCGGGTTGTCGTCGGTGTGAGTGATAGCCCGGTTCCGGCGAGGCATCCGTCGATCAGGTCGGGGCGATACTGGATGGATCTCAGGCCGCGTCGGATGGTCTGGATCAGGTGCTCGGGTGTGGTGAAGGCGGTGTTGGACAGCCAGCCGCGCCGCAGCAGGGACCAGATGCCCTCGACGGGGTTGAGGTCGGGTGCGTAGGACGGCAGCTGGTAGACGGTGAGCCAGTCCCGTCCGGCGATGAACTGCCGCATTCCGGCGGTGAGGTGGACATTGAGGTTGTCCCAGATGAGGACGATCGGGCCGCCGAGCTGCTGGTGGGCGGCGATGAGCAGGTCGCGGTAGTCGGTCCAGGCGAAGCTCTTGCGTCTGTCGCGTCGGCCGTCGTCGCGGCGGGGCCGGTAGATCAGCCGGGAGCGTTCGCCGGGCTTGTAGCAGGTCAGGGCCGCGATCGAGATGCGGCGGCGGGATCGGCCTCGGACCCGGATGACGGGCGTGCGGCCACGGCGGGCCCAGGTGCGGGCGGTGGGCGGCGTCATCGAGAAGCCGGACTCGTCTTCGAAGACGATCCAGGCGTCGAGCGCCGCCGCGAGGCTTCCACCTGCGGCCAGGTCTCCTTCACCCAGCCGGTGACCCGGTCCTCGTCACGCTCGACGGCCCGTCTGGCCGGAACCTGGCAGGAGAAGCCGTGCCGGATCAGCAGCTTGCGTACCCCTTGCAGGGTGTAGCTCTTGTGGAAGCGCCGCCCGATCACGGTCTTGATTCTCGACAGGGTCCACCGCTGGTCCGGCCAGCCGTGCGCCACCGGCCCCTTGGCCAGCTCGGCTTCCAGCACCGCGAACTGTGCCTCGCTCAGCCGCGGCGGCGAGGCCGAGCCGGCCGAGCGCAGGGCCCGCGGTCCGCCCCTGGACCACGTCCGCCGCCACCGCTGGACGGAACGCACGCTGACCCGTAACTCCTTGGCGATCGCCGAACTCGGCTCGCCCGAGGCGAACCGCTCGGCGGCCCTCATCCGGATGCCTTCGCGGAACTGCCTGCGCTCATCGCTCAGGCCACCGACCTGCGCGTACCTCATGAGGACGGCGTACCGCGAGGATCAAGCTCTGTCAGCACCTACGACAACCCGAGTTCAACCGCAGTAAGCCCGGTGACTGCGAGATCTCGGGGGCTTGCATAGGACTTCGGGAATCTGTGCAGCTGCCTCGTCACCGAACGCTACGTCCTCGACCTCGCCTAAAGCCCGCCCGAGACCGCGCGCGACGTGTACGGCTCGGTGGCCTCGGTACTGGTATTGGTATGGAGTCGGCGGATCGCCCCGAATTGGTGGGACGGGGCTGGGGCGGAGCGTATGCTGTGCATGGCAGATCGCGCCTGCCCGCTCCGAGTCATGGTGGCCCACGTCCATCGTGGCGGCGAAGACAAGGTTCCCCGAATCGCGCAGCAGCGTTCTGCCAGGTCATCCAAGTATCTGCGGCGGGATGGACGTGGGTCGTCCCGCGAGATGGAGCACATGATGACCCGGGACCGTCGCCGCAAGGCTGAGATTCACGCCCACCAGGGAGTCACCGGAACGGCGTATCTGGTGGCCCGCCGACAGATCACTGCTTTGGCCAAGGTGATGCAGCAGCATCCGCAGCTCAACTCCTTCGGCATCGGCGTCTTCGATGCCCGTCGCAAGACGGCCGAGCAGCGCCGGACCGACCTCGCCGTCGGCCGTGAGGAGTTGGCCGGAGGCGTGGCCATGGTGATGGAGACGGCCGCGTGGCTGCGCGAGAACATCACGCCGATCAAGACTCCTACCGCCAGCAGCTACAGCGTGAAACACGTGATGGAGTGGGCAACCGACAGGTACGTCACCAATGGCGAGTTCATCGCCGCCGCTCTCGTCGCTGGCTACACCTTCAAGTACGCGAAGCCGAATGTGCTGTTCGGCATGAGCGACCGGGACCTGAAGAGGATGAACTGAGCGCCCCAGCAGGGAACCCTCGGGCCGTCTGAACGGGTCTCAAAGGGGCTTGGCCTTCCATGGGTGCTTTGTCGTGTGCGCAGGACCTTCGAGGTCCTGCGCACACGACAGCTCAGAAGTAAGCGACGCGCAGCAGCACAGCAAGTCCGCCTGAATCTCCGGCAGGAACGCGTCACTCACCGAACAGACTGCCCTGCACGTACTCGACGACCTTTCGCTCCGGGTAGAAGACAGCCAACAGCATGAAGGTCTTGGGATGGGCCGCGATGTTCCCGACAAAGAAGTGGACGGCCCGGTTCGGTGCGCACATCCGGTCGTACCAAGTCTCGCGCAGTGCCTCACGGACCCCACGCTCGCCGTACTTGCGCAGGAACTTTCGGTACGACTGGCCGGCCTCCCAGTCCTTCAGTCCCATGTCGTGGGTCGGACAGTCGTCGTCGGCGCAGCGGAAGCTGTAGCGGAAGTCGAGCGGCACCCACTCCAGCGGATTCAGTTCCTGCTCGAACAGGTCGAGTTGGTCGGCCAGGGCGGCCTTGGAGATGGACCAGGGCTCGGCGGACTCCAGCCGGAAGCGGGTGATCTCGGCGGGCTGGAAGACGCCGAGCGACGTTCCTCGCTTCTCCTGATCCCGCTTGATGGCGCAGAGCGACGGGGCGACCAGCGGCTCCACATACCGGTACCGCTTCTTCCAGCCGCCGTCGGACGGTACCGCACCCACGATTTCCAACGTGTCGAGGTCGGGCCGGAGACTCTCCGGGCGGGAGTCCCGCTCCCGGCGGTGCGGTTCGACGTCGACTTCAATGATCGAGTACTTGGAGAACTGGGCGTCCTCGCTCAGGAGCCGGAAGGGCACCGGGAAGAGCCGGACGTGCTGTGGCTCGCCCTGGTCCAGGCGTATGCCGGCCACGCAGCTGGTCTCGCGGTACTTGTTGGACAGCTCCGGATACGTCTTGACCGTGATCATGATCCGTGCGCGCTGCCGTTTCCCGAATGCCGACGACGCCATGGCGTGCCCCCTCCATCGGTCTCCCCGATCTGATTGGAAGAGAGGCATGCACCGCTGGCAAGGGCGCGTGCGAAAGCCGGGGGCGAAGTCAGGCCAGGGGATTCACCGGGACCGAGACTCGGCCTCGGACCGTCTCCAGGACGACCTGCCGGTGGCAGCGGCTCTCGTCCTTCTCGAAGCACAACACCGCCACCCGCGACTGCTGGGCATGCTCCGCGAGGCGGTCAAGGTCGGCCTGTGCCTCCTGGGACCGCAGCAGGCCACGGAAGCGCGCGCGTCCCACCTCGACCCGGCCGTCCCAGAAGGGCTCCCGGTTGTCCTTCGGATTGCCCAGGCCACGCAGGTGCGTGTACTCAATACCGGCCTCTGCCAGGGCATCTCCGAGGCGGGTCTTGCTGAAGCCCTTCTTGCGACTGATCGGCGTGAGCCGTACATCCGCCACGACACCGATGTGGCTGTCGACGAGCGCGGCGACGAACGAGTCGATGTCCCGCCCTTCGTATCCGGCGGACCAGAGGCCGGGCGTGACGGCCGGGACCTGGGTCGCCCGGAACAGATCATCGAGAGAGACCGCAAGAGCCTCAGCCACCGAGCCAACGGTCAGGAAACCTGGCTGGATCGCTCCCTCGCTCTCCAGACGGCCCAGCGTCCCGACGGCGATGCCTGCCTCTTTCGCCAGCCGTTCCCGCGTCCACCCACGGTCTTCCCTTAACGCACGTACCCGCTGGGCGAGCGCACGGGCCCGGTCGTGAGAAGGAGCTGAGAGATGATCAGCCATATGCGGTGTTCCTAACGACCGTTGGGGTGGCCCGCACGGGTGTTCCTGATCAGCTACGAGCCCGGATTCGCGAATGCGCAGGTCATCGGGCGCGAGAGCGCCGCTGTTCCTGCGGCACCGGAGACTGCGCCCGGGAGAAGCCGACCAAGATCTTCTCCCAGATTTCTCCCAAGCGATCTCCAGGAACCAATCAGGGACCCGACCCGCACTGCGGATCAGGCCCCTGACCTGGTACTTCTCTGTCGGGGTGGCGGGATTTGAACCCACGACCTCTTCGTCCCGAACGAAGCGCGCTGCCAAGCTGCGCTACACCCCGATGTCGCTGCTCGTCGCGGCGACGTCGTTTACTTTAGCCCACTGGTGGCCGGAGGCGAAATCCGGTTTTGGCGCGGTGGCGGAGTGGGTTGGGGCGGGCGTGGTCGAGGGCTACGAGGAGGACTGCCAGGCCGTAGAAGGCGAGGCCGAGGAGGAGGGCGTTGGCCAGGGTGTGCCTGAAGCCGTGGGCCTCCGCGTCGAGGAAGGGGTAGAGGTAGCGGCCGGGGGTGCCCTCGGGGATCAGTTCGGCTCGGGTGAGGGTGAAGGCCAGGTAGGTCAGGGGGTAGAGCATCCAGGTCGCGGTCCGGCGGAGGCGCAGGCGGGCCGGTGGGGTGAGGAGGAGCCAGTCCAGCGCGGCGGCCAGGGGGGTCGCGGTGTGGAGGAGTTGGTTGGTCAGCCAGTGCCAGCCGCCGGTTGTTGAGCCTGTCACCGAGACGGTGGGCGGGAGCAGGTGGTGGACCAGGCCGGCGACCGTGACGTAGAGCAGCGCGGCGCCGGGCAGGGTGCCGGGCAGCGGCTTGCGGGCCGACCAGGCGCGGCGGGCCGACAGGAGTGTGACCAGGGCCAGGAGCAGGTTGCTCTGGACGGAGAAGTGGCTCAGTACGCGCAGGGGGCTGCCCAGGAGGAGCGCGAGGGTCACCCCTGCGGCAGCCGTGCCGGCGATGAGCAGCCGTAGGACGGCGGCCAGGGGGCGGCGTACGGGAGGTACCACCGCTGAGGCGGGGACGAAGGAGGGCAGTAGCGCGTGGGTCCGCGGAATCGCGGGTAGGTCCGGGATGTCCCTGGGTATCGGCGCGGTCATGCCCCCACGCTAGATAAATAGGGCGTAAGGGGCGATATGGGTGGGCCGTCCGGGGGAGTCCGGGGGGCCCGTCCACTTGTGCAACGGGCTTCCCTGAGTCCCAGGGACTGGCAGCCGAGGTCCTCGGCCGCTACTCCCTCCCCGTCAGCGTCAGCAGCGTCACCTCCGGCGGGCAGGCGAACCGTACCGGTGTGTAGCGGTTCGTTCCGCAGCCCGCCGAGACGTGCAGATAGGACGTGCGGCCCTCCGCCGTGTGCGTGGACAGGCCCTTCACCCGGTCCGTGTCCAGGTCGCAGTTGGTGACGAGGGCGCCGTAGAAGGGGATGCAGAGCTGGCCGCCGTGGGTGTGGCCGGCCAGGACCAGGGGGTAGTCGTCCGCCGTGTACGCGTCCAGGACGCGCAGATACGGCGCGTGTACGACGCCCATCGCGAAGTCGGCGGAGGCGGACGGGCCGCCGGCCACCTGCGCGTAGCGGTCGCGCTTGATGTGCGGGTCGTCCAGTCCCGTCAGCTCGATCGACACACCGTCGACCTTCAGGACGCTCCGGGTGTTGGTCAGGTTCAGCCAGCCCGCCGCGTCGAAGCCGTCCCGCAGGTCCTCCCACGGGTTGTGGACGACGTTGACCGCGGGTGCGTTGCCGTTCAGGCCGTGGCGGCCCTGGGTCTTCTCCAGCAGATAGAGGGCGGGGTTGCGCAGCTTCGGGCCGTAGTAGTCGTTGGAGCCGAAGACGTACGCGCCCGGGAACTCCATCAGCGGGCCGAGGGCGTCCAGGACCTCGGGCACGCCCTCCGGGTCGGAGAGGTTGTCACCCGTGTTGATCACGAAGTCGGGACGCAGCCCGGCCAGCGAGCGCAGCCAGCGCTGCTTCTTGCGCTGACCGCCGACCATGTGGATGTCGGAGACCTGCAACACGCGCAGGGGGCGCATTCCGGCGGGCAGGACGGGGACCGTCACCCGTCGGAGGCGGAAGGAGCGGGCTTCGAAACCCGCCGCGTAGGCCAGACCGGCGGCGCCAGCCGCCGCGATGGACAGAGGTACTCCGTATCGCGCGCGCATTCGTCCATCGTGTCAGATCGCGCTGACGACCCGTCGGCCGAGTCCCGTTAACTTACGGGCTGCCCGCCCTTTAAATGGGCGGGCACCAGGCGCCGCGCACCTGCGACAATCAAACGCATGACCACGCTCAAGTCGAAGCTGCAGGAAGACCTCAACGCTGCGATCCGGAAGCGCGACGAGCTCCGCTCCTCGACGCTCCGGCTGACGCTCACCGCCATCACCAAGGAGGAGGTCGCGGGCAAGGAGAAGCGCGTCCTCTCCGACGACGAGGTGCTGAAGGTGATCACCAAGGAGGCGAAGAAGCGCCGCGAGGCCGCCGACGCCTTCGCGCAGGGTGGTCGGGCCGAGAGCGCCGAGCGGGAGAAGGCGGAGGGCGAGGTCCTCGCCGAGTACCTGCCGAAGCAGCTCAGCGACGACGAGCTGAACGACATCGTCACCCAGGCCGTCGAGGAGGCGAAGGCGGCCGGTGCCGAGGGGCCGCGCGCGATGGGCGCCGTGATGAAGATCGTGAACCCGAAGGTGGCGGGGCTGGCCGAGGGAGGCCGGGTCGCCGCGGTGGTGAAGAAGCTGCTCGCCGGCTGACCGGCCACCCGCCCACGGTTCCCGGGCAGGAAAGCGGCCCCTGTCTCGTCGTACGGGAAGATCTCTCCTTACGAGATGATCTCTCCGTACGAGGAGCAGGGGCCGTTTTCTGTGGCCGGAGCTCAGCTTTTCTGTGGCCGGGGCTCAGCCGCGGTTGCCGCCGTTGTCGTTCCCGCTGGTCTGGCCCTGGAAGAAGCCGCCGTCGGTGAAGCCGGTCGTCGAGTTGCCGCCGGTCGAGCTGTTGCCGCCGTCGGACGTGCCCCCGTCGGACGTGCCGCCGGTGAGCAGGCCGCCGATGAAGTTGTCGTCATCGTCGTCGTTGTCGCCGTTCCCGCCGCCGTTGTCGCCGTTCCCGTCGTTGTCGCCCTTGTCGCGGTCCTTGTTGCGGGGGATGGTGACGAGGTTGAAGGGCGGGGCTTCCTTGCCCTCCAGGGCGCCGGTCATCGCGTCGCGCCAGATCGGGCCGGGGGTGTCACCGCCGTAGACCTGGGAGTGGTAGACGCCGCCGATGTAGATGTTGTTCATCTCGACCTTCTGGGTGGCGCTGCCGACCCAGACGGCGCCCGAGAGGTTCGGGGTGTAGCCGACGAACCAGGCGTTCTTGCGGGAGTCCGTCGTACCCGTCTTACCGGCGTTCGCGCGGCCGGACAGACCGGCCTGCGTGCCCGTACCCGAGTCGACCACACCGCTCAGCAGGGTGTTGATGGTGTCCGCGGTCTTCTCGCTCATCGCGCGCGAGCAGGTCGACTTCGGGACCTCGAGTGCCTTCTTCTTGCCGCCGACGGTCTGGGTGATCGACTCGATGGCGACCGGGGTGCAGTACATGCCGCGACTGGCGAAGGCGGCGTACGCGCTCGCCATGGTGAGGGGCGAGAGACCCGTCGAACCGAGGGTCATCGAGGACGGCACCTCGGGGACCTTGTCGCCGTTGCCCTGGACCACGCCGAGCTTGTTGGTCATGTTCACCACGGGGCACATGCCGATGTCGGCCAGCATCTGCACGAAGTAGGTGTTGACCGACTTGTTCATCGCCGTCTGGAGGTCGTACGGGCCCTTCTCGGACTCGCTCTCGTTCTCCAGCTTGTAGTTGTCGTCGTTGACCCACGGCTTGCCGCTGCACGTCTGGACCGTCGCCGGGTACTGCATCGAGTACGGCGCCGCGTACGTCTGGTTGGCCGGGCGGCCCTCCTCCAGCGCGGCCGCGGCGACGAACGGCTTGAACGTCGAACCCGTCGGGAAGCCGAAGTTCGAGCCGCCCATGGACGCGTTGACCGAGTAGTTGTACTCGGTCTCGTTCTTGCCGTAGCCGTACGGCTTGGACTGGCCCATCGCGAGGATCTTGCCGGTGCCGGGCTCGACGAGGGTGGAGGCCGCGGCGACCTTGTCCGACTGGTAGATGTGCTCCTTGAGACTGTTCCGGACGGACTTCTGGGACTGCGGGTCGAGCGTGGTGCGGATGGTCAGGCCGCCCTGGTTCCAGACCTTCGCCCGCTCCTCCTTCGTCTTGCCGAAGACCGGGTCGCTGAGGAAGACCCGCTCGACGTACTTGCAGAAGAAGCCGGCGCCCTGGACGGCGGTGATGCAGCCGTTCTTCGGCTGGGTGACCTTCAGACCCAGCGGGGCCTTGCGCGCCTCGGCGGCGTCGGCCTTGGAGATGTCGCCGACCTCGGCCATGCGCGTCAGGACGACGTTACGGCGCTTGATGGCCTCGGCCTCGTCGTTGACCGGGTCGTAGCGGCTCGGCGACTGGACGATGCCGGCCAGCAGGGCCGCCTGGGGGAGCGTGAGGTTCTTGGCGTGCTTGGAGAAGTACCGCTGGGAGGCCGCCTCGACGCCGTACGCCTGCTGGCCGAAGAACGTGATGTTCAGGTAGTTCTCGAGGATCTTCTTCTTGCCGAGCTCCTCCTCGACCTGGATCGCGTACTTCAGCTCCTTGATCTTGCGGCCGATGGTCTGCTGGGTGGCCTGCGCGACCTTCGTCGGGTCGTCGCCCGCCTCCTCGACGAAGACGTTCTTCACATACTGCTGGGTGAGCGTCGAGGCGCCCTCGGAGACCCCGCTGTTCTGCACGTTCTTGTTGAGCGCGCGCAGCACGCCCTTCAGGTCGACCGCGCCGTGCTCGTAGAAGCGCGAGTCCTCGATCGCGACGATCGCCTTCTGCATGTACGGCGAGACGTTCTTGAGGTCGACCACCGTGCGGTCACGGGAGTAGACGGTCGCGATCTGGGAGCCCTTGGAGTCGAGAATGGAGGTGCGCTGGCTCAGCGGTGGCGTCTTCAGGTTGGCCGGGAGTTCGTCGAACGACTCCACCGACCCCTTGGCGGCCAGGCCCAGTGCGCCGAACGCGGGCAGCGCGATGCCCGCCAGGACGGCTCCCGAGAGCACACTGACACCGAGGAATTTGGCGGCCTGCTGTGTGGCGGACAGGCCACCGCCCGAGCGCTTGTTTGGCATGAGGGCAGCCTAATCCGTAGTCATGAGCGTTCCGCAGGGGCGGCTGCCCCTGCGGAGGTTCGGCGCCTGATCGTGACAGTTCGGGGCAGCGGCTCGAGGTAGCGGCCTTCCCCCGGCATCGTGAGGGCGCCACGCGGTACGGCAGGGCGCAGCAACACGACGTGTCTACGTTCTCATTCGCCGGACACACGTATATGCCTTGGCCTAAGCTGCTCTCAACTGTCACAGCAGCAGGGCTACGTATCAATACGTCCGGCGACCCCGAATCGTTCCGGAGGTTCCCCAACTTTTTTGGTGGGGGCGTGTCCGAATCCGCCTTGTGTGTCACTCGGCGTCCGTTGTGACGCAACAGAACTGTCTCTTTTGCCGGGATAGTCACGTATGTTGCAGGTTCACTCCCCCGGGTGATCTGCCGCTTACCCATAGTCCGTTCGGGCCATTCAAGATTGGGCCCGAAGGGGGTGTTGCGCTGTGCCCACCTTCCGTAACGTCCTCAACTGGCGGCGGTGAATATGCCGCTGCCGCCGTGGGGGAGCCTCGATTCGGGAGAGGACGGCGCCGGTATGGGCTGGGTAACCGACTGGAGTGCGCAGGCTGCCTGCCGCACTACTGATCCGGATGAACTGTTCGTTCAGGGAGCAGCGCAGAACAGGGCCAAGGCGGTGTGCACCGGATGTCCGGTACGTACCGAATGTCTGGCCGACGCGCTCGACAACCGCGTCGAGTTCGGCGTGTGGGGAGGCATGACGGAGCGTGAGCGCCGCGCCCTGCTGCGCAGGCGGCCCACGGTGACATCGTGGCGCCGGCTCCTCGAGACCGCGCGCTCGGAGTACGAGCGCGGCTCGGGCATCGTGTCGCTCGACGACGACGAGATGTACGAGAACTACGCGGCGGTGAGCTGAGGCGGCCACGCCGCCATCCGCCGGAAACCACCGCGCGGAACAACACCACCGCGCGGAACAACACCACCGCGCGGAAGGACACCACCGCTCGGCGAAGCCCGTGCGCCCGGGGAAGCTCGTGGCCGTGCGCTCGGGAAAGTTGTTGGGTCGGCTCCCTGTGGCTTCGGCTCTGGGCCGCTGCTGCGGGAAGCGCCTGTGCCCTCAACTCTCGACCGCTGGGGGAAGGCTGTGGCGAAGCCCTTGGCCTCCGCTCTCGGCAGTTCCGCTCAGCTGTCGGCGGGATCGGTGGGTTCGGTCGGCTCGGGCAGCTCCGGTCGCCTGGTCGCGAGTCGGTTTCCGATGTCCCGCAGTCCCGCGAGGTCGTGCACATCGCCGGGCAGCGCAGCCACTTCGACGACCGCCACCTCTGGGTGGAGCGCGGCGAAGCGGTCGCGCGTGCGCTGCTCACGCGAGAGCAGATGCATGCGCTCGGCGTGCAGCCTCAGCAGTCCTGCGGTGAGGTCGTCGACCGACCGGCCCGTGCCGACGGGGGAGTCGGGCTCGGACGCGAGGGCCTTGTCGGGGGACTCGGGGGACTCGGATGTAGGTGGTTCTGAACTGTCGTACGTGTCGGGAGAGTTACGAAGTCCAGCTTTCCCGTCGTCCTGATCGACAATGCGGGGCCTGTCAAGATTTTCCGCCGCGGGGACATCTGCGGAGACATCCGCAGGGACATCCGCGGGGACCTCGACGAGGTCGAGATTCTCCGCGGCGGCGAGCGCCCGCTCGGCGGACAGCTGGGCTGCCCCGCTGCCGTGGACCCGGTTGAGCACCAGGCCGGCCAGTGGCATGTCCTCGGCGGCCAGCCGCTCCACGAAGTACGCGGCCTCCCGCAGCGCGTCCCGCTCGGGAGCCGCCACCACCAGGAACGCCGTCCCGGGCGCCTGGAGCAGCTTGTACGTGGCGTCCGCGCGCGTGCGGAACCCGCCGAACATCGAGTCCATCGCGGCCACGAACGTCTGTACGTCCTTCAGCAGCTGCCCGCCCAGCAGCTTGCCGAGGGCGCCCGTCATCATCGACATCCCGACGTTCAGGAACATCATCCCCGCGCGCCCGCCGACCTTCGCGGGCGCGAGCAGCACCCGGATCAGCTTGCCGTCGAGGAACGACCCCAGCCGCTTCGGCGCGTCCAGGAAGTCCAGCGCGGAACGGGACGGCGGGGTGTCGACGACGATCAGGTCCCACTCGTCCCTGGCGCGCAGCTGCCCCAGCTTCTCCATCGCCATGTACTCCTGCGTGCCCGCGAAGCCCGCCGAGAGCGACTGGTAGAACGGGTTCGACAGGATCGCGGCGGCCCGCTCGGGGTCCGCGTGCGCCTCGACGATCTCGTCGAACGTGCGCTTCATGTCGAGCATCATCGCGTGCAGTTCGCCGCCGCCGGCCGAGCCGCCGCCGGCCGAGCCGCCGCCGGCCGAGTCTTCGAGGCCCTTCACCCGGCGCGGGGTGTTGTCGAGCGAGTCGATGCCCATGGACTGTGCGAGCCGGCGTGCCGGGTCGATGGTGAGGACGACCACCTTGCGGCCCCGCTCGGCCGCCCTGAGCCCCAGCGCCGCCGCGGTCGTCGTCTTCCCGACGCCGCCAGAGCCGCAGCACACCACGATGCGGGTGGCCGGGTCGTCGAGCAGCGGATCGATGTCGAGGGCGTGCGTGCCGGAGATCCGATGCTGGGTCTGAGCGGCCTGGTCCCGGCTCATGCGATCCCCTGCTTCCGCAGCTCGGTGGCGAGTTCGTAGAGGCCCGCCAGATCCAACCCCTCGGCGAGCAGCGGCAGTTCGTGCAGGGGCAGGTCGAGACCGACCAGGACGGCGCGCTGCTCGTGCTCCAGCGTGTACCGCTCGGCGTACTCCTCGGCCTGCCGCAGGAGCGGGTCCACCAGCCGCTCGGCACGTCCCCCGCGCCGCGCCCCGCCGAGCCCCGCGGTGGACAGCGACCGGGCAACTGAGGAACGCGTCACACTCCGTACGAGTTCCAGCTGGTCGGCGTCGAGCACCTCGGGCCGCACCATGTTCACCATGACCCGGCCCACCGGCAGCCGCGCCGCCCGCAGTTCGGCGATGCCGTCGGCGGTCTCCTGGACCGGCATCTCCTCCAGGAGCGTCACCAGGTGCACGGCCGTCTCGTTCGACTTCAGCACTCGCATCACGGCCTGCGCCTGATTGTGTATCGGGCCGATCTTGGCGAGGCCCGCGACCTCGTCGTTGACGTTCAGGAAGCGGGTGATGCGGCCGGTGGGCGGTGCGTCCATGACGACGTAGTCGTACACGAACCGTCCGGCCTTGTCCTTCCTGCGCACCGCCTCGCACGCCTTGCCGGTGAGGAGTACGTCCCTCAGGCCGGGCGCGATGGTGGTGGCGAAGTCGATGGCGCCCAGCTTCTTCAGGGCCCGTCCGGCGCCCCCCAGTTTGTAGAACATCTGGAGGTAGTCCAGAAGGGCCAGTTCGGGGTCGATGGCGAGCGCGTACACCTCACCACCGCCCGACGCGACGGCGATCTTGCGTTCCTCGTAGGGCAACGCCTGTGTCTCGAAGAGCTGTGCGATGCCCTGCCGGCCCTCCACCTCGACGAGAAGCGTCCGCTTCCCTGCCGTGGCGAGAGCCAGCGCGAGGGCCGCGGCGACCGTCGTCTTTCCGGTCCCGCCCTTGCCACTGACGACCTGGAGCCTGCTCACATCTTCGAGCGTAACCAGTCCGTGGCCGGAGCAATCCGGAGGCTGTGGACAACAGGGTCCGATATCGGCCACTTGGCCTGGGAAGGCCCCCTGGTCGACAGCGGATCCAGCCGGTGCAGCCGATACAGTCGCCCCCATGACCAAGTGGGAATACGCAACCGTTCCGCTGCTCGTCCACGCCACGAAGCAGATTCTGGACACCTGGGGCGAGGACGGCTGGGAGCTCGTCCAGGTCGTGCCCGGACCGAACAACCCCGAGCAGCTCGTGGCCTACCTGAAGCGGGAGAAGGCGTGAGCGTCGTCGAGGAGAGGCTCGCCGAGCTGGGGCTGACCCTGCCGGCCGTCGTGCCGCCGCTCGCCGCCTACCAGCCCGCCGTGCAGTCGGGGCCGTACGTGTTCACCGCCGGCCAGCTGCCCATGGTGGACGGCAAGCTGCCGGTCACCGGCAAGGTCGGCGCGGAGGTCACCCCCGAGGAGGCCAAGGACCTGGCCCGCACCTGCGCGTTGAACGCCCTGGCCGCCGTGAAGTCGGTCGCCGGTGACCTGGACCGCATCGCGCGCGTGGTGAAGGTCGTCGGCTTCGTGGCGTCGGCCACGGACTTCACCGGCCAGCCCGCCGTCCTGAACGGCGCGAGCGAACTGCTCGGCCAGGTCCTCGGCGACAAGGGCGTCCACGCGCGCAGCGCGGTCGGCGTCGCGGTCCTGCCCCTGGACGCGCCGGTCGAGGTCGAGATCCAGGTCGAGCTGGCGGATTAGCGCCCCCGGGCACAGCCCTACGGCGCCCGGCAGCCCTGGGCGGGTGAGCGGAGCGGGCTCGGCACGTGCAACCGCGAGACAGCGGGCCCGCGCCGGGCCGGCCACCCTCCGGGGCGGACCGTCCCGCGCCGGGCCAGGCGCCCGCAGCACCGACCGCGCCGGGCTGGGCACCTTCCGGGTCGGACCGTCCCGCGCCGGGCCGGGCACCCTCCAGGGCGGACCGTCCCGCGCCGGGCCGGGCACCCTCCGGGGAGGATCGACCCGCGCCGGGCTAGGCGCCCGCAGGACCGACCGCGCCGGGCCGGGCACCCTCCGGGGCGGACCGTCCCGCGCCGGGCACGGCACTCCCCGGTGGGCCGACCCGCGCCCGGCATGGCGCCCTCCCGGGCAGACCGCCCCGCGCCCGGCCCCGCACCCTCCTGGGCGGACCCGACCTGGCACCTCTCGAACATTCGGTCCCCAGGGGATAGCCTCGCGCCCATGGCGAATGGGCAGTGGTTTCCCTCGGACTGGCCGGAACGCATCCAGGCGCTCGCGGACGGGACGCTGACCCCCGTCACCCCGAAGCGCGCGGCCACCGTGCTGCTCCTGAAGGACCCCAGGGGCGGCACCGGCGGCCCGGTCGTCCACATGCTGCGCAGACGCGCCTCCATGGCGTTCGCGGGCGGCGCGTACGCCTACCCGGGTGGCGGTGTCGACCCGCGGGACGACGAACGGCACGTTCGCTGGGCGGGCCCCACGCGCGCGTGGTGGGCACAGCGCCTCGGTGTCGAGGAGACGGCCGCCCAGGCGATCGTCTGCGCGGCCGTACGCGAGACGTACGAGGAGGCGGGCGTCCTGCTCGCCGGGCCGACCCCCGACTCGGTAGTCGGCGACACCACCGGCGCCGACTGGGAGGCCGACCGCGCCGCCGTCGCCGCCCGTGACCTGTCCTTCGCGGAGTTCCTGGACCGCCGCGGCCTGGTCCTGCGCTCCGACCTGCTGGGCGCCTGGACGCGCTGGATCACCCCGGAGTTCGAGCCGCGCCGCTACGACACCTGGTTCTTCGTGGCCGCGCTCCCCGAGGGCCAGCGCACCCGCAACGCCTCCACGGAGGCCGACCGCACGGTGTGGATCCGCCCCGAGGAGGCCGCCGCGGGGTACGACAAGGGCGAGCTGACGATGATGCCGCCCACCATCGCGACCCTGCGCCAGCTGACGCCGTACGCGAGCGCGGCGGAGGCCCTGGCCGCGGCCCCCGGCCGTGACCTGACCGCCGTCCTCGCCGAGGCCCGTCTGACGGACGACGAGATCGTGCTGTCCTGGCCGGGCCACGGCGAGTTCACCAAGCACATCCCGATCCCCACTGCCGGTGGAGGCCACGCATGACGGACGCGAGCACCCTGCCCGGCCAGCCGCGCGGAGGCGTCCTGTCCGGACCGGCCACCACGCGCGCGGTGAACGTCCTCGCGCCCAACCCCTCCGCGATGACCCTGGACGGCACGAACACCTGGGTCGTCGCCGAGCCCGACTCGGAACTGGCGGTCGTGATCGACCCGGGTCCGCTGGACGAGGAGCATCTGCGGGCGGTCGTCGACACCGCCGAGCGGGCCGGCCGGCGGGTCGCCCTGACGCTGCTGACGCACGGCCACCCCGACCACGCCGCGGGCGCCGTCCGCTTCGCCGAGCTGACCGGTACGAAGGTGCGGGCCCTGGATCCGGCGCTCAGGCTGGGCGACGAGGGCCTGGGCGCGGGCGACGTGATCACGGCCGGCGGCCTCGAGCTGAGGGTCGTGTCGACCCCGGGCCACACCGCCGACTCCCTCTGTTTCCATCTGCCGGCCGACCGGGCCGTCCTGACCGGCGACACGATCCTGGGGCGCGGTACGACGGTCGTGGCGCACCCCGACGGCCGACTGGGCGACTATCTGGACTCCCTGCGCCGCCTGAGGTCCCTCACGGTCGACGACGGCGTCCACACGGTCCTCCCGGGCCACGGTCCCGTCCTCCAGGACGCACAGGGCGCCGTCGAGTTCTACCTGGCCCACCGGGCCCACCGTCTCGCCCAGGTCGAGACGGCGGTCGAGGACGGCTTCCGGACGCCCGCGGAGGTCGTCGCCCACGTGTACGCCGACGTCGACCGCACCCTGTGGCCGGCGGCGGAACTGTCGGTACGGGCCCAGCTGGACTACCTGCGGGACCACGGGCTGATCTGACGGCCGCACACGGGGCCACACGGGCGGCCACACACGCGTGGGCCCCGCCTTTCGACAGGCGGGGCCCACGAAGCCGTACGGCGCGACCCCCGCGTCAGCGGGACCGCTTCGCCAGCCGCTCCACGTCCAGCAGGATGACCGCCCGCGCCTCCAGGCGGAGCCAACCGCGCTGGGCGAAGTCGGCGAGCGCCTTGTTGACCGTCTCGCGCGAGGCGCCGACGAGCTGCGCCAGCTCCTCCTGCGTGAGGTCGTGCACGACGTGGATGCCCTCCTCGGACTGCACGCCGAACCGGCGGGAGAGGTCCAGCAGGGCGCGCGCCACGCGCCCGGGGACGTCCGAGAAGACCAGGTCGGACATGGCGTCGTTGGTCTTGCGCAGGCGCCGGGCGACGGCGCGCAGCAGGGCGGCGGCCACCTCGGGGCGGGCGTTCAGCCAGGGCTGGAGGTCGCCGTGGCCCAGGCCGAGCAGCTTGACCTCGGTCAGCGCCGTCGCCGTCGCCGTACGCGGGCCCGGGTCGAACAGCGACAGCTCGCCGATCAGCTCGCCGGGGCCGACGACGGCCAGCATGTTCTCGCGGCCGTCAGGGGACGTGCGGTGGAGTTTGACCTTGCCCTCGGTGACGACATAGAGCCGGTCACCGGGGTCGCCCTCGTGGAACAGGGAGTCGCCACGGGCGAGCGTCACCTCACTCATGGAGGCACGCAGCTCAGCGGCCTGCTCGTCGTCGAGTGCCGCGAAGAGCGGGTTGCGCCGCAGAACGTCGTCCACGAGTTCTCTCCTTGTCGACCTGCTCAGGGGATCTTGCTCCCCGCTTACCAGGGGACCGTGCTCCCCATTTTGCCGGACGGTCCAAACAGTGTGATCTGTCACAAGGATGCCGCACACCAGTCCCGAGGTAAGCGGCAGGGGTCCAATTGGAGGCTGATCTTCAGGGTCCGGGGCAGATGTCAGTGCCGGGCTTTAGGCTGGCCGGGTGTCCAAATCGCCGGTGAGAGCACAGGCCAAGGGGGCTGGGCTGGTGGTTGTACGTCGTGATTCCGCTGTGGGCGAACAGGGCCCGGGAGGTGGTAAGAAAGTGGCAAAGGCGACGAAGCGTCCCTCCGGCTCCGAAGGGATCGCCGAAGGGAACACCAAAGGGATCGCCAAAGCGGTCGTCATCAAGAAGCCCGAGTCGCACACGGCCCTGGTGCGCCGCGCCCGCCGCATCAACCGCGAGCTCGCCGAGGCCTACCCCTACGCCCACCCCGAGCTGGACTTCGAGAACCCCTTCCAGCTGGTGGTCGCCACGGTCCTGTCCGCCCAGACCACCGACCTCAGGGTCAACCAGACGACCCCCGCCCTGTTCGCCAAGTACCCCACCCCCGAGGACCTGGCCGCCGCGAACCCGGAGGAGGTCGAGGAGATCCTCCGCCCGACCGGCTTCTTCCGCGCCAAGACCAAGTCGGTGATAGGGCTCTCCAAGGCCCTCGCCGAGGAGTTCGGCGGCGAGGTGCCCGGCAGGCTGGAGGACCTGGTCAAGCTGCCCGGCGTCGGCCGCAAGACCGCCTTCGTGGTGCTGGGCAACGCGTTCGGGCGGCCCGGGATCACCGTGGACACCCACTTCCAGCGGCTCGTACGGCGCTGGCAGTGGACCGAGCAGACCGAGCCCGACAAGATCGAGACGGCCGTCGGCGGGCTCTTCCCCAAGAGCGACTGGACGATGCTGTCCCACCATGTGATCTTCCACGGCCGCCGTGTCTGCCACGCCCGCAAGCCCGCGTGCGGCGCCTGCCCCATCGCCCCGCTCTGCCCGGCGTACGGCGAGGGCGAGACGGACCCCGAGAAGGCGAAGAAGCTCCTGAAGTACGAGAAGGGCGGCTTCCCCGGCCAACGCCTCAACCCGCCCCAGTCCTACCTGGACGCGGGTGGCCGCCCGGCCCCGCCCCTGGGCACCGGATGACCCGACCGACGGGCTCTGCGGCGCCCCTGCCGACGGAACCGCCGAGGGCCTCCGCAGCGTCGCGGGTGCGGAACGATCTGTGGGGGTGTGCGCGTTGGACCGGGCAGAACGGGGGATGGTGTGGCGATGACGAGGGCGAGTGACACGACGAGGGAAGGCCGAACGGTCGGCGACGCGGGGGCGGCAGGCCCCGCCGTGGCGCTGAGCAAGGATGGCCTGCCCCGCTGGCTCGACCCGGTCGTGCACGCCGTCGAGACCGTGGAGCCGGGCCAGCTCAGCCGCTTCCTGCCGCCCGAGGACGGCGGGGGCAGACAGTCCGCGGTGCTCGTGCTGTTCGGCGAGGGCGAGCGCGGTCCCGAGCTGCTGCTGATGGAGCGGGCCGGCTCACTGCGCTCGCACGCGGGCCAGCCCTCCTTCCCCGGCGGCGCACTCGACCCGGAGGACGGCGACCCGCAGGGCGACGGACCGCTGCGGGCCGCGCTGCGCGAGGCCGAGGAGGAGACCGGCCTCGACCCGGCAGGAGTCCAGCTCTTCGGGGCGCTCCCCAAGCTGTACATACCGGTCAGCAGCTTCGTCGTCACCCCCGTCCTGGGCTGGTGGCGCGAGCCGAGCCCGGTGGGCGTCGTCGATCCCAACGAGACGGCCCGGGTCTTCACGGTCCCCGTGGCCGATCTCACGGATCCGGCCAACCGCGCCACGGCCGTCCATCCGAGCGGCCACAGCGGTCCGGCGTTCCTGGTCCAGTCGGCCCTCGTGTGGGGCTTCACGGCGGGCATCATCGACCGTCTCCTGCATTTCTCGGGATGGGAGCGCTCCTGGGACCGGGACAAGCAGGTCCCGCTCGACTGGCGGTCATGACAAGGTGTCCTCCGTGAACGTGCTGGACATCCTGTTGCTGGTCGCGGCCGTGTGGTTCGCGGTCGTCGGCTTCCGCCAGGGCTTCGTCGTCGGCATCCTGTCGGTGATCGGCTTCCTGGGCGGCGGTCTGGTCGCCGTCTACCTGCTGCCGGTGATCTGGGACTGGCTCACCGACAACTCCGAGGTGAGCACGACGGCCGCGGTCGTCGCGGTCGTGGTCGTCATCGTCTGCGCCTCCGTCGGCCAGGCCCTGACCACCCATCTCGGCAACAAGCTGCGCCGCTACATCACCTGGTCCCCGGCCCGCGCGCTGGACGCGACGGGCGGCGCGCTGGTCAACGTCGTGGCGATGCTGCTCGTCGCATGGCTGATCGGCTCAGCCCTGGCCGGCACCACACTGCCCACCCTGGGCAAGGAGGTCCGCACCTCCACGGTGCTGCACGGGGTGTCCGAGGCGCTGCCCGACCAGGCCGACACCTGGTTCGCCGACTTCTCCACCGTCCTCGCGCAGAACGGCTTTCCACAGGTGTTCAGCCCGTTCTCCAACGAGCCGATCACCGAGGTCCAGCCGCCCGACCCGGCCCTCGCCAACAGCGCGGTGGCCATCCGCGCGCAGCGCTCCATCGTCAAGGTGATGGGCACCGCGGAGAGCTGCGGCAAGGTCCTGGAGGGCACCGGCTTCGTCTTCGGCGAGCGCCGCGTCATGACCAACGCGCACGTCGTGGGCGGCGTCGACGAACCCACCGTCCAGATAGGCGGCGAGGGCCGCAAGTACGACGCCACGGTCGTCCTGTACGACTGGAAGCGCGACATCGCCGTGCTCGACGTACCGGACCTCGACGCGCCCGTGCTGCAGTTCACCGCCAAGGACGCGGTGAGCAGCTCCGACGCGATCGTCGCAGGCTTCCCGGAGAACGGGTCGTACGACGTCCGCGCTGCGCGTGTGCGGGGTCGTATCACGGCCAACGGCCCGGACATCTACCACCGCACGACCGTGCGCCGTGACGTGTACTCGCTGTTCGCCACCGTCCGCCAGGGCAACTCCGGCGGCCCGCTGCTGACCCCCGACGGCAAGGTGTACGGCGTGGTGTTCGCGAAGTCGCTCGACGACGCCGACACCGGGTACGCACTCACCGCGGACGAGATCCGGCAGGACATCACCGAGGGACGTACCGCCGGTCAGCAGGTGGACAGCGACAGCTGCGCCCTGTGAGCCCCGTGGGGGGTTCGTCAGCCTCGAGGGTGACGCAGACGGACCGAGACCCAGCGGGCTCGGCGGCGCAGGATGCGCGGGATGCCCACCCGGAGGTCGGAGCCCGGCAACTGCGGGTCGGTGCCTCGTTGGTGGGGGCTCAGGCCACTGGCCGAGCGGCGGTTGCGTGGTGCGTCACTGTAGTCGTGCGTCCAGCCCATACCCCGACCTCTGCCCCCGCCCCAAGGTCGATAACCGCCCAGGGGCCCGCCAATTGGCCTATGCGTCGGGCAAGTGGCTGTTCGTAGTACAGCTGTTCGTGTCCGGATACCGGGCGCTATGGCTCGGTCACCGATCGGGTTCGGAATCCTTCAGCCAATTGACCGGTTCGGCGGAGAACACGACCGGATCCTCCCCGTGCGGGCTGTGCTGTCCCGGGGGACAACCCCCGGACCCGGCCGGCCCACAGCCGACGTTCGTCACCGGTCGGGCTCGGGGTCCTTGAGCCAGTTGACGAGTTCCGTCGAGAACGCGACCGGATCCTCCTCGTGCGGGAAGTGTCCCAGTCCGTCGAACAGCCGCCAGCGGTACGGCGCCTCGACGTACTCCCCGGAGCCCGCCGCGCTGCGGGTGCGCATCACCGGATCGAGCGAGCCGTGCAGATGCAGCGTCGGCACCCGCACGGGCCGCTTCATACGCCGGTAGAACTGGATGCCGTCCGGGCGCCCCAGCGAACGCACCAGCCACCGGTACGGCTCGACGGAGCAGTGCGCGGTGGAGGGGATGCACATGGCGCGCCGGTACGTCTCCAGCGCCTCCTCGTCCGGCAGCGTCGGCCCGGACCAGTCCCGGATCAGCCGGGCCACCAGCTCGCCGTCGTCCGCCGTCAGCTGCCGCTCGGGGATCCAAGGCCGCTGGAACCCCCAGATGTGGGAACTCGCGGAGGTCTGCCGGACGTCGGCGAGCATCGCCGAGCGCCAGCGCCGCGGATGCGGCATCGACGCGACCGCGAGCCGCCGGACCAGCTTGGGACGCATCACGGCCGCCGTCCACGCCAGATAGCCGCCCAGGTCGTGGCCGACCAGCGCCGCGTCCGGCTCGCCCAGGGAGCGGATCACGCCGGTGATGTCGAGGGCGAGGTTGGCCGGGTCGTAGCCCCGGGGCGTACGGTCGCTGCCCCCCACGCCCCGCAGGTCCATCGCGACGGCCCGGAACCCCGCGTCGGCGAGCGCGCCCAGCTGGTGCCGCCACGTCCACCAGAACTGCGGGAAGCCGTGGACGAGCATGACCAGCGGACCGTCGCCTGCCTCCGCGATGTGGAAGCGGGCGCCGTTCGCGGCGACTTCCCGGTGCGTCACCTTCGTACCGGCCGCCAGTTCCGGCCGTACGACCGAGGCCGGGACGGGCCGGTCCGGAGTCGGCCGGCCCGGTGCCGGGTGGTCCGGGGCGGGCTGGTTCGACGGGGTGGGCCGGTCCGAGGGCATGGCGGGGTCCGTCATGAGGACGAGCGTGCCACAGCCTCGATGGCTTCCGGGACACGGTCCTGCGGCAGTTCGGGTCGCGGGTGCGGCTTGGCCTTCTGCAGGACGCCCGCCGTCTCCTTCATGGACGCGGCCACCTTCTGCGGACCCTGGCTCTTCTTGGCCTTCTTCGCGAAGACCACGCCGATCAGTGCCAGGACGACCGCGACCAGGACGTTCGCCGCGAAGGACAGCAGGAAGCAGACGGCGAGGTTCCAGTCGCTCCAGGTCCGGATGCCGTACGCCAGCGCGAAGTTGAGCATCGGCAGGGAGAACAGCAGCACCGCGCCCGCCACCGTGAACGCGCCGCCGCTCGTCGCGCCGCGCTTGACGTCCTGCTTGAGCTGCGCCTTCGCCAGCGCGATCTCGTCGTGCACCAGTGCGGACATCTCGGTCGTCGCCGAGGCGAACAGCTGGCCGATGCTGCGTTCGGCGCCGACCGGGCTGCCGTCGGGTGCGCTCATCGCGGTCTCCCTCTTTCTTGCTGCTCTTCTGCCGTGGCTGTGCTTCTGCTGAGGCTGTGCTTCTGGCTTCGTTTGTTCCGGCTTCTTTTGTACCGGCTTCTTTTGTACCGTCCCGTCAGATCATGCCGGACCGCCGCCCTCCTCGCCTGCGCTGCCCGATACTTCGGCCCGCGCGTGGCGTACGGCGGCCCGGTCCCGGGCGAGTTCCGCGGCGAGCAGCCGGTGCTCGGCGGCCTTGCGCTCGTGGATCTCCGCCATCCGCAGGTGGTACGCCGGGTCGTCCTGCTCGTAGACGTCCGGGATGCCGTCGAGGTCGTCGTCGCGTTCCTCGGCCTCGTACAGCCCGCGGTACTTGGCGTTGCGCAGCTTCAGCAGGACCGTCGCCAGGGCCGCCGCGATCAGCGAGCCGGTCAGGACGGCCGCCTTCACCTCGTCGGTCAGCGTGGCGTCGCCGTCGAACGCGAGTTCCCCGATGAGGAGGGAGACGGTGAAGCCGATGCCGGCCAGCGAGGCGACGGCGAAGACGTCAGCCCAGGCGAGGTCGTCGCTGAGCGAGGCCCGGGTGAACCGGGCCGTCAGCCAGGTCCCGCCGAAGATGCCGACCGTCTTGCCGACGACCAGACCGAGCACGATCCCGAGCGTCTCCGGTCTGGCGAATACGTCTCCCAGCGTGCCGCCCGAGACGGTCACACCGGCGCTGAACAGCGCGAACAGGGGGACGGCGAGGCCCGCCGACAGCGGCCGGGCCAGGTGCTCGATCCGCTCACCGGGGGAGCGTTCCTCGCCCTCTCTCGTGTGGCAGCGCAGCATCAGGCCCATCGCGACGCCCGCGATGGTCGCGTGGACGCCGCTGTTGTACATCAGCGCCCAGATCACCAGCGCGAGCGGCACGTACAGGTACCAGCCGCGTACGCCCTTCCGCAGCAGCACCCAGAAGACGGCGAGGCCCGCGACCGCGCCGCCCAGTGCGGCGAGGTCGATGCTGCTCGTGAAGAACACCGCGATGATCAGGATCGCGAACAGGTCGTCCACGACGGCGAGGGTGAGCAGGAAGGCGCGCAGCGCGTTCGGCAGAGACGTACCGATGACCGCGAGCACGGCCAGCGCGAAGGCGATGTCGGTGGCGGTGGGTACCGCCCAGCCGCCGAGGGACCCGCCGCCGGTGACATTGGTGAGCGTGTACACGAGCGCCGGTACGGCCATCCCGCACAGCGCCGCCACCACGGGGAGCGCGGCGGCCCTGGGATCCCGGAGGTCACCGGCGACGAGTTCGCGCTTGAGCTCGATGCCGGCCACGAAGAAGAAGACCGCGAGGAGGCCGTCGGCCGCCCAGTGCGCGATCGAGAGGTCGAGGCCGAGGGCCTCCGGGCCCAGATGGAAGTGGCTGACGCTCTCATAGCTGTCGTGCAGCGCGGGGATGTTGGCCCAGATCAGCGCGGCGACCGCGGCGACGAGCAGCAGCACACCGCCGACGGTCTCGGTCCGCAGCGCGTCCGCCACATAGGTCCGCTCGGGGAGCGAGAGCCGGCCGAGGACCTTGCGGGCGGGGGTGGTGCGGGGCGCGGACACGGCGGAGACCTCCGGTCGGTGGGCATGGCTGAACGCATGCCGACCAGACTTCCCGGCGCACCCTGTTTGTTTAGTTTACCTAAGGTGCTCCGGAGCGGCCAGGCGAGTGGTCGGACGATCCTCACGGTAGGTGCGAAACGGGCACCCGGCGCGCCTGGCCGGGTGCCCGTTGTCGCTCTGGTTGTGCTCTGGTTGTTCCGGTTGTTCCGGTTGCTCCGGTTGCTCCGGTGTGGAGGGTCAGTCCTCGCTCGGCGCCGCCGGGAGCTTCGCCTGGATGAGGTCCATGACCGTGGAGTCGGTCAGCGTGGTCACGTCGCCGAGCTGGCGGTTCTCCGCGACGTCGCGCAGCAGCCGGCGCATGATCTTGCCGGAGCGGGTCTTGGGCAGCTCCGCCACCGGCAGGACCCGCTTCGGCTTGGCGATCGGGCCGAGCGTGGTGCCGACGTGGTTGCGCAGGTCGTCGACCAGCCCCTTGTCGTCGGCGTCCGCCGTGCCGCGCAGGATGACGAAGGCGACGATGGCCTGCCCGGTCGTCTCGTCGGCGGCACCGACGACGGCCGCCTCGGCGACGGACGGGTGGGAGACGAGCGCCGACTCGACCTCGGTGGTGGAGATGTTGTGCCCCGACACGAGCATCACGTCGTCCACCCGACCGAGGAGCCAGATGTCCCCGTCGTCGTCCTTCTTCGCGCCGTCGCCGGCGAAGTACTTGCCCTCGAAGCGCGACCAGTACGTGTCGAGGAAGCGCTGGTCGTCGCCCCAGATCGTCCGCAGCATGGACGGCCACGGCTCGGTGAGGACGAGGTAGCCGCCACCGCCGTTGGGCACCTCCCTCGCCTCGTCGTCGACGACGGTCGCGGAGATGCCGGGCAGCGGGCGCTGGGCGGAACCCGGCTTGGCCTCCGTGACACCCGGCAGCGGCGAGATCATCATCGCGCCGGTCTCGGTCTGCCACCACGTGTCGACGATCGGGGTCCGGTCCGACCCGATGTGCTTGCGGTACCAGATCCATGCCTCGGGGTTGATCGGCTCACCGACCGAGCCCAGGACACGGAGCGAGGACAGGTCGAACTTCGCGGGGATGTCGTCACCCCACTTCATGAACGTACGGATCGCGGTCGGCGCCGTGTACAGGATCGTCACCCCGTACTTCTGCACGATCTCCCAGAACCGGCCCTGGTGCGGGGTGTCCGGCGTGCCCTCGTACATGACCTGCGTCGCGCCGTTGGCCAGCGGCCCGTACACGATGTACGAGTGCCCCGTGACCCAGCCGACGTCGGCCGTGCACCAGTACACGTCCGTCTCCGGCTTGAGGTCGAAGACCGCGTGGTGCGTGTACGCCGCCTGTGTGAGGTAACCGCCGGAGGTGTGCAGGATGCCCTTCGGCTTCCCCGTCGTACCGGACGTGTAGAGGATGAACAGCGGGTGCTCGGCGTTGACGGCCTCGGGCGTGTGCTCCGCCGACTGCCGCTCGACGATCTCGTCCCACCACACGTCCCGATCGGCGTCCCAGGCGACGTCCTGGCCGGTACGGCGCACCACGAGCACATGCTCCACGGTGCCGGCCTTGGCGACCGCCTCGTCGACGGCCGGCTTCAGCGCGGACGGCTTGCCGCGCCGGTAGCCGCCGTCGGAGGTGATGACGACCCGCGCGTCGGCGTCCTGGATACGGGTGGCCAGCGCGTCCGCCGAGAAGCCGCCGAAGACCACGGAGTGCGCGGCGCCGATCCGGGCGCAGGCCAGCATCGCGACCGCCGTCTCCGGGATCATCGGCATGTAGACCGCGACCCGGTCACCCTTGCGGACCCCGAGCTCCAGCAGCGCGTTCGCGGCCTTGCTGACCTCGTCCTTCAGCTCGGCGTAGGTGATCGCCCGGCCGTCGCCCGGCTCGCCCTCGAAGTGGATCGCGACCCGGTCGCCGTGCCCGGCCTCCACATGCCGGTCGACGCAGTTGTACGCGACGTTGAGTTCGCCGTCCTTGAACCACTTGGCGAACGGCGGGTTCGACCAGTCCAGCGTCTCCGTCGGCTCCTTGGCCCAGGTCAGCCGGCGGGCCTGCTCGGCCCAGAAGCCGAGCCTGTCAGCCTTGGCCTGTTCGTACGCCTCCGCCGTGACGTTGGCATGTGCGGCCAGGTCGGCGGGTGGCGCGAACCTGCGCTCTTCCTTCAGCAGGTTGGAGAGGGAGGGATTCTCGCTCACTGTTCCCTCTCCTTCCTCAGCAGGTTGGCCAGGCTCTCGTTGCTCACGACATCTCCCTTTCCAAGGGTGTCCGTTGTGTCCCAGGCCACAGCTCATCAGAAGCGGGGGGCCGGTGACAAGGGCCGTCAGAAAATTGGTTTAGACCTATGAGGGGCGGCGCGAGCCCGGTCACCCGTACCCACGGACGGGGCACGGGCGCAGTTCAGCCCCTCCCACGCCTTTCCCGCCCGCTGCTCACCCCGTGCGGTCCGCCACCCCGACGTGATCGAACAACTGGGCTCCCCCTCGCTCGGCGAGCAGATACGTCTGTGCCTCGCCCACGTGGAAGTACAGCCCGTGCAGCTCCAGCGCCCCGGCCCGCAGTGCCCGGACCACCGACTCATGGGTGCGCAGATGGTCCAACTGCTGGACCACGTTGGTCAGACACAGCTGCTCTACCGCGTCCGCCGGCGGCCGGCCGGCCAACCGGGCCCAGGGACGGCCGCCGTCGGCCATCCGCTCCAGGCTCGGCCGCCCGTGCCGCAACCATCGCTGCAGCGGAGTCCGGGCCTCGCCGGGTTCGGAGCCGAGCAGAGCCTGCATGGCCCCGCACCCGGAGTGCCCGCACACCGTGATGGACCGCACCTTCAGCACGTCCACCGCGTACTCGATCGCGGCCCCCACCGAGTCGTCCCCGCTCTCCTCGCCGGGCGGCGGCACGAGGTTGCCCACATTCCGCACCACGAACAGATCGCCCGGACCACTGGAGGTGATCATCGAGGTGACCAGCCGTGAGTCGGCACAGGTCAGGAACAGCTGCGTCGGCTGCTGCCCCTCCCGAGCCAGCCTCGCCAGCTCCCCACGCACCAGCGGAGCGGTGTTCCGCTGGAACGCACTGATACCACGAACGAGTTGACGACTGCCGGGTTGGGTGGTGGAGGGGTGGGTGGTGCCGGGGTGGCTAGAGGCGGGTTGGGCGGCGACTGGCTCGGTGGTGTCGGGGGCGGCGGTGGTGCGGTCGGCGGGGGTGTCGGGGGTGACGGGGGTGACGGTGGGTGGCTCGGCGGTGATGGGGTCGGCAGAGTCGGTGGCGGTGGGGTCGGGGTCAGTGGGGTCGGTTGCGGTGGAGCGGTCGGCGGTGGCGGGGTCGGCTGCGGCGGCAGTGCCGGTCGTGCGGTCGGCCGCGGTGCCGGTCGTGCCATCGGCGGCGGTGTCGGTCGTGCAGTCGGTGGTGACGGAGGAAGCTGGCTCGGTGATGCCGGAGGCGGTGGCACCGGTATAGGCGCTGTCGGGGGTGGCGAGAGCCGTGACCCGACGGGCGCCGGCCGTGCGCGGTCGGGATCGTCCGGGCGCCGCAGGTGTCGGCGTGGAGTGCGGCACCTCGCACTGGTGGTTGCGCCAGGGTGTCCAGGGCCCGCAGTCGCAGCCTGTCAGGGAGCTGCCCGCCAGAGAGCTGCCTGCCAGGTGGCCGCCCGTCGGGAGCGCGGTGTCTGCCGGGAGTGCGGTGCCTGCCGGGTGTGCGGGGTCGGCCGGGTGCGTGGGGTCGGCTGTCCTGCCGTTCCGGCGGCCGGTCAGCTCGGCGGTACCGCCGTGGGCGGTGTGCGCCTTCTGCCAGTCCTGCAGTGACTCGTACGCCGCGTGGTCCATGAAGGAGCCGTCCAACTCGACCACGGCATGGGCGCCTTGGGGCACAAGGTGCAGGACGCGGCTGAGCCGGGGCACCGCGAGGAACGTCAACTGGCCTCTGACTCGTACGTGATGGACTCCTTCCTCTTCGTCATGGGTGATCCGGGTGCGGGCGAGGCGGTTCAGGGCGACGGCGACGGCTACCGCGATCCCCAGCGTCACGCCCTCCAGGACGCCGAGGAACACCACGCCGAGGGTGGTGACGGCGTACACCAGCACCTCTCGGTGGCGCGTCACCGTGCGAATGTGGTGCAGGGACACCATCTGGATGCCGACGGCCATCACCAGGGCGGCGAGCGAGGCGAGCGGGATGAACTCCAGGATCGGGACCATCAGCAGCGCGGCGACTACTACGAGAACGCCGTGCAGCATCGTGGAGTTCCGGCTCACGGCACCCGCGTTGACATTCGCCGAACTTCTCACCGCCACCCCCGCGACCGGCAGTCCGCCGAGCGCGCCGGAGACGATGTTGGCGGAGCCCTGACCGAGCAGTTCACGGTCGAGGTCGGAGCGGCCGACGCGTCGGGAGCCGTCGCCGCGGGAGGCGACGAGAACTGGGCGGGAGGCGATCAGCTTGTCCACGGCGACCGCGCCGAGCAGCGACTGCACGCTGCACACCAGTGTGACGGTGAGGACGGCGGCCACGACCCCGAGCACCGGCCCCTCGGGCAGCCCGGCCAGGGCGTGGCTGCGCCAGGACGGCAGGTCGACCGAGGGCAGGGTGAGGCCGGCGAGGGCGGAGGCGGTGGTGGCTCCGGCGACGGCGACGAGCGCGGCGGGCATCTTGCGCAGCAGCCGCCCGGCCCGGCCGGGGATGCGCGGCCAGAGCAACAGCAGGGTGAGGGTCAGCGCGCTGACCGCCATGGCGGCCGGGTGCACGCGGGTCAACTGGGCGGGGAGTGCGCGGAGGTTGTCGAGGACGGAGCTCTGCGGGTTGCCGCCGAGGACGATGTGGAGCTGGGCGACGGCGATGGTGACGCCGATGCCGGCGAGCATGCCGTGCACGATGGCGGGGCTGACGGCGAGCGCGGTGCGTGCCACGCGCAGGCAGCCGAGGCCGAGCTGGGCGAGTCCGGCCAGGACGGTGATCGCGCAGGTGGTCCGCCAGCCGTAGCGCTGGATGAGGTCGGCGGTGACCACCGTCAGTCCGGCCGCAGGACCGCTGACCTGGAGCGGGCAGCCGCCGATCCAGCCGACGACGATTCCCCCGACGGCGGCCGCGACGAGGCCGGCCTGGAGGGGTGCGCCGGTGGCCAGGGCGATGCCGAGGGACAGCGGGAGGGCGATCAGGAAGACCGCGATCGAGGCGGACACATCAGCGCCGGCGACGCGGAAGCGGCGGTGCGGGGCCGGTGGGGGGCTGTGGGGTGAGTGGGCGCGTCGGGTGCGCGTCGGGTCGGATGCGCGAGTGGGGACGAAGGCTGACATGTTTCCCGTCTCCTCCGGGGCGGCGCGGTCGCGGAACCGGTGGCCCCGGTCGATGGCGGGGCGATCGCGGCCGTGGGTCACGGCGTACAGCGGCGGGATGAAAATCAACGGTCGGAAACAAGGCTCGGAACGTTCGGAAGTAGGGCTCGAAATCGACGCTCGGTAAAACGATCGTAATGCAGAGTAAAAGTCAGGCATGGATTTATATGGCAAATGGGTGAATGAATCACTCTCTCGGGTGTTGTGAGCTTTTTATCGGCTTGTCGTACTAATTCCTTTCCGGTCCCGTGCGACCTTGACGGCGCCGCCGGCATGTCCGGCGACAGCGACAGAACGCCGCCGTCAGAAGGCCGTCGTCGGCGTGGGCCGAGAGAAGGAAGAAGGTGGGGCGGAGATGGCCGCCACCCAGAGGAGGATCGCCGCCGGCGCCGTGGTCGCCGCGACGGTCGCCGCATCACTCGCCGGTTGCGCGACGGGAACCGACGGTTCGAAGGAGGAGGCACAGGTCCCGCTGAAGGGCGCCGCGCCCAAGAGCGCGGTCCGCCTGATCGGGGACGGCTCCACCGCGTACACCGGGGCACAGCCGCACCTGCCAAGACCGGAGCGGCTGAAGCCGGGCCGGAAGCCCCCGCAGTTCGTGGTGTTCTCCTGGGACGGCGCCGGCGAGGACAGCCAGAGGCTGTTCTCCCACTTCCGAAAGGTGTCCAAGGCCAACCACGCAACCATGACGTACTTCCTCAGCGGCGTGTACATGCTGCCCCAGGAGAAGGCCGAGCTGTACAAGCCGCCACAGCACTCGCCGGGCCGCTCCGACATCGGTTTCAACGACGAGCAGGGCATCGCCGAGACCGTGAGGCAGCTGCGCCTGGCGTGGCTGGAGGGCAACGAGATCGGCACCCACTTCAACGGCCACTTCTGCGGCAAGAACGGTGGCGTCGGCGAGTGGTCGGTGGAGGAGTGGAAGGACGAGATCGCCCAGGCCAAGCAGTTCGTGAAGACCTGGAAGACCAACACCGGCAGGTCGAAGGCGGCCCCGCTGCCCTTCGACTACGACAAGGAGCTCATCGGCGCCCGCACGCCCTGCCTGGAGGGCCAGAAGAACTTCGTGCGGGCCGCGAGCGAACTCGGCTTCCGCTACGACACCAGCGGTGTCAACGACCAGGTCTGGCCCCGCAAGCGGGAGGGTCTGTGGGACCTGTCGATGCAGCTGGTGCCCTTCCCCGGCCACACCTACGAACAGCTGACCATGGACTACAACTTCATGGTCAACCAGTCCGGCACCACCACCCAGGGGGACCCCGGCAAGTACGAGTACTGGGGCAACCAGATGCGTGACGGCCTGCTCCGGGGCTTCCACCGCGCCTACGACGGCAACCGCGCCCCGCTGATCATCGGCAACCACTTCGAGTCATGGAACGGCGGCACGTACATGAAGGCCGTCGAGGAGGTCGTGGAGGAGGTCTGCAACAAGTCCGACGTGCGTTGTGTCTCCTTCCGGCAGCTGGCGGACTGGCTGGACGCCCAGGACCCGAAGGTCCTGGGCAGACTGCGCTCACTGGAGGTCGGCGAGGCGCCGAGGCAGGGCTGGGCGTCCTTCCTGGCGGGCCGCCCGGCCCCGGCCCCGAAGGGCGTCCCCGGAGCGCCGGCGAGTCGGTCCGGCCAGTAGGGGTCCCTCACACGGCAGCCGTGAGGCTCTCGCCGAGGACGAAATCGGGGTCGACCTGCGCCGCCAGGTCGGCCCCGGTGCGTTCGTTGCCCCAGGACTGGGCGTTTTTGAGGTGGAAGTGGACCATCTGGCGGGTGTAGCGCTCCCAGTCCCGTCGCTCGTACGCCGAGTCGACGGTCGTCCGCAGCAGGTCCAGGGCGTGGCGGTTGGTGTCCTCCAGGAGGTCGAACCGGGGCGGCCGGCCCTTCTCCATGGCGCGCACCCAGTCCGAGTGCCCCACCGTCACGAGCAGGTCGTCGCCGACCTCGGCGCGGAGGAAGTCGACGTCGTCCTGACCCTGCACCTTGTTGCCGACGACCTTCAGCTCGACGCCGAAGTCGCGGGCGTACTCCTTGTACTGGCGATAGACGGAGACCCCCTTCCGGGTCGGCTCGGCGACGAGGAACGTCACGTCGAAGCGGGTGAACATGCCGGAGGCGAAGGAGTCCGAGCCCGCCGTCATGTCGACCACGACGTACTCGTCACGGCCGTCCACCAGGTGGTTCAGGCACAGCTCCACCGCTCCCGTCTTGGAGTGGTAGCAGGCGACCCCCAGGTCGGCGTCCGTGAAGGGGCCCGTGACCATCAAACGGACGGCGCCGCCGTCGAGTTCCACCGGCCGGGCGCAGGCGTCGTAGACGGGATTGTCCTCGCGCACCCGCAGCAGGCGGGAGCCCTCGCCGGGCGGAGTCGTCTTGATCATGGTCTCGGCGGAGGTGATGCGTGGGTTGGAGCCGCGCAGGTAGTCCTTGATCAGCGGGAGCCGCTCGCCCATCGCGGGCAGCGCGGCGGCCTGCGGCTCGTCGAGGCCGAGGGCGGGCCCCAGGTGCTGGTTGATGTCCGCGTCGATGGCGATCACGGGTGCGCCGAGGGCGGCGAGACGGCGGACGAACAGGGAGGACAGGGTCGTCTTGCCGCTGCCGCCCTTCCCAACGAAAGCAATTTTCATGTTCACCAAGGGTAGTGGCGCGGTAGCTGTATGTGGCAGCGGTTCGTGAAGAAGACCACTCCTTCGAGGGGCCCGGGCTTGGTTGCGTAATGTCGTACTCATGAGTACGACAGGCGCGTCCGCCGATCCGCTCGCGGCCCTGGGGTCGCTGCCCGGCGTGGCCGAGTCCGTGGAGTCCGTGCGCAAGGCCGTGGACCGGGTCTACGGGCACCGCGTCATGCGGCGGCGCAGCACCGAGATCACCTCCGAGGCCGCCCTGCGCGGCGCCCGTGGCTCGGCGGCGCTGTCCGGCGCCGACTGGGCCCTGGAGGAGGTGCGCCGGCGCAGCGACTTCGGTGTCGACGACGAGGCGCGGGTGGTGGGAGCCGCCCTGCGGCTGACCGCGGAAGCGGGTCAACTGCTGTCCATCTGGCGGCAGTCACCGCTGCGGGTGCTGGCCCGGCTGCATCTGGTGGCCGCGGCGACGAGCGGCGACGAGGTCGGACGGCCCCGGCAGGCCGGCGAGGCGGTGGACGAGCCGCTCGTCGAGCTGCCGCTGCCCGGCGCCGACGAAGTGGCCGGCCGTCTGGAGGGGCTCGCCGGGCTGATCGTCGCGGGCAGCTCCGCGCCCGCCCTGGTGACGGCCGCCGTCGTGCACGGCGAGCTCCTCGCGCTACGACCCTTCGCCTCCCACAACGGCCTGGTCGCGCGGGCGGCCCAACGCATCGTCCTGATCGGCAGCGGGCTCGACCCCAAGTCGGTCTGTCCCGCCGAGGTGGGGCACGCCGAGCTGGGGCGCGCCGCCTATCTGGCGGCCCTGGAGGGCTATGTCTCGGGCAGCCCGGACGGGATGGCGGCCTGGCTCGCGCACTGCGGCAGGGCGACCGAGCTCGGCGCCCGCGAGTCCACGGCGGTGTGCGAGGCGCTGCAGCGCGGGGCGGCGTAGGAAGACACCAGGATGCGAGGGATGCGCCGGGTGCGAAGGGTGCGGGACGCGCGCGAGACATGAAAAAAGCGCCCTTGGGGCGCAATGGGATGCGGCGGTACGAGGATTCGTACCGCCGCCGACATGTTCACCGGGTTACCAAGCGTCCTCGATGTAGTGCCCATCAGGTCGGGTTCTTTGCCCGTCACCTGGTGCGGCTGGCCCGTAATCGACGGGTCGACGTCGCGTGGGTGCTCGATGTCCATGTGTCGGTCCGTGGGGCCAAATGCGGTTTTAAGGTGATCCTTTCGGATGTCCTTGGTCTCGCGGGCCGTTGAGTCCTTTCTACTCCAGTGCCAGGGCAAGCGGAAGCCCTGCCGTCAGTTCTTTACTTTTACCTGCAAATAGGTCTAAACGGTCGTGGATTCCCAGGTGGCCGGACTCTCAGGCGGTCGCCGCGGCCCGCCGCCTGCTGGCGTACCAGACCAGGCCCGCGGTGGCCGCCGCCGCGCCTATGGCGGCAGCCGCGACGAGAGCCGGGCGCGGCGGCACCGAGAACGACGGGATCCGCTGCTTGAGCCGCACCGGCCGATGGAAGTCGAGGATCGGCCAGCCGCGCGCGACGGCCTCGCGCCGCAGCGCCCGGTCCGGGTTCACGGCGTGCGGATGGCCCACCGCCGCCAGCATCGGCACATCGGTCGCCGAGTCGCTGTAGGCGTAGCAGCGCGCGAGGTCGTACCCCTCCGACTCGGCCAGTTCCCTGATCGCCTCCGCCTTCGTCGGGCCGTAGGCGTAGTACTCCACCTCGCCCGTGTAGCAGCCGTCCTCGCCCACGACCATGCGGGTCGCCACCACGCGGTCCGCGCCCAGCAGTTCGCCGATCGGCTCGACCACCTCGGCACCCGACGTGGACACGATGACGACGTCGCGGCCCGCGGTGTGGTGCTCCTCGATGAGGGAGGCGGCCTCGTCGTAGATGAGGGGGTCGATCAGGTCGTGCAGTGTCTCGGCCACGATCTCCTTCACCTGCTGGACGTTCCACCCCCGCACCATCCCGGACAGGTACTCGCGGGTCCGCTCCATCTGGTCGTGGTCCATACCGCCGACGAGGAAGACGAACTGGGCGTACGCGGTGCGCAGTGCCGCCCTGCGGTTGATCAGCCCGCCCTGGTAGAAGGACTTGCTGAAGGTGAGCGTGCTCGACTTCGCAATGACCGTCTTGTCCAGGTCAAAGAAGGCCGCTGTGCGGGGCAAGGAGTGGTTTTCCACAACCAAGAGCATAGGGGCAGCCCATTCGGCGTAAGGTGGGCGCGTGGGTTTGCCTGAGAGGCCTCTCGGGTACACCATGGAAGTCACGGATCGTTCGCGACCGTGCTAACGCGGCCCGGCTCCTCCCCCCCCCGAGTCGGCCGTGAAGACGACCCCCGCTCTCCCCCCCGGCGGGGGTCGTCGCATGTCCGGGTGGGTTTTCCTGTTCTGTGCATGGCTGAGCCGTGCCATCCGGGGCGGCTGAGGCCGCCCCTTCGTCATGCCCCGCGATGTCACGGTGTGTAGTCGTCGGACTGCTCTGCGGAAGTCGTACAGGGGACGGCGAGTGCTCACCGGTTTGGGTGACGGCGATATTCACAGTCGCTTGGCTGTCCACAGATTTTCACCAAGATCCACACGATTTCCGCGTTCGCTGCACCGTGATTCCAGCACGTCCGCTCGGGCCGAGTTCATGACCGGTTCCGTTTGTCCGGGTGGGCGCGCGGCCGGTTTCTGACGGCCGTTCATATGGAGACCGGTTGCCGGTTCTCCGGACGTTTGGGAATCGCGGGGCCGCAGGGACTGCGCACCCCGCCGCGAAGGGGGATGGAAAACATGACCGGAGCCGTCACACACGACCCGCCGCCCGCCGCCTCCGGGCGGCCCGGCAAGCCGCTGATCGTCACGGAGGACTCGGACCTCCTCGACGACCTGCTCCGCCTGTGCGCCGCGGCCGGCGCCACACCCGAGGTGCACCATTCGGTGCCGGACCGCAGGGGCAGCTGGGAGTCGGCACCCCTCGTCCTGGTCGGCGACGACGCCGCACCGCGTGTGCGGGGAGCCACCCGCAGGCGAGGGGTGGTCCTCGTCGGCCGGGACCAGGACGACTCCGGGGTGTGGCAGCGCGCCGTGGAGATCGGCGCCGACCACGTCCTGATGCTGCCCGACGGCGAACAGTGGCTGGTCGACCGCATCGCCGACGTCGCCGAGGGCGTCGGCCGACCCGCGCTCACTGTCGGCGTCATCGGCGGCCGGGGCGGCGCCGGAGCCTCCACGCTCGCGTGCGCCCTCGCCGTCACCTCCGCGCGCGAAGGGGTCCGCACCCTGCTCGTGGACGCCGATCCGCTGGGCGGCGGCCTCGACGTGCTCCTCGGCGGCGAGACCGCCCAGGGCCTGCGCTGGCCCGCCTTCGCCGCCTCCCGCGGGCGGGTCGGCGGCGGCGCCCTGGAGGAGTCGCTGCCGGAACTGCACTCGCTGCGCGTGCTCAGCTGGGACCGCGGCGACTGTGTCGCCATCCCGCCCCAGGCCGTCCGCGCGGTGCTCGCCGCGGCCCGCCGCAGGGGCGGCACGGTCGTCGTCGACCTGCCCCGCCGCATCGACGACGGAGTCGCCGAGGCCCTCGCCCAGCTCGACCTCGGGCTTTTGGTCGTCCCCGCCGAACTGCGCGCCGTCGCCGCGTCCGGCCGCGTCGCCTCCGCCGTGGGCATGGTGCTGCGCGACCTCCGGGTGGCGGTACGCGGACCGTACGCGCCCGGGCTCGAGGACCACGAGGTGGCCCGCCTGCTCGGACTGCCGCTGGCCGGCGAGGTGCCTGTCGAGCCGGGTCTGCTGCGCCCGGACGGCGGTAAGGCGCCACCGGGGGCCCTGGCCCGCGGGCCCCTCGCCCGCTTCTGCACGGAGTTCTGGGAGCGCGCCCTGGTCGAGGCGGGTGGCTCATGAGTACGGCGGCCAGGAGGACGGCGGTGATGGACACGGCGCCCGGGGCCGCGACCGGGCTCGGGCTCGGGCTCGAACGCGAGCTGCTCGACGGCGTACGGCAATGGCTCGTCGACAGCGGGGCCGAGCCGACACCCGCGCGCGTGGCACAGGCGTTGCGGGAACAAGGGCGGGTGCTCGGGGACGCGGAGGTGCTCGGCGCGGCGGAGCACCTGCGGTCCGAGCTGATCGGCAGCGGCCCCCTGGAGCCGCTGCTCGCCGACCCCTCCGTGACCGACGTGCTGGTGTCTGCCCCCGACCGGGTGTGGGTCGACCGGGGCGGTGGCCTGGAGCTGACCGCCGTCACCTTCCCCGACGCCGCGGCCGTACGACGCCTCGCGCAGCGCCTGGCCGCGGTGGCCGGACGGCGCCTGGACGACGCCCGGCCGTGGGCCGACGCCCGGCTGCCCGACGGGACCCGGCTGCACGCGGTGCTGCCCCCGGTGGCCGTCGGCTGCGCCTGTCTGTCGCTGCGGGTGGTACGGCCGCGGGCGTTCACGCTCGACGAACTGGTGACGGCGGGCACCGTGCCGCCGGACGGCGACCGGGTGCTGCGGGCCCTCGTGCGGGCGCGGCTGTCCTTCCTGGTCAGCGGTGGCACCGGCAGCGGCAAGACGACCCTGCTGAGCGCGCTGCTCGGCATGGTCGGGCCCAGGGAGCGGATCGTGCTCGCGGAGGACTCGGCGGAGCTGCGCCCGGACCACCCGCACGTCGTGCGGCTGGAGACCAAACCCGCCAACCAGGAGGGCGCGGGGCTCGTCACGCTCGAGGACCTGGTGCGGCAGGCGCTGCGGATGCGGCCGGACCGGCTCGTCGTGGGCGAGGTGCGCGGGCCCGAGGTCGTCCACCTGCTGGCCGCGCTCAACACGGGCCACGAGGGCGGCTGCGGGACGGTACACGCCAACGCCGCCGCGGATGTCCCCGCCCGGTTGGAGGCGCTCGGTACGGCGGCCGGGCTGGACCGGGCGGCGCTGCACAGCCAGTTGGCGGCGGCCCTGTCGGTGGTGCTGCACCTGGTCCGCAACCCGGCCGGGCGGCGCCGGATCGCCGAGGTGCATGTGCTGGAGCGGGACCCGTCCGGGCTGGTGCGGACCGTGCCGGCGCTGCGCTGGGGGGCGGACGCCTTCGCACGAGAGCGGGGCTGGGAGCGGCTGCGTGAGCTGCTGCGGGGCGGAAGCGAGGCGGACGATGTACGTGACACGTGAGATGCCGCTAGGTGCGGCCGTGGCCTGCCTGGGGGCGGCGGTCTGGCTGCTGGGCGGGCCGAACTCCGGGTCCCGGCGGGCGCAGTTGCTGCTGGCCGGGGGCGGGGTGGTCGGCGGCGGGCCCCCGGGGTGGCAGGACGTTCTGCTGGAGCTGCGCAGGCTGCGGGGGCGGTGGCGGCCCGAGTGGTGGGCGCCGGTCGTCGGGCTGACCCTGGCCGTGCTGGGCGCCTCGGTGCTGCCGGCCGTGGCGGGGGCGGCCGGAGTGCCTCTGCTGCGCAGGGCGCGGCGGGTCGCCGAGGCGCGTCGGGCCAAGGAGCAGCGAGGGGACGCGGTGATCGCGCTCTGTGCGGCGCTCGCCGGTGAGGTGCGGGCCGGCCGACAGCCCGGAGAGGCGTTGCAGCGGGCCGCCCGGGACTCGGGCGGTCTGGGCGAGGCGCAGGCGACGGTGCTGGCGGCGGCCCGGTTCGGCGGGGACGTGCCCAAGGCGCTGGCGGTCGCCGCACAGCACCGGGGAGCCGGCGGACTGCTGGGACTCGCGGCGTGCTGGCGGGTGGCAGTGGACCAGGGGGCGGGCCTGGCGGCCGGACTCGACCGTCTCGAAGGGGCGTTGCGCGCGGAACGCGACCAACGGGCCGACCTGCACGCGCAGTTGGCGGGGGCCAGGGCTACCGCGGTGATGCTCGCCGGTCTGCCGGGCCTGGGCCTCGTCCTGGGCACCGCGCTCGGCGCGGATCCGCTGCACGTGCTGCTGCACACCGCGGCTGGGCTGGGTTGTCTGCTCGTCGGCGGGCTGCTGGAGGGCGCGGGGGTGTGGTGGGTGCAGCGGATCGTGCGGGGCGCGGAAGGGCCCGTGGAGGAGGCGAGGGGCGGTGGGTGACATGGCGGGAGGAGGCATGACAGGCAGCGCAGGAGGGGTCATGGGAGGCGTCATGGGTGCGGAAGTTGTCCACAGGCTGGGGGTGACGGTGGGGATCGTGCTGGCCCTCGGGTTGTTGGGGTGGCGGTTGGAGCGGCTGCGGCGCCTGCGCACGGCCCGTCGGCGGGTGGCCGAGCTGCTGGGCCGGGAGCGGACGCGGGACGCCCCTCGTGCCGCCGCAGCGCGGGACGCCGTACGGAAATGGCTGCCCGAGGGCGTGGTGGTGGGCCTCGGGTGTGTGGTGATCGGCGGTGTCGCGGGGGTGGTGGCGGGGGTGATCGGCGCGGTCGGGCTGTGGCGATGGCGGCGCAGGTGTGCGGCGCCGGTCGCCACGGGCGATGTCGACGCACGGCTGGCGGCACGCCAACTCCCGCTCGCCGCAGACCTGCTGGCCGCGTGCATCGCGGCGGGCGCCGGTCCGGTGATCGCGGCGCAGGCGGTGGGCGAGGCCCTGGGCGGCCCCGTGGGGGAACGGCTGGCGCGGGGCGCCGCCGAGGTACGGCTGGGCGGCGAACCGGCCACCGCTTGGCGGAGGTTGGCCTCGGTACGGGGCGCGGAGGCGCTGGCACGCCTGCTGGAGCGGGCCGACGTGTCGGGGCTGCCTGCGGCCGGGCCGGTCGCCCGGCTCGCCGCGGACGCCCGCGCCGACTGGACGCGCGCCGCGACGGCCCGTGCCCGGCGCGCGGCCGTCCTGGTCGCCGCGCCCGTGGGCCTGTGCTTCCTGCCCGCCTTCGTCGCGGTCGGGATCGTACCCGTCGTGATCGGGCTCGCGGGCGGGGTGCTGGGAGGGGGTGGGCGATGAGGGGGTGATGAGCGGGACCCAGGCGTGAAACCGGACGAAAGAAACCAAAGCGGGATCGAACCTCACGGGGGTTGAGATGTACAAGGCAGTACGGGCACGGCTGCGTGCCCTGGTGTGCGGGATGCGGCGGAGTGCGCGCGGCGACGCCGGAATGGTGACCTCGGAATACGCGACGGGAATCGTTGCGGCGGTGGGGCTCGCGGTGCTCCTCTACCAGGTGGTGACCAGCGACGTCGTCGAGGCGCAGCTCCAGGACATCGTGAAGCGGGCGCTCGATGCGGGGATGTGAGCGGCGCCGGTGGCCGGGCTCGGACCGGGGGTTCGTGACGGCCGAGTCGGCGTTGGTGCTGCCGGTGCTGGTGGGGTTCGCGATGGCGTTGGTGTGGGCGTTGCTCGTCGTGGCGGCCCAGATCCAGTGCGTGGACGCCGCCAGGACCGGGGCCCGTGCGGCGGCCCGGCAGGATCCGCCCGACCGGGTCGTCGAACTGGCCCTCGCGGCGGCACCGAGCGGGGCACGGGTGACGGTCGGCAGGGAGGGCGACCAGGTCCGGGTGGTGGTCGTGGCACAGCCATCGGTGCTGCGGGAGCTGCCCTTCGAGGCGTTCGAGGTACGGGAGGAGGCCGTGGCGATGGCTGAGGAGGCCGTGGGGGCGGCACAGGGGGCCCTGGGAGCCCCGGAGGCCCCAGGGGCGGCCGAGGGGGCCGGGCGGAGTCCTGACGAGGCTGTGGGGGCCACGCCATGACGGCGGGTGTGGTCCAGGGGGCGCTTCGCCGCCGGGGTGCGGTTCCGGGGCTGGTTCGCCGCGATGGGGTGGCTCCAGGGCGGGTTCACCCCGGTGGGGTGGCCCCGGGACTGGTTCGCCGCGGTGGGGACGTCCCAGGGCTGCCGCCTCGCGGCGGGGTGGCTCCAGGGCGGCGGTGTCGCGGTGGGGCGGTCTCTGGGCGGCTGCGGCGCATCGGGATGTTCCGTCGGCGGCCGCGGTACATCGGGTTGGTCCGTGGGCGGCTGCGGGGCGGCGGTGATCGTGGCTCTGCCACCGTCTGGAGTCTCGGGGCGATCGCCGTGCTGTGCGTGGTCTTCGGGGTGGTGCTCGCCCTCGGACAGGCCGTCGTGGCTCGGCATCGTGCCGCCGGTGGCGCGGACCTCGCGGCGCTCGCGGCGGCGGACCACTGGCCGGAGGGTGAGGCGGAGGCCTGCGAGCGGGCCGACCGGGTGGCCCGGGCACAGGGCGCGCGGCTGGTGCGGTGCGCGGTCGTGGGGGAGATCTCGGATGTGGCGGTGGCCTCGGGAAAGGGGCCGTTCACCGCCGAGGTCAGGGCACGGGCCGGCCCCCCGGGGCCGGTTCTGCCGCCCTTGCCGGGCTCTCCGGCCTTGCCGGGCTCTCCGGCCTCGCCTGGCTCTCCGGCCCCGCCGGACTCGCTGGGGTCGCCGGGCTCGCTGCCTCCGCCGGAGTCTCCGGGCTCTTCTCCTCCGGATCCTCCTTCGGCTCCGGCGCTTCCCGGAGCAGTTCCGTGAGGAGTCGGACCGCGCCCCTCTTGTGCAGCGGTTCGTTGCCGTTGCCGCACTTGGGGGACTGGATGCAGGACGGGCAGCCGGCGTCGCACTCGCAGGCGGCGATGGCCTCCCGGGTGGCGGTGAGCCAGTCGCGGGCGGTGCGGAAGGCGCGCTCCGCGAAGCCCGCGCCGCCGGGATGGCCGTCGTAGACGAAGACCGTCGGGAGGAGTGTGTCGGGGTGCAGGGGCACCGACACACCGCCGATGTCCCAGCGGTCGCAGGTCGCGAAGAGTGGGAGGAGGCCGATGGAGGCGTGTTCGGCGGCGTGCAGGGCGCCGCCGAGGATCTCGGGGTTGACGCGGGCGGCGTCCAGCTGGTCCTCGGCGACCGTCCACCACACCGCGCGGGTGCGCAGCGTACGAGGAGGGAGATCGAGCTTCGACTCGCCCAGGACTTCACCGGTGATGACACGTCGACGCAGGAAGGAGACGACCTGGTTGGTGACTTCGACCGAGCCGTAGCACAACCGGCCCTGGCCCCAGGGGACTTCGATGTCCGTCTCCAGGACGGAGATGGCGGTGGTGTCGCGGGCGACCGTCGAGTAGGGCGGGTTGGCCTCCTCGACCAGGGCGACCGCGTCCTCCAGGTCGAGGGAGCGGACGAGATAGGTGCGGCCCTGGTGGAGGTGGACGGCGCCCTCGTGGACGGTGGTGTGGGCGGAGCCCGCGTCGACCGTGCCGAGGAGCCGGCCCGTGCCGGACTCGACGACCTGGATCGGTCTGCCGCCCTCGCCGCGGATGTCGGTGAGGTCGGCGGCCCGTTCGCGGCGCGTCCAGTGCCAGGCCTTCGTCCGGCGGCGCAGCAGCTTCGCGGCCTCCAGCTGCGGCAGCAGGCCCTCGGTCTCGGGGCCGAACAGCTCCAGGTCCTCGTCGGTGAGCGGGAGTTCGGCGGCTGCCGCGCACAGGTGCGGGGCGAGGACGTAGGGGTTGTCGGGGTCGAGGACGGTCGACTCCACCGGGCGGTCGAAGAGGGCCTCCGGGTGGTGGACGAGGAAGGTGTCCAGCGGGTCGTCCCGGGCGATCAGCACCGCCAGCGCGCCCTGCCCGGCCCGGCCGGCCCGGCCGGCCTGCTGCCACAGGGACGCGCGGGTGCCCGGGTAGCCGGCGATCAGGACGGCGTCGAGGCCGGCGACGTCGATGCCGAGTTCCAGGGCGGTCGTGGCGGCGAGGCCGAGGAGTTCGCCGGAGTGGAGGGCCTGTTCGAGGGCGCGGCGTTCCTCGGGCAGGTAGCCGCCCCGGTACGCCGCGACACGCCGGGCGAGGGAGCGGTCGACCTCGGCGAGCCGCTCCTGGGCGATCACCGAGATCAGTTCGGCACCGCGCCGGGAGCGGACGAAGGCGACCGTGCGCACGCCCTGGACGGCGAGATCGGTGAGCAGGTCGGCGGTCTCGGCGGTGGCGGTGCGGCGGACCGGGGCGCCCTTCTCGCCGCGTATCTCGGTGAGCGGGGGCTCCCAGAGGGCGAACACCAGTTCACCGCGGGGTGAGGCGTCGTCGGCCACCTCCACCACCGGGAGGCCGGTGAGGCGGCCGGCGGCGACCGCGGGCTCGGCGGCCGTCGCGGAGGCCAGCAGGAAGACCGGGGAGGCGCCGTAGCGGGCGCACAGGCGGCGCAGCCGGCGCAGCACCTGGGCGACGTGGGAGCCGAACACACCGCGGTAGGTGTGGCACTCGTCGATGACGACGTACTTCAGCGACTTCAGAAAGGAGGACCAGCGGGGGTGGGACGGGAGGATGCCGCGGTGCAGCATGTCCGGGTTGGTGAGGACGTAGTTGGCGTACTGGCGGATCCACTCGCGTTCCTCGAACGGCGTGTCGCCGTCGTACACGGCCGGACGCACCGCGTTGCCGAGCGGTTGTGAAAGTTCCTTCACGGAGCGGCACTGGTCTGCCGCGAGGGCCTTGGTGGGCGCGAGGTAGAGGGTGGTGGCGCCGCGGCCGTTCGGGGCCTCGGAGCCGTCCAGCAGGGCGGACAGCACGGGCACGAGGTAGGCCAGGGACTTGCCGGAGGCGGTGCCCGTGGCGACGACCACCGAGTCGCCGTCCAGGGCGTGCTCGGCGGCCAGGGCCTGGTGGGCCCAGGGGTGTGCGATGCCACAGGCCTGGACGGCCGCGACGACCTCCGAACGAATCCGGTCAGGCCAGACGGCATGGCGGCCCTCACGCGGGGGCAAGTGCTCCGTATGAGTGATGCGCGAAGTCCGGCTCGGGCCCGGGGCGAGCCGGGCCAGCAGCGCCCCCGGCGACAGGCCCGGGGCGGGCTGTGCCGAGGATCGATCGGATCGGTGATTCTTGGCCATCGGCACCGAGTGTGTCACTGGCGTGACGGACAATGGGGCCAAGGCGTCGTGCACGCCTGCCGGTAAGTGATTGAATGCCATCGCGGCTGGCGAACCGTCCCGGGGGCTCCTGCCGAGGTGTCCCGCGGGACGACCGCTCGATAGCAAGGTGCTGGAGGATCCGTGGACCTGTCCCTGTCGACCCGTACCGTCGGCGATCGTACGGTCGTCGAGGTCGGTGGCGAAATCGATGTATATACCGCGCCCAAGCTGCGCGAGCAGTTGGTCGAGCTGGTGAACGACGGGAATTTCCACCTCGTCGTCGACATGGAGGGCGTGGACTTCCTCGACTCCACCGGGCTCGGCGTACTGGTCGGCGGTCTGAAGCGAGTGCGTGCCCATGAGGGCTCGCTGCGCCTGGTCTGCAACCAGGAGCGCATTCTGAAGATCTTCCGCATCACAGGTCTGACCAAGGTGTTCCCGATTCACACCTCGGTCGACGAAGCGGTCGCTGCCACCGACTGACGATCCCGTCCCGGGCCTCACGGTCCGGGGCGGACAGTGGAAAATGGGGGACCGGGCTTTCGGCAGCCCGGCCCCTCCACAGCACGCCCGTAGTTCCGAGGGGGATGCATGGCCACCGTTGAACTCCGCTTCAGCGCGCTGCCCGAGCACGTCAGGACCGCCCGACTGGTGGCGGCAGCGGTGGCGCGCAGGGCCGGAGTGGACGAGGCCGTCCTCGACGAAGTGCGGCTCGCCGTGGGCGAGGCCTGCACCCGTGCCGTAGGCCTTCACCAGAGCGGTGGCATCACCGCCCCGGTGAAGGTGGCGCTGATCGAGGAGGAGAAACAGTTCTCCATCGAGGTCGGCGACGAGGCGCCGCGGTCCGCCCCAGGCGACCGCGCGCCCGGTTCCGGCGTGGGCGACGCGGAGACCGAGGAGGACGAAATGGGCCTCGCGGTCATCAGCGGCCTCGTCGACGACGTGGAGGTCACCGCCGGGGAACACGGCGGACTGATCCGTATGACATGGCCGACGACGCCGGCCGAGGCGAACCTGGCCTGAGCCGGCCGCTCGTTTTCCGTACGACCTGAAGGGCCCCACTCCGGTGGGGCCCTTTGGCGTGCGCCCACCCGGGTACCCGTGCTTACAGTTGTCCCACTGATCCATTCACCTGATCCATTCGCCGTCCGTGAATTAATTCACGATCACTGAAAGATCGGTGAAAGGTCAATAAAAGATCAGCGAATTGGATCTACGGCTCGACAACGCCTTTGAGGCATTACTGGACGTGCGAGCGAATTCTGTTTACCGCGCACTGTTTTGATCAGGTTCCGGTACCTACAATCCGTCCACATCTTGAGCTCAGCCCAAGCGTCAAGGAGGACGAATGGCGGGGCTTTCTACCCCTCATCGGTTGGACCACCCCACAACCCTCGCAACCGCAGTGCTGACCGACGGCAACCGCCTGCTCGTGGTGGTCATCGGGGTCGTCGCACTGGCTGCGCTCGTGGTCGCGGGCGTCCTGCTGCGCCAGGTGCTCGCGGCCGGCGAGGGCACCGACAGCATGAAGAAGATCGCGGTCGCGATCCAGGAGGGCGCCAACGCCTATCTGGCCAGACAGTTGCGCACGCTCGGCGTATTCGCCGTCGTCGTGTTCTTCCTGCTCATGCTGCTGCCCGCGGACGACTGGAATCAACGTGCCGGGCGGTCGGTGTTCTTCTTGATCGGCGCGGCGTTCTCGGCGGCCACCGGTTATATCGGCATGTGGCTCGCCGTCCGCAGTAATGTGCGGGTCGCCGCGGCGGCCCGGGAAGCGACTCCGGCGGCCGGCGAACCGGAAAAGGATCTCACCGCCGTCTCGCACAAGGCGATGAAGATCGCATTTCGCACGGGCGGCGTCGTAGGCATGTTCACGGTGGGCCTCGGGCTGCTCGGGGCCTCCTGCGTGGTGCTGGTGTACGCGGCCGACGCGCCGAAGGTGCTGGAGGGCTTCGGCCTGGGCGCGGCGCTCATCGCGATGTTCATGAGGGTCGGCGGCGGCATCTTCACCAAGGCCGCCGACGTCGGCGCCGACCTGGTCGGCAAGGTCGAGAAGGGCATTCCGGAGGACGATCCGCGCAATGCCGCGACCATTGCCGACAACGTGGGCGACAACGTCGGCGACTGCGCGGGCATGGCCGCCGACCTCTTCGAGTCGTACGCCGTGACCCTGGTCGCCGCGCTGATCCTCGGCAAGGTGGCCTTCGGCGACGCGGGTCTCGCGTTCCCGCTGCTGGTACCCGCGATCGGGGTGCTGACCGCGATGATCGGCATCTTCGCGGTGGCCCCGCGCCACTCCGACCGCAGCGGCATGTCCGCGATCAACCGGGGCTTCTTCATCTCCGCGGTGATCTCGCTGGTGCTGGTCGCCGTGGCTGTCTACGTCTATCTGCCGGGCACGTACGCCGACCTCGACGGCGTCACCGACGCGGCGATCCAGGACAAGGGCGGCGACCCGCGGATCCTCGCCCTCGTCGCGGTGGCGATCGGCATCCTGCTGGCCGCCGTGATCCAGCAGCTCACCGGCTACTTCACCGAGACCACCCGCCGTCCGGTCCGGGACATCGGCAAGACGTCCCTGACGGGCCCCGCGACCGTCATCCTGGCCGGCATCTCCCTCGGCCTGGAATCGGCCGTCTACACCGCCCTGCTGATCGGTCTGGGCGTGTACGGCGCGTTCCTGCTCGGCGGTACGTCGATCATGCTGGCGTTGTTCGCGGTGGCGCTGGCCGGCACCGGCCTGCTCACCACGGTCGGTGTGATCGTCGCCATGGACACCTTCGGACCGGTCTCCGACAACGCCCAGGGCATCGCGGAGATGTCCGGCGACGTCGAGGGCGCGGGCGCGCAGGTGCTCACCAACCTGGACGCGGTCGGCAACACCACCAAGGCGATCACCAAGGGCATCGCGATCGCCACGGCCGTCCTCGCGGCGTCGGCGCTCTTCGGGTCGTACCGGGACGCCATCACCACCGGCGCGCAGGACGTCGGCGAGAAGCTCTCGGGGGAGGGCGCGCCGATGACGCTGATGATGGACATCTCGCAGCCCAACAACCTGGTCGGCCTCATCGCGGGCGCGGCGGTCGTCTTCCTCTTCTCGGGGCTGGCGATCAACGCGGTGTCGCGGTCGGCGGGCTCCGTGGTGTTCGAGGTGCGGCGGCAGTTCCGCGAGCACCCCGGGATCATGGACTACAGCGAGAAACCCGAGTACGGCAAGGTCGTCGACATCTGTACCCGGGACGCCCTGCGGGAGTTGGCCACCCCCGGTCTGCTCGCCGTCCTGGCGCCGATCTTCATCGGCTTCACGCTCGGCGTGGGCGCCCTGGGCGCGTACCTCGCGGGCGCGATCGGCTCGGGCACGCTGATGGCGGTGTTCCTCGCCAACTCCGGCGGTGCCTGGGACAACGCCAAGAAGCTCGTCGAGGACGGCCATCACGGCGGCAAGGGCAGCGCCGCGCACGAGGCGACGGTGATCGGCGACACGGTGGGAGACCCCTTCAAGGACACCGCCGGGCCCGCGATCAACCCGCTGCTGAAGGTCATGAACCTGGTGGCCCTGCTCATCGCGCCCGCGGTGATCAAGTTCAGTTACGGCGACGACAAGAACATCGGCGTACGGATCCTGATCGCGGGCCTCGCGCTGGTCGTGATCGTCGGCGCGGTCTACGTCTCCAAGCGGCGGGGGATCGCCGTGGGTGACGAAGACAACGCCGACTCGTCGTCCAAGTCGGTGGATCCGGCGGTGGTTTCTTAGCACCTCTTTCGGTGCTCTTTGCCGGTGCCCAGTTCAAAGGGCGGGCGGGCGGCGCGGATTGACGCGCCGTCCGCCCGGCGCGTTGTGGGGGCCGTCCCGCCCGTGAGCCTTCTCTCCCGTGGGGCAAATAGCCCCAAAAGTAGATGGAGTGGACATTCGGCCTGGGGTTGTCGCCCGCTTGGCGTGTATGTTCCGGGGCCGAGAGCCATGGAAGGGACCAAACCGGTGAACAAGAAGCTCGCGGCCGTACTGTCCGGCGGTGCGGTACTGGTACTGGCGCTGACCGGATGCGGCGGTGACGACGGCAACAAGGAGCTCGACGCCTGGGCCAAGAAGGTCTGTGACGCGCTGCCCGCCCAGGACGCGAAGGTCGATGCCGCCAACGCCGCCATCAAGCAGGCCGCCACCGACGACAACGCTCCGGCGAACGTCCAGAAAACCGACTCACAGGCGTTCCAGGACATGTCCGACGCCTACGCGGCGCTCGCCCAGGCGGTCCAGAAGGCCGGTACGCCGCCGGACGTCGAGGGCGGTGAGAAGAAGCAGAAGGACGCCGTCACGGCGCTCACCACGCTCTCCACCTCCTACGCGGACCTGAAGAAGCAGGTCGACGAGCTGAACATCAAGGACCAGGCGAAGTTCGCCGACGGCCTGGCCGACATCGCCACCCAGCTCGGCACCCTCAGCAAGACCGGCAACACCGCACTGCAGAACCTGGAACAGGGCGACGTCAAGAACGCCATGGCCGAGCAGGACAGCTGCAAGAAGGTCGCCGCGTCGGCCTCGGCGCGCGCCACGACCAGCTGAGGGGGAACCCCGGCAGGGGCTTACGGGACACAATGGGGGCGTGAGTAACTCCACCTCGTCCCCGTCGCCCCTGCCCTCCGCCGACCGTCCCGAGGTCGCCGCCCGGCTCCGCGAGGCACTGCTCGCCGCCTCCTTCACCGCCGACGGGCTGCTCGACCTGCTCGGTGCCCCCGCGTACGCGGCGCTCGCGCGCAGCGAGACCGTGCCCGCGTTCCGGGCGACCCGCGGGGACACACCGCTGGAGACGCTCGCCCGGCTCTTCCTGCTCCAACAGCCCGTGCCGCACGCGCGCGTGGAGCGTTTTCTGCCGGTACACGCGTGTGTGGAGAGCGGCTGGCTCGTGCGCGTCGGCGCCGGCGAGGTCGCCGCGACCGTGGACGTACGGCCGTACGGCGGACCGGACGGCGAGGACTGGTTCATCGTGTCCGACCTGGGCTGCGCGGTGGGCGGCGCCGGCGGCATCGGCAGCCACGACGAGAGTGTCGTACTCGGCGTGGGCGGCGCGTCCACAACCCTCGCCGGGATCACCGTCCGTACGCCCGTCTCCGCCGCCCTCGACCTCGGCACCGGCTCCGGGATCCAGGCACTGCACGCGGCCCGGCACGCCACGCGGGTGACGGCCACCGATCTCAACCCCCGCGCGCTGCACATCACCGCACTCACCCTCGCCCTGTCCGGCGCCCCGGCCGCGGACCTGCGCGAGGGCTCCCTCTTCGAGCCGCTCCGGGAGGACGAGACGTACGACCTGATCGTCTCCAACCCACCGTTCGTGATCTCGCCGGGCGCCCGGTTGACGTACCGGGACGGAGGGCTGGGCGGGGACGATCTGTGCCGCTCGATCGTTCAGGGAGCGGGGGAACGACTGAACGAGGGCGGGTTCGCGCAGTTCCTCGCCAACTGGCAGCACGTCGAAGGGGAGGACTGGCAGGACAGGATCAGGTCATGGGTGCCGCGCGGGTGCGACGCGTGGATCGTGCAGCGTGAGGTCCAGGACGTCACGCAGTACGCGGAGCTGTGGCTGAGGGACGCCGGTGACCACCGCGGCGACCCGGCCGAGTACCAGGCGCGGTACGACGCGTGGCTGGACGAGTTCGAGGCGCGCAAGGTGAAGGCCGTCGGCTTCGGCTGGATCACTCTGCGCAGGACGGCGTCCGCCGAGCCCGTCGTCACCGTGGAGGAGTGGCCGCACCCGGTCGAGCAGCCGCTCGGCGACACGGTCCGCGCGCACTTCGAGCTCCTCGACTATCTGCGGTCGCGCGACGACGCGGCCCTGCTCGCCGGGCGCTTCCGGCTGGCCGGGGAGATCGTCCAGGAGCAGGTCGGCATGCCCGGCGCCGAGGACCCGGAGCACGTCGTGCTGCGTCAGCACCGCGGGATGCGCCGCGCGACCAAGGTCGACACGGTCGGCGCGGGCTTCGCGGGCGTCTGCGACGGCTCGCTCAGCGCGGGCCGCATCCTGGACGCCATCGCCCAGCTCGTCGGCGAGGACCCGGTGCTGCTGCGCGACCGCACGCCGGCCCAGATCCGCCTGTTGGTGGAGCAGGGGTTCCTGGAACCGGCGGAGTGAACGCGCCGGCGTCCGGCTCGCCCGAGACGTGAAACCGGCCAACATCCGTCTCCTGTCGCACCATGCGCCCCTCCGACGAAATGGCGGACAAGAAGCACGTCGGCCGCGCGAGCAACAGCGCTGATGTCGTCGGTCGAGCAAGGACGGCCGGAAAGACATCCGTGCCGGTGTCGGTGTGAGGCGCGTCGCAATCCGGTGGTGTCTGGTGGTGCCCGGTGAGGTCCTGTGCGGCACGGGGCGGGTGGTGACGGGGGCATGATCGACGACCGGTCGGGCGGAGCGGGCCGGCGAGCCCCCGCTCCCACCCGGAGACCTCGCGTTCACCTCGGGTTCGCCGGGGCGCCGCCCGTGCGTGTCAGCCTCCCGGGGCGGGGGCATGCGAGGGCGGAAGGTAAAGGGGCGGGGAGATCATGGAAAGCGGGCCTGCGATCTTCGCGGGATTGGTGTTCGCCCTGTTCGGAGGCGCGCTGCTGGTGTGGACCGCGGTCCGGGTGCGGCACCGCCAGCCCGTCGCGCAGGGCGTCGGCCAGGTCGCTTCGGCGACGTTCGCGACGCTCGCCGGAGTGCTCGCGCTGGCCGTCGGAGCGTGGTGCTTCACCCGTCTCTGACGCCGCCCGCGATGCGTCTCCGATCCCCTTTCGCATCCGCTGTGGATCCGTCTCGGATCTGCCTTCGGACCCGTCTCCGGAACCCTGCCGGAGCCCCTGTCCGCACCGTCTGAGCAGGGCCGCGCCGGTAAAAGAGTGGTCGCGTTCCGGTCCGGCACAAAGGACCGGTCGACACTCCGGGCGGCAGGAATGGCGGTAGTCGGGTTACCGTTCGAGTGGCCGTTGCGGGCTTTTCCCGTTTGACACGGGGGCGGGATGTACCGTCACACTCCGCAGCGTCACCATGACCCGACCCCGGGAGCAAGGCCTGGGGAGGCCCCAGCGTCGACCGGAGAGAAGAGCGAAGTTGTCCCCGACCAGCGAGACCGCGAAGGGCGGCCGCCGACTCGTGATCGTCGAGTCGCCTGCCAAGGCGAAGACGATCAAGGGTTACCTCGGCCCCGGCTATATCGTCGAGGCCAGCGTCGGGCACATCCGTGACCTTCCCAACGGCGCCGCGGAGGTGCCGGAGTCGTACACCGGCGAGGTGCGCCGCCTCGGCGTGGACGTCGAGCACGACTTCCAGCCGATCTACGTGGTCAACGCCGACAAGCGGGCGCAGGTCAAGAAGCTCAAGGACCTACTCAAGGAGTCCGACGAGCTCTTCCTCGCCACCGATGAGGACCGCGAGGGCGAGGCGATCGCCTGGCACCTCCAGGAGGTCCTCAAGCCGAAGATCCCCGTCAAGCGGATGGTCTTCCACGAGATCACCAAGGACGCGATCCGGGCCGCCGTCGCCAACCCGCGCCAGCTCAACCAGAAGCTCGTCGACGCCCAGGAGACCCGTCGTATCCTCGACCGCCTCTACGGCTACGAGGTCTCGCCGGTCCTGTGGAAGAAGGTCATGCCGCGTCTGTCGGCCGGCCGTGTGCAGTCCGTCGCGACCCGGCTCGTCGTGCAGCGGGAACGCGAGCGCATCGCGTTTCGTTCTGCTGAGTACTGGGACCTGACGGGCACCTTCGCGACCGGCCGCGCGGGGGATTCGTCGGATCCGTCGTCGCTGGTCGCCCGCCTCCAGGCCGTCGACGGCAGGCGGGTCGCGCAGGGCCGCGACTTCGACTCCCTGGGACAGCTCAAGAGCGAGAACATCCTCCACCTCGACGAGGCGAACGCCCGCGCCCTCGCCGCCGCCCTGGAGAACACCCGCTTCGCCGTCCGGTCCGTCGAGTCCAAGCCGTACCGCCGCTCGCCGTACGCCCCGTTCCGTACGACGACGCTCCAGCAGGAGGCCAGCCGCAAGCTCGGCTTCGGCGCCAAGGCCACCATGCAGGTCGCGCAGAAGCTGTACGAGAACGGCTACATCACGTACATGCGTACGGACTCCACGACGCTGAGCGACACCGCCGTGGCCGCCGCCCGTGCGCAGGTCACGCAGCTGTACGGCGCCGACTACCTGCCGGCCCAGCCGCGCACGTACGCCGGGAAGGTCAAGAACGCCCAGGAGGCGCACGAGGCGATCCGCCCCTCGGGTGATCGTTTCCGCACCCCCGCCGAGACGGGCCTGACCGGCGACCAGTTCAGGCTCTACGAGCTGATCTGGAAGCGGACGGTCGCCTCCCAGATGAAGGACGCGACCGGCAACAGCGTCACGGTGAAGATCGGTGGCACCGCGGCCGACGGCCGGGACGTCGAGTTCAGCGCCTCCGGCAAGACGATCACCTTCCACGGCTTCCTGAAGGCGTACGTCGAGGGTGCCGACGACCCGAACGCCGAGCTGGACGACCGCGAGCGCCGGCTGCCGCAGGTCAACGAGGGCGACGCCCTGTCCGCCGAGGAGATCACGGTCGACCGGCACGCCACCAAGCCCCCGGCCCGCTACACCGAGGCGTCGCTGGTCAAGGAGCTCGAAGAGCGCGAGATCGGCCGCCCGTCGACGTACGCGTCGATCATCGGCACCATCCTCGACCGCGGCTATGTCTTCAAGAAGGGCACAGCGCTCGTCCCGTCGTTCCTGTCCTTCGCCGTCGTCAACCTCCTGGAGAAGCACTTCGGGCGGCTCGTCGACTACGACTTCACCGCCAAGATGGAGGACGACCTCGACGCCATCGCACGCGGCGAGGCCCAGTCGGTGCCGTGGCTGAAGCGGTTCTACTTCGGTGAGGGCGCAGGCAAGGGCGGCGCGGCGGACGCCGGCAACGGCGACGGCGACCACCTCGGCGGCCTCAAGGAACTGGTGACCGACCTGGGCGCGATCGACGCGCGCGAGGTGTCGTCGTTCCCCGTGGGCAGCGGCATCGTGCTGCGGGTCGGCCGCTACGGCCCGTACATCGAGCGCGGCGAGAAGGACGCGGAGGGCCACCAGCGCGCGGACGTGCCCGAGGACCTGGCCCCCGACGAGCTGAGCGTCGAACACGCGGAGGAACTGCTCGCCAAGCCGAGCGGCGACTTCGAGCTCGGTGCCGACCCGGAAACGGGCCACCAGATCATCGCCCGGGACGGCCGCTACGGCCCGTACGTCACCGAGGTGCTCCCCGAGGGCACCCCGAAGACCGGCAAGAACGCCGTCAAGCCGCGTACGGCCTCGCTGTTCAAGTCGATGTCGCTCGACACGGTCACGCTCGAGGACGCCCTCAGGCTGATGTCGCTGCCGCGCGTCGTCGGCGCCGATGCCGAGGGCCAGGAGATCACCGCTCAGAACGGCCGCTACGGGCCGTATCTGAAGAAGGGCACGGACTCGCGCTCGCTGCAGACCGAGGACCAGCTCTTCACGATCACCCTCGAAGAGGCGCTGCAGATCTACGCCCAGCCCAAGCAGCGCGGCCGGGCCGCCGCCAAGCCGCCGCTGAAGGAGCTCGGCCAGGACCCGGTCAGCGGGAAGCCGGTCGTCGTCAAGGACGGCCGCTTCGGGGCGTACGTCACCGACGGGGAGACCAACGCGACCCTGCGCTCCGACGACAGCGTCGAGGCGATCACCCCGGAGCGCGGCTACGAGCTGCTCGCCGAGAAGCGCGCGAAGAGCCCCGCCAAGAAGACGGCGAAGAAGGCGCCCGCCAAGAAGGCCACGACGGCGGCGAAGAAGGCGGTCCCGGCGAAGAAGACGGCCGCCAAGAAGACCGCGGCGAAGAAGACGACGACGGCGGCGAAGAAGACCACGGCGGCCAGGACGTCGTCGTCCTCGGCCCCCGCGTCGGAGGACTGACTCCGGTCACCGTTCCTCCACAGCGGCCACATCGGCTTCGCGATGCGAACGCCCCGGCATCACTTTGGTGTCGGGGCGGTCGTACGTCCGGGCGGGCGCTCTTGACTGTCAGTCGCTGCCGATAGGCTGAAAGCATGACGCGAGCCGAGCAGCCGACGGCCGACCACCCGGCACCCGACGAGACCCTGGTGGCGGACTCCCGCGAGCGCGCCGTGCGCGCCCTGCTGCGCGAGCCGCAGCTCAAGCGGTTGTGGAGTGCGCAGCTGGTGGGCGGAGTGGGTGACGCCCTCGCCCTTCTGGTGTTCGTCCTCCTTGTCCTCCAGGCGGCCATCGCCGAGGGCTCCTTCGGAGGCGGCTACCGGGGCGTGGCGTTCGCAGTGGCGACGGTGTTCGCCGTACGCATTCTGGCCACTGTGCTTTTCGGCGCGGTCCTGCTGGGCCCGCTGACCTCGCTCACCTCCCCGGACGGCCCGCTCGACCGGCGCTGGACCATGGTCGGAGCGGACGGGGTGCGCGCCGGGCTGCTGATCGTCGCGCCGCTGTGGATCGACTGGACGCCGGACGACGCGCTGGCGCTGCTGCTCGTCACCGTCTTCGTGACCGGCGTCGCCGAGCGCTTCTGGACCGTGGCCCGGGAGAGCGCCGCCCCCGCCCTGCTGCCCACCCCGCCCCTGGAGGGCGCGACGGTACGGCCGCTGCCGGACCACATGGACGCCCTGCGCCGACTGGCGCTGCGCACGAGTTTCCTGGCGATCCCGCTGGGCGCCGTCACCCTGGTCGTCGCCGCATTGTTCAACAATCTTCTGGGTGCCGGTATCGAGTGGTTCGCCCAGCACCAGGCAGCCCTCCCCTCGTACGTCGCAGGGGGACTGTTCGCCGGATCCCTGTCGGTGGTCGTCTTCCTGGAACTGCCCGCGACGCGCACCCCGCGCGCGAGGTCGCCGCTGGAGGGACTGCGCCGCCCCAAGGCGGCCACGGGCGCCGACGCGGGCCGCACCGGCGCGATCCCGCTGCTGGTCCCCGCCTGCGCCGCCGTCGCCGGGGCGATCGCCGCTGCCGTCGCCGTATCGGTGCTGCACGCCAAGGACCTGGGCGGCGGCCCGGTGCTCTACGGCCTGTTGGTGCTGGCGCTCACCGGCGGAGTCGTCATCGGCATCCGTACGGCGCCGAAGGTGCTGGTGGCGCTGTCGCGGCGCCGGCTGCTCGCGCTGGCGATCGCCTTCACCGGCGTGGCCCTGCTGGCCGCCGGGCTGGTCCCGGACGTCACCAGCGTGCTGCTGATCACCGGCCTGGCCGGCGTCGGCGCGGGCGTCGCGGCCAACACCGGACACGCGCTGCTCGACCAGGAGACCGAGGAACACCGCCGCGCACGGATCACGGAACACCTGCACGCGGTGGTCCGGGTCTTCGTGGCGCTGGCCGCGCTGGCCGCCCCGCTGCTCGCGGCGCTGATCGGCCCGCACCGGCTGGAGAACGGCAAGTTCGTGTTCGCGCACGGCGGTGCCGCGTTCACCCTGATGCTGGTCGGCGCCCTGCTGCTGCCGGTGGCCGCGCTGGTCCTCGCCAAGGTCGACGACCGTTCCGGCGTCCCCCTGCGCAACGACCTGCGGGACGCGCTGCTCGGGGGCGACGACCCGGCGCAGGCCCCGGCCGCGACCGGCTTCTTCATCGCCCTGGAGGGCGGCGACGGCGCCGGCAAGTCCACCCAGGCCGAGGCGCTCGCCGAGTGGATCAGGGCCAAGGGCCACGAGGTCGTCCTCACCCGTGAACCGGGTGCCACGCCGGTCGGCAAGCGGCTGCGCTCGATCCTCCTGGACGTGTCGTCCGCCGGTCTGTCCCACCGCGCGGAGGCGCTGCTGTACGCGGCGGACCGCGCGGAGCACGTCGACACCGTCGTACGGCCCGCCCTGGAGCGCGGCGCGGTGGTGATCACCGACCGGTACATCGACTCGTCCGTCGCCTACCAGGGCGCGGGCCGCGACCTGTCCCCGACCGAGATCGCCCGTATCTCGCGCTGGGCGACGAACGGCCTGGTGCCGCATCTGACGGTGCTGCTCGACGTCGCCCCGGAGACCGCCCGCGAGCGGTTCACGGAGGCGCCGGACCGACTCGAGTCGGAGCCCGCGGAGTTCCACGCACGCGTGCGTTCCGGGTTCCTCACCCTGGCCGCCTCCGACCCCGGCCGCTACCTGATCGTCGACGCCGGCCAGGAGCCCGAGGCCGTCGGCAGCGTCGTACGCCACCGGCTCGACCGGATGCTGCCGCTGTCCGAGGCCGAGATCAAGGCCCAGGAAGAGGCACGCAAGAAGGCCGAGGAGGACGCCCGCCGCAAGGCGGAGGAAGAGGCCGCCCGCAAGGCCGAGGAGGAGCGCCTGGAGCGTGAGCGCCAGGAGCAGCTCGCCAAGTTGCGCGCCGAGGAGGAGGAGCGCAAGCGGCGCGAGCTGGAGGAGGCGCAGCGCCGCGAGGCGGAGCGCCAGGCCGAGGAGGCCCGGCTGCGCGCGGAGGAGGCACGCAGGCGTGCGGAGGAGGAGCGGCAGCGGCTGCTCGCCGAGGAGAAGCTGCGCGCCGAGGAGGAGGCCCGCCGCCAGGCCGAGGAGACGCGGCGCAAGGCCGAGGAAGAGGTCCGGCGCAAGGCGGAGGAGGAGCGGCGCAGGGTCGAGGAGGAGCGGCTCCGTAAGCAGGCCGAGGAAGAGGCCCGACGGCGTGCCGAGGCCGAGGCACTGCGGCTGGAGAAGCAGCGCAAGGCCGAGGAGGCGCTGCTGCGGGCCGAGGAGGCACGGCGCGCCGCGGAGCGGGCTGCTGCTGCGGCGCAGCTGAGGCCGAAGCAGACGCCTCCGGCGGCTGGACCGGTGGGATCGGCGGGATCGGGTGGATCCGGCGGACCCGGTGGCTCGGCGGGAGCGGGTGGATCGGAAGCGATGACCGTGCCGACCCCGATGGTGAAGCCGGAGGACGCGGCGGGCCGGCGGCCGGTCGAGGAGACGACCGTGCTGCGTCGGGTGCGGACGCACAAGGACCCGGAGGACCAGGCGAGTCCGGCCGACCGGGCGTCGGACCGGGCGGACTCCGAGGACTCGGCGGACGCTCCCCGCTCGTCCGGGAAGACGTCGGATTCCGAGGCGACCGCGGAGCTGCCGCAGCCGTCGGTGCCGCCCGCCGGGGCGGTCGACGAGACGGCCGTACTGCCGCCCGTGCCCCCGGCCGGTGCCGCCGACGAGACGGCGGTACTGCCGCCGGTGCGGGGCGAGAGGCCCGCGGACCGGGTGCCGCCCGGGTACTTCCGTGAGGAGCGCGGCGGAGCGGAGCATTCCGAGGACCGTACGCGCGAGCTGCCGCAGGTCGACGAGGACGGCACACCGCGTCGGCGGCCCCGGCCGGACTGGGCCGAGGAGACCCCGCTGGACGACCTGCCGACCCTGGCGGACGAGCTGCTGGGCCCGCACGGCGAGGACGACGGGCACGACGAGGGGCGGGGCCGGCGCCGCTGACGGCGGGGGCGGGCCGCATGGACCTCGGGGGCGGGCCGTGTGCGGGTGACGCCCGTTGTCAGTGGCGGCCCGCACAATGGAATCCGGCACCGTCGGGCAGGACGAGATGAAAGGGCGGGGTGACCGATGACCGTGTGGGACGACCTCGTCGGGCAGGAGAAGGTGAGCGAGACGCTGGCCGGCGCCGCCCGGGACGCCGACGCGCTCGTCACCGCGATCGCCTCCGCGACCCCGCCGCCCGAGGCGTCGAAGATGACGCACGCGTGGCTGTTCACGGGCCCGCCCGGAGCCGGCCGCACCCAGGTGGCGCGCGCCTTCGCCGCCGCGCTGCAGTGCGTGAGCCCGGACCGTGCGCTCGGCGGAGCCCCCGGCTGCGGCTTCTGCGACGGCTGTCATACGGCGTTGATCGGCACCCATGCCGATGTCACCACCGTCGCCGCCGTGGGCACGCAGATCCTTGCCGAGGACATGCGCGACACGGTCCGCAAGTCCTACACCTCGCCCGCCACGGGCCGCTGGCAGGTGATCCTCGTCGAGGACGCCGAGCGGCTGAACGAGAAGTCCGCCAACGCCGTCCTCAAGGCGGTCGAGGAGCCCGCCCCGCGGACGGTCTGGCTGCTGTGCGCGCCCTCCCTGGAGGACGTGCTGCCCACCATCCGTTCCCGCTGCCGCCACCTGAATCTGCGGACGCCCTCCGTCGATGCCGTGGCCGACATGCTCGTACGGCGTGAGGGCATCGAACCCGCCGTGGCCGCCGCGGCGGCCCGCGCCACCCAGGGCCATGTCGACCAGGCCCGCCGCCTGGCCACCGAGCCGGCCGCGCGCGAGCGCCGCGCCGCCGTGCTGAAACTCCCCCTGCGCGTCGAGGACGTGGGCGGCTGCCTCAAGGCCGCGCAGGAGCTGGTGGACGCGGCGGCGGAGGACGCCAAGGCGCTCGCCGAGGAGATGGACGGCAAGGAGACCGAGGAGCTGAAGACGGCGATGGGCGCGGGCCAGGGCGGCCGGATGCCACGCGGTACGGCGGGTGTGATGAAGGACCTGGAGGACAAGCAGAAGCGCCGCCGCACGCGCACCCAGCGCGACAGTCTCGACCTCGCGCTCACCGACCTCACGGCCTTCTACCGGGACGTCCTGGCGCTCCAGTTCGGCTCTCGCATCGCCATCGCCAACGCGGACGCCGAGGACACCCTGGAGCGTCTGGCGCGCGGCAGCAGCCCGGAGGCCACCCTGCGCCGCATCGAGGCGATCGGCGCGTGCAGAGAGGCCCTGGACCGCAATGTGGCGCCGCTGCTGGCGGTGGAGGCGATGACGATGGCGCTGAGAGCGGGCTGACGGGCGTCTGCCGTCACCGTGGGCCCAGGGGCGAGGGGCGAGGGGTCAAGCGTGGGCTGACGGCGTCACTCATCCGTGGCGGTATGTGTACGCAGGGCGTTCACCCGATCGCCCAGAGTTACGCTCGCTGGATGTACACCAGGCGCTCCCCCCACAGGTCCCGTACCGGCGTCACCCTCGCTTCTCTCGCCCTGCTGCTGGCCGCCGTCCCCGCCTGTTCCTCCGGGAGCGGGGCGAGCTACCCGGGCACGGCGGCGGTGCGGGCGGAGCTGGCCGCGCTGCCGAAGGCGACGCCGTCGGCGCTCACTCCGTACTACACGCAGAAGCTGCACTGGCGCTCCTGCGGCGTCCCCGGCTTCGAGTGCGGCACGCTGAGGGCGCCGCTGGACTACGCCCGTCCGGACGCGGGCGACCTCCGGCTCGCCGTCTCCCGCAGGAAGGCGACGGGCCCGGGCAAGCGGCTCGGCTCCCTGCTGGTGAACCCGGGCGGCCCGGGCGGCTCGGCGGTCGGCTACGTCCAGGCGTTCGCCGGCATCGGCTACCCGGCCGAGGTCCGCGCCCGCTACGACATGGTCGCCGTCGACCCGCGCGGCGTGGCCCGCAGCGAGCCCGTGGAGTGCCTGGACGGCCGTCGGATGGACGCGTACACGCAGACCGACAGCACCCCCGACGACCGCCGGGAGACGGACGAACTCGTAGACGGGTACAAGCAGTTCGCGGAATCCTGCGGCGCGCACTCGGCGCGGCTCCTGCGGCACGTCTCCACCGTCGAGGCGGCCCGTGACATGGACATCGTGCGGGCGGTGCTGGGGGACGCACGGCTGACGTACGTGGGGGCGTCGTACGGGACGTTCCTCGGGGCGACATACGCGGGCCTGTTCCCGGATCGGGTGGGCCGGCTGGTCCTGGACGGCGCCTTGGACCCGTCGCTGCCCGCCCGGCGCCTCAACCTGGAACAGACGGCGGGCTTCGAGACGGCGTTCAAGTCGTTCGCGAAGGACTGCGCGCGGCGGCCGGACTGCCCGCTGGGCAGGAAGGAAGCGGAGGTGGGCACGCGACTGAAAGCATTCTTCACCAGGCTCGACGCACATCCCGTCCCCACCGGCGACGCGGCCGGCCGCAGGCTCGGCGAGGCGCTCGCCACCACCGGAGTGATCGCGGCGATGTACGACGAGAGCATGTGGGAGCAGTTGCGCGAGGCGCTGACCTCAGCGATGAAAGAGAAGGACGGCGCGGGCCTCCTCGCCCTCTCCGACAGCTACTACGAACGCGACGGCGACGGCGACTACTCGAACCTGATGTCCGCCAACGCGGCCGTGAACTGCCTGGACCTCCCCGCCGCCTTCGCCACTCCCGACGAAGTGGAAAAGGCACTCCCGTCCTTCGAGAAAGCCTCCCCGGTCTTCGGCGAGGGCCTCGCCTGGGCGTCTCTGAACTGCACGTACTGGCCGGTGCGGCCGACGGGGGAGCCGCACCGCATCGAGGCGAAGGGCGCCGCCCCGATCGTCGTCGTCGGCACCACCCGCGACCCGGCGACGCCCTACCGCTGGGCCCAGTCCCTCGCCCGCCAGCTCACCTCGGCGCGCCTCCTCACCTACGTCGGCGACGGCCACACCGCCTACGGGCGCGGCAGCGCCTGCATCGACTCCACGATCAACGCCTACCTCCTGCGGGGCACCCCTCCCGCACCGAAGAAACGCTGCTCATAGCCCTACGGCCACCCCTGGAGCGGGCCCCTCCGGGGGTGGTTCGGAGCACCCCCGGAAACTGTGTAGACTTACCGACGTTGCTGATCGCACCATAGTGTGCACAGCGCGCCGCCTTAGCTCAGATGGCCAGAGCAACGCACTCGTAATGCGTAGGTCTCGGGTTCGAATCCCGAAGGCGGCTCAGAGGCAAAGTGGCTGGTCAACAGCCTAACGCGATGGCCCCCCGACAAGATCATGTCGAGGGGCCATACACATTTAGTACACGTCACTTTGATCGCTACGCGTCGGTGAGCGAAGCATCCGCCAAAGCCAGTGCGACCTTTCGACCCGCGTCGAGCGCGTCGGCGACCTCGTCCAGCCGGTCGGGGAACAGATGGCCGTAGACGTTCAACGTCATCGACGCGTCCTTGTGTCCGAGCATGGTCTGCACGACTTTCACATCGGCGCCGGCCGCGATGGCGAGAGAGGCCGCCGTGTGCCGCAGCTTGTGCGGCGTGACGCCCATGCCTTCGAGGCCCGCCTCCTTCACGGCCGGATCGAACACCCTCGACCGGAAGTTCGCGTACCTGAGCGGTCCGCCCTCGGGCGCCGTGAACAGCAAGTCGTCCGACTTCCGGCCGACGCCCAGACTGCCGAGCTCGTCGGCGAACGACCGGGGGAGAGGCACGCTGCGCTTCTCGTGGTTCTTCACCGGACCGAGGGCGAGGTGTCCGCTGACGTCGGTGTAGTTCTGCACGATCCGGATGCGTCGCTGCGGCACCTGCAGCCGGCCTACCTTCACGGCGGAGGCTTCCGCCCACCGGATCCCGCAATACCCCAGGGTGAGGATCAATAGCCGGTACTCACCCGCCGCCAGGGCCAGTTTCTCCAGCTGGCTGTACGTGAGGTAGACGTGCTCGTCCTCGTCGTCCGGCCGCGGCAACTCGTGGTCGTGGCACGGGCTCACCGAGATCCGCTTCGAGAACACCGCATGCTTCATCACCATCGACAGCACCCGGTACGCCTTGATGATGCGCGCCGCGCCGATCACTCGCCCGGATTTGCCAGGCTTCGTCTCCAGCTCGGTCAGCCATGCGTCGACGTCCTCCCACGCGACGGCCGCGATCTGCCAGTCACCCCACTTCGGGATGACGTAGTTGTCGAGCAGGTCCCGATAGTCGCGCTTCGTGGTCCGGCCGATCTTCCGTTTGGAACCGAACCACTCCTCGGCGACCACCTTCACCGCGGCCTTCCCCGACTTCGGGTCGCGGTACGAGCCCTTGTCGAGGCGGGCCGTGATCGCGTCTTTCTCGGCCTCGGCCTGCGGCAGCTTGGCGAACGTCTTCGCCTTCGGTTTCGCGTCCGGGCCGTACCACCGCACCCTCCATCGGCCCGGGGGCTGCCGCTTGCTGCCCTCCTTCTTCGCGGCCTGCCACTTCTCCACAGCCTGTTGATAGTCGGCGTGATTGGCCCGGTCCTCGATCCACACGCGTGCCATCAGCTTCCCCCTGCCTGCGTCCGCCGGCGGGTCCGCTCCTCGGCCAGCCGATCCAGCTCGGTCAGCAGCCGATCGACCGCACCCCTCGTGGTGGCCATCTGATCTTCGAAGGCATCGTCGGCCGCCTTGCCGCCAGCCATGCGGATGAGCCGCTCGACCTGAAACGTCACGGCGTCAGCATCACGGCTCGCCGGATTCTCACGGACGCGCCGCAGTTCGAGCGGCAGGGTGACTGCGTCGTACTCCTGGCGGAGTTGCCAGTACTTCCGGTCGAGTTCGTCTTCCCACTCGTCGTCGTCCGGGCCCACGACGATCTCTGACGGGCTTACGCCGTAGTCGCTGGCGGGCGACAAGCCACGGATCCACCGCCACGCGGTCCGCGCTGTTAGTCGGCGCTCGCTGGTCAGGTCGACGGGGCCGTCCCCCCACTCGGGGGGCAGGAGCAGCGAGATCGGGCTCGTGTTGAGGACGACCGCGAGTGCGACCAGGTCGTCGACGGTCACCTGCCGCTGCTGCTTCTCGATCTTGGCGATGGCCGACGGGGTGATCGGCCGGCCGACCTCACTCAGCTCGCCCGACAGCGAGTAGATCGTCTTGTTGCGGGTCTTGCGGAGCCGCTCGACGTTCTTGGCTACGGCCTCTGCAACCGGTCCGTACTGGGCTGCGGGGCGCGGTCGGCGCTTCTCGTCGGTCATGACCAACAGGGTATGGCGCGCGAGTGTCCATTTCTGTCCCTGGGGTGCTACCTTCGTCTCTGTCACGTGTTCACTGTATCTACTACGGTGTTCAATGTGAACACTACGAAGGAGATAGTGATGGCCGACAAGGTCGAGAAGGCCACGAAGGTCGAGAAGGCCGCAGAGGACACCTTGCTCACACCCCGCGAGGTGCACGAGAAGTACGGCTTCAGCCCGCAGACGCTGGCCAACTGGCGGTGGACCGGCATCGGGCCCGACTACATCAAGCAGACCCCCGGCAAGGGCGGCCGCATCAAGTACCGCCGCAGTGCCATCGAGGCATGGCTGAGCGCCCAGACCGTCAAGACCGGAGGCGCCGCAGCATGACGACCAACGCAAAGACCCGCCGGAGGGAAGCCGGCGGGTCTCAGGAAGTCCTCTTTGGCGGCGGGACTGACACCACCGTACCGCCTTTGCCCGTCGTACGACCCATCGTTCTCACCACGCGGGGACGAGTCGAGTTCACCGGCCGATGCCCGCACTGCGGCGGCTGGCACCGCCACATTCACCTCGGTGTCGTCAGCACACCCTGCGGGCGCCGCTACAACCTCACTCCCGCCCGGCGGCGACGCGCCAGGAGGGACGCGTGAACTACGGTCCCACTCGTGCCGCCTGGCTGCGCGCCCAGGAAAGCGCACACCAGGCGGCACAACGTGGCCTGAACGTCTTTCCGATCGGCCGGGCCAAGCTCCCCGCGATCCGGTCTCCTCACCGTGACGACCCGCCAGGCACACCGCCCTGCCGCGGAGCCTGCGAACGTCTCGGGCACGGCGTGCACGATGCGACGACCGACCCGAAGCGCCTCGACGAACTGTTCGACGCAGCGCCCTACGCCACCGGATACGGGATCGCCTGCGGCCGCGGTAACGAGCCGCTCCTCGGTGTCGACCTCGACCGGAAGAACGGCGTCGACGGCGTCGCATCCCTCGCCACCCTCGCCGAGCAGCACGGATTCACCGTGCCCGAGACGACCGTCATCGCCACCCCGTCCGGCGGCGAACACCGATGGTTTACCGGCCCGGCCGGCGCCCCGGTCCGTAACAGCGCGGGCAAGCTCGGTCCGGGGATCGACGTCCGCGGGTACGGCGGATATCTCGTCGGCCCCGGGTCCTGGACTCCCAAGGGCATCTACCGGTTCGCCGAGCGACACCCCGCCGCTGAACTCCCCGACGCCCTGCTCTCACTGATGCTCCCTCCGCCGGAGCCACGCCGTACCCCGATCCACGTTCCCGGTCCACGGCGCGGTGCCGTCCTGGTCGGCCTCGTCAAGTTCGTCTTGGACGCACCCGAGGGCGAACTGAACACGCGGCTCTACTGGTCGGCCTGCCGGGCGTACGAGACGGGCGTGGACGCCAACGCCATCAGCCGCGCCCTCGTCGATGCCGCCGTCTCTCTGGGCCACCCCGAACGCGCCGCCGAGCGGACTGTCAGCAGCGCCAGAAACGCACCCGTGAGGAACAGCGCATGAGCACAGATGAGAAGGCCCGCGAGTTCCTCCAGGACAACGGCATCGACGTTGACCAGCTCGACCAGTGCCCGCTCGGTACCCCCGAGGAGGCCGTCAAGCAGCTCGACGCGATGGGGGACGGCGAGCGGCTCGACGGCATCGGCGAGTTGGTGGCGTGGCTGGCCGGACGCGGCGAGATCGAACTCCAGCGATACCGGAAGGCGATCGTCGAAGCGAAGCTGATCGGTCCCGGAGACTGGCGCTCCCTCGCCTCGGAGGCCAAGAAGCGACGCGTCACGGAGATCCGGACGGCGGTCCGCTCGGACTGCCCGTACACCGCCGAGAACGGGTGCCTGTACCTGGCCACACCGGACGGCGGTCAGATGCTCCTCGCCCGCTTCGTTCCCGAGGTCGTGGCGCAGGTGATCCGGGACGACGGTGCCGAGATCACCACCCTGATCAAGATCCGGGTCACGCGGCCCGGCGGTCACCCGGTTGAGGTCGAGGTGCCCGCAGAGCGGCTCCCCCAGGCCCGGAGATGGGCCGCGCAGGCAGTCGGCGCGCACGCGGTCATCACCCCGATGTCCCGCGACGAAGCCCACGTCGCCACGGCCGCGCAGTACCTCGGCGACGGCCAGTGGTCCAGCCAGACCACTTATGCGCACACCGGGTGGAGGGCGGACATCGACGGCACGTGGCGGTTCCTCACCGCCTCCGGTGCTCTCGGTGCGGATGGTCTGGACACGTCCGTCACCGTCGATCTGGGGACGGAGCAGTTGAACATGTACGCGCTGCCCGACCCCACCGCGGTGGACGTCGAGGTGCTTGTCGAAGCGGTCCGCGCGTCGGTCGCCCTGCTCGATGTGGCGCCGCTGAACGTCACCGCGCCGATGCTCGGGGCCGCCTACCGCGCGCCGCTCCCGCTGCTCCCGGAAACCAGCACATTCCTGGTAGGTACTTCCGGATCAATGAAAAGCGCGATGTCCGCCACGGTGCAACAGCACTACGGGCGTGGGCTCGACGCCAAACACTTCCCCGCGAACTGGACGTTCACCGGGAACGCGCTGGAGTCCCTCGCCAACCAGCTTGCGAACGTCCTCCTCATCATCGACGACTACGCGCCGCAGTCCGCAGACGACCCGCGGCGGCTGGCCATCGCGGCCGACCGCATCTTCCGTGGCTCGGCGAACAGTGCTGGACGCGGACGTCTGCGCCCGGACGGGACCCCCCGCCCCGCACGTCCGCCGAAGGCTCAACTCGCGGCGACCGGTGAGGACGTGCCGCCCGGTGAGTCTCTGCGGGCCCGGCTGACCATCGCCAACGCGGACGCGATCGACGCCGTGAAGCTGACCGATGCGCAGCAGCGGGGGGCGTCTGGGGTGTACGAACTCGCGATGGCCGGGTACGTACGTCATCTCGCAGCCGAGTTGGACGCGGACGACGGGTACGCCGATCGGCTGCGGGAGCAGATCGCCGAGCGGCGTACGGAGTTGGCCAGGGCCACAGGCGGGCATGCCCGGGTGCCTGAAGCGACGGCCAGTCTGCTGACGGGGTTCCGCCAGTTCCTCACCTTCGCGGTCGAGGTGGGCGCGTTCACGGCCGACGAAGCGGCGGCGCAGATGGAGAAGATCAAGGCCGCGCTCCTTCAGGTGGCCTTCGAACAGGCCGCCTACGTCAAGGGCATGTCCGTTGCCGAGGTCTACCTGCGGGCGCTACGGGCTGCCCTGGCCGGCGGGAGCGCGTACCTGGCCGATCAGGAGACGGGGCGCGAGCCCGCCAGGCCGGAGAAGTGGGGGTGGGAGTCCCACACGGGCGAGTACCGCTCCAAGGGGAAGCGCATCGGTTGGATCTCCAGCACCGGTGACGTCCTCCTGCATCCGGATGTGGCGTTCGAGGTGGCACGGGATCACGCCGGGCGCTCGGCCGAACCGCTCGCCACCACGAAGGTCACGATCCACAAGCGGCTGAAGGAGGGCGGACACCTCGCGTCCACCGGTGAAAACGAACGGCCGACCGTGAGGCGAAGGATCGTCGGCGGGAACACGCGCGTGCTGCACGTCCACGCCGACCGGATCACCGGAGAGAGCGCGTAATGCGTTCGCCAGTGCTCCCCCCTATGCCCGGAGAAGTGGGAGCAGCGGGAGCGGCGGGAGCGGGATCCATGTTGCCGCAGGTCAGCAGCCCACTGAACCGCTCCCGCTTTCTCCTCGGCGCTGGGAGCGGGAGCGGAGAAGACCGGGAGCAGCGGCCCCGCTCCCACTTCTGCTCCCACTTCTGCTCCCGATTCGCCCCAGTGACTGGGAGCAGAAGAGACGTCCCCTGGCCTGCGGATGTGACCGCCGCTCCCGCCGCTCCCGCTTTTGCGCACGACACCCCACCCCATAGGCGAAACAGACTCCGGCTGTCGACCGGCGGCCGGCCAACGAAGGAGAACACCGTGACCGACACCACCATCGAGTGGGCCACCAAAACGTGGAACCCCACCCTCGGCTGCACCCGCGTCAGCCCCGGCTGCGACAACTGCTACGCCATCCCCGAAGCGTGGCGGCACATGCACGCGTCCAACCCGAAGGTTGCCGCCGCGTACGCCGGAACCGCACACAAGGTTGACGGCCGCACCGACTGGACCGGCCGCATCAACCTCCTCGACGGCCGCCTCGACCAGCCCAAGCACTGGCGCAAGCCGGAGCGGATCTTCGTCAACAGCATGAGCGACGTGTTCGCCGCCCGCGTCCCCGTCGACTACGTCACGAAGATCTGGCGCACCATGCAGGACACACCCCGGCACACCTACCAGATCCTCACCAAGCGCCCGGAACGCGTGGCTCGGGTCCTGGACAAGGTGCACGCCGAACTCGGCCTCACCCAGCCGCTGGCGAACGTGTGGCTCGGCACGAGCATCGAGTCCGACGAGTACGTCCGCCGCGCGGACGCCCTCAGGCAGGCGCCGGCCGCCGTCCGGTTCATCTCGGCGGAGCCGCTCCTCGGCCCGCTCCCGTCCCTCGATCTCCAGCGAATCGACTGGGTGATCCTCGGCGGGGAGTCCAAGTCTGGCGCCCGCCCGCTGGAGGTCGACTGGATCCGGGATGTCGTCGACCGGTGCCGTACGAGCGGTGTCACGCCGTTCGTGAAGCAGCTCGGCACGGTGTGGGCGAAGGCGAACGGGGCCGCGGACAAGAAGGGCGGCGAGCCGGACGACTGGCCGGAGGATCTCCGGGTCCGCGAGTTCCCGGCAGCAGCGTGACCGAGACGACGACGGCCGGCCCCGCAGCTATCGGGGCCGGCTACCCAAAGCAGACCACGAGGAGACTCCGGTGACCAAGCGCACCCTCACCCACGGCCAGCCCGACGCAATGGCCGACGACATCCGCGACCACCAATACGCCATCCTCCAGACCCGCGTGGAACGCGTCCGACGCCTGCGCAGGGGCATCCTCTGCCAGGACCCGGACGGCTGCACCAAGCCCGCGACACTCGCGACCTTCGCGGTGGAAGAAGTCGTCATCGACGGCGACGACACCGGCTTCGTCCTGGCCAAGACCGAGGACGGGATCCCGAAGGGCGTCGTTTCCTGCGACGCACACCGCTGCGCGGCAACCCACGAGTTGTACTACGCGCTCACGGAACGGCTCCGGCCGGACGGCATCAACGCCCACGACGTGCTCGGCCAGCACCTGAACTGGCACTGAGCCGTCCTCGCCCGGTCGTCCACGCGGCGGCCGGGCACCGATCGACACCCCTCGGAGGTGACCAAAAATGTCCGTAACTGACCTGGACCGAAAAGCACAGGCCGCCGCACTCCTCGCCCGAGGAACCAGCACCGACAAAACCGGCGAACAGGTCGGCGTATCCGGGCGCACCATCCGCCGCTGGCGCGAAGACCCCACCTTCGAGGCCGGCGTACAGAGCGCGCGGCGCGCAATCCTCGCCGAAACCGCAACCGCCCTCGGAGCCGCAGCCCGAGACGCCGTACACGTCCTCGGCGCCGCCCTCACCGACGACTCTGCGGCCATCCGCGTACGGGCCGCCCTGGGCATCCTCGGCGCGCTGCCTGCGGTGTCGGAACACATCGAGCTGGAGCAGCGCCTCGCCGCGCTGGAAGTGTCCATCACAGGAGGGAACGCAGCATGAACCGTCGCCTCAACGGGCGCTTGGAACGCCTCGAACGACACCTCGGCACCACCCCCGACTTGGACGCCGAGACCGCCCTGTACGGGCCGCGACGGTGGTCCGTTCCCGGCTATCGCTGCTACGCCCAGGACGCCCCGAACGGGGCCCGGCTGGCGGTCGTCGGGGCGGCCGGATCGGTCGTGTACGAGGTGGTCGGCGTCAGCCTCGGGAGCCTCTCGTGAGCCGGGGTCGGCTGCAGGCGCGGCTCACACGGCTGGAGCAGGGCACCCCCGAGGCCCGTCGGCTCGGCGCCGAGGTCCTCGCGCTGGTCGACGAGTACCTCGCCGATGGCGGCGACCCGGCCGAGCTGCTGGAGATGTTCGGCCTGGCGGAGAACGCCGAGGAGGTGAAGCCGGCATGAGCTCTCGAAGCCTGCGCGCCCGCCTCGACCGGCTCGGGATCACGGCCGTCACCACCGGTGTACCCGAGTGCCGGTATCACGGCGTGCACTGCCAGTTGGGTGCGTACTGGCCGCTGGACCGGGCGGTCGTCGACTCCACCGGGGTGCAGATGGACGAACTCCTCGACCTGATCGCCCAGGGGCGCCGTAAGGCCGGGCTCCCCGTCGCCCCGCACCCGCGCGAGCTGTGGGCGGTCAACGCGCATGAGCGGGTCCCGGAGGCGGAGATCGCCCAACGGAACCGCGAGACGGCCGCGCTGATCGCCGAGGCGAAGGCGAAGAACGCGGTCATGGAGGCGGAGATCCGGGGTGAGCGGCCGTGACCAGTCATGTCGAGCAGCAGATAGCCGCCCGGATCGCTGCGGCCCGTCGCAAGGCCGAGGAGCAGCAGCAGCGCCGCGCCGAACTCGCCGCCGCACGTCAGGCCGGGCTCGCCCGACGGCACGCGGCCAAGCTCCGCCGCAGCGCCGCGACCGCCCTCGACAACACCACCCTCAGCGCCTCCGGCGCCTGATCGAAGGAGAGCACCATGACCACCCACGTACACATCACCGCCGAACAGTTGCCGGAGCAGCTGCGTCCCCTGCTCGCTGCGTTCGTCGAAGCCCAGGGCGCAGCACGGACCGCAGCCAACGACTTCCGGATCGCGGGCATCCGCGACAAGCACATGCTTCAGGCCCCGCTCGACGACGCCAACCGGACGGCCGCCGCCGCACACGTGGCGCTGCTCGAAGGGACCAGGGAGCAGCCGGGGGTGATGCGGGAGTACTCCCACGCGAAGTTCGCCGCGGCGGTGGAGCGGGCCCGCGAACACCTCCAGGCCGCCGAGGCAGAGCTGCGGGCGGCGGCCGGGCACGCCGCAGTTCACGGCAGCGTGCGGGACGGCAAGCCGTGCGTGAACTCCGAGCGCGGCATGGAGTCGCAGGGCAGGAAGGCGGCGTTGTTCGCCGTCGGCCTGGTCCAGGAAGCGGCGGGTCATCTCCCCGACGCAATCGACAGCTGACACCAAGGAGAACGTCATGGCGGAGCGGCAGATGAAGGCATGGGAGCGCGTACTCGCAGCGCGGGCGATGGGGCAGGACCCCGACCCGGCGGACGTGGAGGAGGCGCGGGCGGCCTCCCGGCCGGGAACGGTGGGCTGGGCGGCCAAGGTGGCGGCGCAGGCGGCCCCGCAGAAGCGGCCAGCGCCCGAGGGCCGGGCCCGGTTCCGTGACGCGATCCTCGCCCGCCTCAACCGCGACAGCGGCGACGGACCCGACGCCGCATAACCCCGAGGGGTCCGCACTGGCGCGGACCCCTCCAACCCCGAGGAGAACCACATGCACGTCGACTTCAACGGCACGCCGGTATCGGCCAACGTCGCGGGCGACCGCGAGCACCATTTCCTCCTGCCGCGCGACCAGTCCACGATCCCGCCGAAGACCCTGGCCGCCCTCACCGCCATGCAGGACGCGGTGGACGCCGCCGCCAAGGCCACCACCCCCAAGGCCAGGCAGGATGCCGCCGACAACATCCGCACAGCCGTCGGCGACCTGTACGACCGGGCCGCCTCGACCAGCCGGGCGGACCGCGAACACCGCCACGAGGGCTACGGGTACGGTGCCGCGAAACTCGCCCGCGCGCTGGACGAGGTCCAGACTGCGGTACAGCTCATGGCCGACCACGCGCAGCAGTACGACAACCCGGTGGGGATCGGGTTCCGGGCGGACCGCCGCGACCGGTCGAAGGCTGTGATGCAGCTGCAGCTGATCGCGGACACGCTCGCCAACCTGCCGGCCGTGGCCGACCTGGACTGAGAGGAGCGGACCGATGGAACCGAGTACGAGGACGCGCCGGCCGACGTCGGCGGAGATCCACGCCGCCCGCTTCTTGGGCCAGCCGGACCCGGAGGCGATCGAGGTGGACCTCACACCGTCGGCGGCGCTGCACGCTGCCCGAATGGTCGCCCCCAGGAAGTCAGCGAAGCCGGCCGGGATGCAGACCGCGGAATGGTATGCGCGGCGGGCGAGTGCGGTGGACGGCGAGGACCCGGACGAGGTCGAGGAGACCGAGGAGGAGCCGGCTGCGGGCCGTGGCGGGAGCTGGGGGGCCGGGACCCGGTCCGTCCGGACCGAAGGCGGCACCATCGTCTGAATTCATCGTTCGATGATTTGCGCCCGGCTGCCTCCACGGTGGCCGGGCGCTCGTCTGTGCGGCTGGGGCTGTCACTCAGACGGCGGTCTAGGCTGCGCCTCATGAGCGCGATCAACTGGGGTGACGCCCCCACGTGGGCCGGGACCGTGTTCGCTGCGGCGGCAGCAGCAGCAGCGATTTGGACGTTGAAGAGCCAGCGCGACCAGATCGATGAACAGCGGGACTTCATCGCCGAGCAGCGCACCCTGATCGCTGACCAGTCGGCGACGCTCGCCCTCGAACGCGCCGCGTTGATCGACGCCGCCGAGGACCGTAAGCGCGAGCAGGCCATGACCATCGTGTGGGACATCCGCGGGTGGACCCTGGTCCTGACTAACCACAGCGGTGCGCCGATCACTGACGTGTGCATGGATCACCCGTCCGGGCTGCTGGAGATGGGCATGGTCGTTGAGTCCGCCGCCAATCTGGCCGGCATTGGCCTCAACCCAGTCGAGATGCCCTATCCCGTCCTCGGTAGCGGACGACAGCTTGGCTGTCACCGCCCTGAGGACAGAAGTGAACCTGTCAGCGCGACTTTCACGGACGATGCCGGGGTGCAGTGGCGGCTTGACGAGCACGGCAAGCTGGAGGAGATCCCGACCACCCCCTAACCGCATAAGGGATGCGGTGTGCTGGCTTTTGACGTGCAGTGATGGGTCTTGTTGGCACGTCTTTGGCACGCCTCTCGGTGCGCGGGGTGACGGAGACACTCATCGACGTCGCCTTTGAATCGAAGGTGGATATCTATCCTGGCCTGCGATTCGCAACCGGTGCCCGGGGTGGGTTTCCCGACCCGCCACCGGGCTCGACTCGGTTACACCTTGACGCACGCGACGAGCCCGCCCGCCCCCATGACGTGTGAGACGCACGTCTTCCCGTCCGCCCGCGCGCGGGCCGGCCGCGCGGTTCGGGCAGATGGGTGTTGAGGTGGATGGCCGGTGTGTGGTTACGCGCGGCCGGTGTACGCGATGCTGCAGTGTGAGGATGTGCCCGCGACCGCGCAGAGCTGGATGGCGACCTGGGTGCCCTCTGTCAGATCGCCGGTGTTCCAGGGGCTGGAGTAAACGGCCTCGTGCCCGCGCGTGGTGGCCTTGCGCCCCGTCACTGGAGAGATCATCTTGGCTTCCATGCCCCATCCATCCGCAAGCCGGTCTACCACCTGAAACGCGTCGCCGGGGATTCCACAGCACCCCGGATCGGCGTTCCACACCATGGCGCCCGCGTAAGTGCCGCTGGGGTTGCGGGCCGTGATGGAGAAGCTCCCGTCCTCGGACACCTCGCTCTTCGAGAAGGTCCAGTCGGCAGCCGCCGCATTGGTCGCCCCGAGAGTGAGACAAGTGCCGGCAAAGAGTGCACTGGCTGCCAATAGCGTGAACACTCGGTTCTTCGTCCGCATTGAAAGTCCCCTCCAGGGTGGTGAATGCGCAGATCCAACTGACGGCGATCGTCGCTCGAACCGAGAGGCCGATCAATGCTTTCCGTGGCCAGTGGACGCAGAGCCAAGACTCTGTGAACGCATTGCGTCTCATCCGGATCCTCGCTGCTCTTGTAGACCGGCACCCCATGTCCGCCTGCGCAACGGGTACCCCTGGGGTAGAGATACCCGTCAGTGAGTACCCCTCTGGTGACCGGCATGGTTTTCCCTGCACCAGGTTGAGACGGGCGGCCCGTCCTTCACAAACCGGCGGCCCGCCAGGCATGGGTGCGGCCCCGGTCGGCGACGGGGGTCACCGGCCGGGGCCGCGGTTCCCGCCCGCCCCAACTGGCATGGGGTACTGGGCGGGCGGGAGATCTCAGGGTTACCGGCACTCCATGGCGAGGACGTGCAGGGCCCGGCTGTCTGGGCAGTAGTCGCGGTGGGTGCAGCGGGCGCAGGTGCGGACGTGCAGCTGGTAGACGCGGACCGCCTTACGCCCGGTGCAGGCGCGGCAGGCGCGCGGCTGCCAGCGCTTCAGCTCCCCACCGATAACGGAGAGCCGCAGACCGATGTCGATGTGGTCATCCGTCTGCACGCAGCACCACACGCACACCTTCCCGTCGACCTGGTCGCGGGTCAGCGCGGCTCCCCTGGGGACGGGGAGCATCTCGACGGCGGAGACGAAGCCGGTGTTCACGGCTGGTCCGCGATGGGGACGAGGTCGTAGATGTCGCGGCACGACTGGCACGCGAAGAGCCGGGCGCCGGACGTGTCCCGGACGGGGCGGGCGGTGTTGCTGTACGACTCGTGCCAGGCGCAGAACGCGATACCGGCGCGCGGGATAGCTGGGGACTCCTCGGCCGGCTGGGCTGTGGGGGCGGGCGGATCCGTCGTCGGCTTGCGGCTGGGCATGGTCGGCTCCATGTACAGACAATGTGGGTACCGTCACATCGTGCCGACCGAGCAAGGGCCTGGCGTTGACAGGTTGGCAACACCCGACCCCTTGACCCGCATTGGTCCGGGCGCTACACGCCGCACCAGTTCGCGAACTCCAGCAGATCCCCCGAAGCCCGCGTCCGCGCCCGCAGCAGCGTCGCCACCGTCTCGTGCACGCCCGGGTGATACCGAGTCTGCTGCGGTGCCGCCTTCCGCGCGTGGCCCAGCGACTTGAACGCGTCCTCGTGCTTCGCCGTCCACGTCTCCGCCCGCGCCCGGTCCACCCAGTAGTGGCCGGCCCTCGCCTCCGGGTAGTCGTCCGGCAGGCGCACCTTGCGGGCCTTCTCCAAGGCCCGCGCATGCTTGTCCCGGTCGCTGGACGCGGACATGGCGTGGATCACCACGTTGACGGGGCCGAACACGAGCCCGTAGTCGCGGGTCTCCCCGGTCTCCTCGGCGATCTCCCCGGCCGCCGTCAGCCACTCGTCGGCGCCAGCGGTGTCCCCGCGGCGGCTGGAGAGGATCGCCGCTTTCAGGTGCAGCGCGCCGCGGACCGCCTTCGTGGCCTGCTGCCCGTCGTCGTCGAGATCCTTCAGCGCCTGCCGTACGAGGAGGATGCCCCGGTCGTGGCGTGCGGCGTCGGCCATCAGCTGCGCCCGGTCCCACCGTTCGATCGCCACCTGCCGCGGGTCGCCGGACTGCGGGGCGGCGACCCCCATACGGGAGAGCGCGAGGCGCGCCAGGTCCATGAACCCGATCTGGCGGCCGACCACGTACACGGTGCGGCAGAGCTCGGCTTGCAGCCATGCCGCCTGTTCGAGCGTGTGGCCGGGCCGCTGTGTGAGGACGTGGGCGTTGACCTCGGCGAGGAGGGAGGGGAGTTCGTGGGCGATCTCGATGTACTCGGCGCGGGCGCGCTTGCGTTCCAGCTCGGTCACAGCGGCCTGGAGGTCGCCGAGGGTGCGGGGCGGGGGGTCGCCTTCCCCGAGGGGGATGTCCCAGTCGTCCAGGGCCATGCTGATGGGCGTTATCAGCCGGTCGAGCTGGTCGGCTTGGAGCTGGTGGATGTAGGGCTGTCCGTGTAGGACTGAGATGCTCACCGACAGGGCGCGGGCGACGGCGGAGACGATGGAGGGGCTGGCCTGCCGCTGGCCGTTGACGATGCGGGAGAGCATGGCCGGGGAGACGTTGGCGCGGCGCCCGAGTTCTCTGAGGGAGTAGCCGCGCAGGGCGGCGACTTCTTGGATTCGGGTCCCGATTCCGCCGGTGCCGGCGCGAGTTGGGTGTGGCATGCTGGCTCCGTTCTGACCTCGACACTCAGAACGCTACTCCCGGTCGGCTCCGGGAACATACGGCCTCCGTGAACACACGGGGGCCGTAAAGCGTTCGCCCCGGAACGCAGAAGGCCCCCGTCCTCGACGTGCGAGGCGGGGGCCGTCGGCTACTTCGGCAGGCCCTCCGGCGGCAGGCCTTCCACGGCGATCTTGCCGTCGTGAGCATCGACGATCGGTGCCCTGAGGGAGGGCTCCAGGAGGGCGAGGAAATGCGGGTTCCTCGTCTTGGGAGACAGCGTGACGTACACCGTCGTCTGGTCCACCGAGAGCGACATGTAGATGGTGTCAGTCGGCATGCCAGCGTCGAAGGTGATCTCTGCGTCGAACATGGCGATTCTCTTCCTGGTCGAGGTTCATGTGTCCTCGCCAAGCCGTGCCTGCCGCACCGCGCCTGACCATGCCTCGCCTAGCCACGTCCATGCCATGTACGAGGGCACCGTATCAGCGGGAGGCAGGTCGTGCAGGGAGGGAGGCGGCGAAGGGGAGCCGGAGAGGCCGTTTGCGGGGTCCTGGCGGGACCCGGCAAGTTGCCTCCCTTGCCTCCCTCGGTGGACATTCCCGCAGGTCATGTCGAGGGAGGCAGGCCGGGGAGCCTGGCGGGGAGAACTCCCTCAGTCCTCGTCGCCTCCCTCGTCGTCGAGGTCCTCCGCGAGGCGCTCCAGGATGGCGTCCTGGACCCGGTCGCGGGACACCGTGGACTTCCCGCCGGACTTGTACGGCTCGGCCCCGTAGGGCTCCAGGGCCCGCTTCAGATCGGACGGCCCCCACTCCCGGTACGCGTCCGGCCGGCGCTCGGCGAGACGGTGCAGCACCTCTTGGGTGAGCATCCGCAGGTCGTCGCCGAGGACGGCGGCGACGTCGGCGAGCGGGTCGAGCGGCTCGAACGTCGGCCCGTCCTCCGGCCCCGTGCCCTCGTACAGGGCCATGGCCCGCTCGACGACCGGGGTGACCTCGTCGACGCCGGCCTCTTTGCGCACGTAGTAGGAGCGGATCAGCCCGGGAGTCTTCCCGAAGCCTGCGGCCATGGCGGTTCCGACGTCTTCACCTGCGACGAGGGTTGTCGCCGAGTACCCGTTCTTGTGCATTCCAGTACCCAAGATCGCGTCGTTGCCCTGGTGATCGTTGATCGCGAACGCGACCCGGTGGGAGACCGTCTTCGAGATGCCGCGCGGCAGGCTCGCCGCATCCGCATCCGGGGTGACCCACAGCAGCATGATGGCCGTCTTCCTGGCCTTCTTGGTGACCTTCAGCGCCAGTTCCTTGGCTTCCTTGCCGTGCTCCTTGTGCCCGAACAACTCGTGGACCTCGTCGAACACGACGATCCTCGGCCGCATCGACGGGTCGCGTTCCGCCATCTCGCGAGTGACCTTGGTGTCCGTGCCGAGGCGCTCCAACTCCTGCCCGCGACGGGACACCTCACCGGCCAGGGCGCGCAGCGTGTCCATGGCCGCAACGACATGCTCGTCGTCGTCGCCCTTCACCAGGCTCCGCAGGCGGGGCCGCATCGGGTCGTAGTCGCTGTTGTACGCCAGGACGTGCACGTCGATCTCGACCAGCGGGTCGAGCATCGCGCCGAGGAGCAGACACACCACCAGGCTGCTCTTACCAGAGCCCATGATCCCGGCGACCAGGTAGTTCGCGGCCATCAGCCGGCCTACGACCTGCTCGCCGCGGGCGTTGAGCGCAACAGGGACGCCCCGGAAGAAGTCCGCGGTCCCCTCGGTGAGCAGCGGCCACGGCGGTACCGGCTTGGTGAGAACGCCCGGGTCGGCGACCCAGAGGTCGAGGACGCCGGCCTGGTCGCGCGGCTCGGTCGGCCACACCTCGATCGGCTTGCGCATCAGGTTGTGCGCCAGCACCTCCTTCTTGTCCGCGATCATCTCGACAGGGACGCCCTCCGGGAGCTGCAGCTGGGCATGCCAGCCGTTCCCGGAACGAGTCGACGGCTGCACCCAGCGAGGCTGCCAGCCCTCCTTGAACGCCTTGTTCAGCGGCGGGATGCCCAGGTTGCGTAGGGCGCGCAGGATGGCGTTCTCGTCGGGCACGACGTCACGGTCCTCACCACCGGCGGGGAGCGCCCAGGTGGGGGCGGTCTGCCGGGTGCGTCCGACGGTCCAGGCGCCGGCCACCGCGAGGACGGGCAGCGAGTACAGCAGCGGCTCCCATACGACGCCGGCGATGAACGCGACCCACCCGATCAGCTCGATGACCGTGTTGACCGGGGTGAGGACGTCGCGGACGTCGTGGTTGTAGCAGGCGAGCATGATGCCGAGGATCAGCAGCACGCTGCCCGCGCTGGCTGCGGCGGAGGCGATCGCCTTCGGGGCGTTGAGCGCCATCTGTAGCAAGTCCATGCGCCGCTTGTGGCGGGCGAACCGGTAGGCGTACGCCCGCTGCTCCCACTGGCGCACCAACTCCTCGTTCCCCGCGGCCTCGGCGGCCCGCATCATCCGCTCGTGCCGTGCGGTCGTACGGGAGTCCCAGGCGCGGCGGGTGAGGATCCGGGTACCGCCGACGACGTACGAGCCGTGCCGTACGAGGACGCGATAGGTGTTGTGGTCGCGGGCCTCGACGACGACCCGCCGCAGGTGGTCGATGCGTACCCGTCGGCGGGAGCGCGGGGCGGCGGGGTCAACCACGGTCGTAACGGCCGTGGACGTCTCGGGCTCGAACTTGATGACGGAGATCTTCGGTTCGGCGTGCCCGTTGACCCGCTCGGGGACGGTGTCGGTCATCCTGGTGATTCCTTTCCTTCTGCGGAGGGTTGGGAGGCCCGGGGACGGCTGCTGACTTGGCGGAAAGGGCCGTCCCCGGGGTGGAGCTACTGCTCCTGCTGCGCGCGGCGCCGGGCGCGGTCCTTGATGCGTTCGATGCCGCGGTCGATGTCGGGCTGCACGGTGATGCCGGCGGCGGCGCGGCGCAGGCCCTTGAGTTCCAGGCGCACGATCGCGGCCTTCTCGCCGAGGGTGAGCTTCGGCTCAGACATCGGGGTTCTCCGTCTCCGTCTCGTCGGCAGGCGTCGCAGTGGAGGTGTAGGTGTTGCCGTTGGCGTCGGTGACGGTTTGGCCCGCCTCGACGGTGAAGGTCCCGTCGGGCTCCAGGCCCTGCTCCTGCGGGGTGACGATCTCCCCGTTGAGGAAGCCGAAGACCAGGCGGCGCTTCACTGCTGGCCGTTCAGTTCGTTGATGCGGTCGAGGTTGGCGTCGACACCCTCGGCCGCCAGGCGGGCGACGTCGGTGTTTCCGGCGGCTTGTTGTTGGAGTTGGAGGGCGCGGCATTCGGCGGCGCCTTGCTGGTAGGTCTCGATCTGCTGCTGGTTGGTGCTGGTCACGGGGTGGCTCCTTTCGGCTCAGCGCTGCTGCTGGCGGTAGAGGTCCGTCAGCTGGGTGATGGTGGTTTCGAAGGGCTGGTCGTTTTCCAGCACGACTTCGTTGATGACCTGGGCGGCGCGAGCTGTGTCTCCGGCCTGAAGGGCGGCTCGGAGTTCACGGGTCTTGTCGGCGATGAAGCTCACGTGGGGGTGTCCTCCCTGGCGGGCCGGACCGTTCCGGCCCCACCGCCCGACAGAGGTCCCGGAAGAACCTCTGTGGGACGGAAGGGCCAGTCAGCCCTTGGGGTTGCGCAGGGCCGTCCACAGCCTGTGGAGGATCAGGAAGCATCCGGTGGCGCAGCACGCGGCGATAGCCAGGGCGATCGAGGCGAAGGCCAGACCGAGGCTGCCGACACACACCGCGCACCCGATGGCCAGCCACTCGCCGGCCGTGCGGCCACGCTTGTGGTCGTGTCCGCATGCGGCCGGCGGGGCGGTCTGCTGTTGGGCAGTGGCGGCCTTGGCCAACTCGACCGCGGCGAGCGCGAGCTGCACCGCGACGGTGTCCACCTCGGCGGCCCGCACCGCGGACTCCGCCCGGTCCAGGGGGGTCGGCTCGGTCATGACTCCTCACCCGCCGCAGGCTCAGCGAGCGCCTTCTCCCGGTCGTACAGGGCGTCGATGGTGTCCCACGACCCCGTCAGACGGCGGGCGTTCATCGCGGCCCGCATGACCTCCCTGAACTTGCGCTTCGACGGCGGCGGATCGACCGCGTAGATCTGCGCGGCGAGCAGGGCGACCGCCTGATGGTTGGCCTCCTTCGACGCCTCCAGCGAGGGCGTGCCGCCACCCGTGCCGGAGGGTGTGCCGGAAGGGTCGGAAACCCCCGTGCCAAGTGCGGGAATACCGTCCGGCACACCCCCCGCGAGGAGGGCCTCCAACTCGCCGTCGGAGATCAGCCCGGGCAGGTCTTCGACGGCTTCCGGGAGGGGGTGCTGCTCGATGACGCCGGCGTACGCCTGGTAGGCGTCGTGGGTGACCGTGACGGCGTCGGCTTCGGCCTCTCGGGCGGCCTTGACGATGTCGGCGGCGGCCTTCGTTTCGTCGGCCCGTGCCGCCGCTACCGCGCGGGTCACGGCGATGCGGTCACGGGTCGCGGCGCGGGTCCGGTCGATGGCGGCCTGGGCGCGGGCGCTGATCCGGGTGCGGTCGCGGTCGATGGCCATCACCAACGTCACCTTGGCGAGGACGGGGATCAGGGCGCCGACGACTGCGGCGAGGACGTCACCGGCGAGGAGGCCGTGGACGGTGAGGACGGCGACGGTGAGGGGGAGGAACGTCCAGCCGATGACCTTGGGCAGGCGGGCGCTGGAGCCCTGTCGGCGGTGGGCGGTTTCCTGGGCGAGGGCGTACAGCCAGACGGCGTCGTAGAGGACGGCGACGGAGTACGCGAACCCGGGCTGCGCCTGGGCGGTGAGGGTGTCGCCGATGGCGGCGACGGCCCAGACGACGGCGATGGCGGTGAGGGTGGCGGGGAGCGCCCAGGGCGCGGCTTTTCTGATGTGGTTCATGCTTCGCCCACCTCCGGGGCGGCGGCGCGCACGACGAGGTGCGCGGCGAGCTGGACGCCTTCGCGGTCGCGGCGGTCGTTGGCTTCGATCAGGGCGGCGAGCAATGCGGTGACGGGCGGGAGGCGCCGGCCGGACCGGGCGACCGCGCGGAGGGCGGCCACCTCGGTCGGGCGGCGGATCGGGCGGGTGCTGTTCACCGGGGCCGCTCCTCGGACCGCCGGTTGGCCTCACGGACTTTGCGGGAGAGTTCGTCGCGCTCGGCGTCGGTCACCGGTCCTCACCGCCGTCGAGGATCGCGGTGAGCTGATCGGCGAGTTCGCGGATGCGGTCGGCGTGTGCCTCGAACGACGCAGCCAGGTCGTACAGCTCGGTCGCGTTGAGGGTGTACGCGTAGCTGCCCTGCTCGACGTACACGCCGAGGGCGCGCGCCTCCGGGCGGCTGGCGTAGGGGGCCTCGGCGACGAACGCGGTCCAGAGGAGTTCCCCGTCGTGGGTGAGGCGGTGCTCGGGGCCTTTGTGGTCGAGGTCGATGCGGTAGGAGTCCGGCAGGTGGTTCTGATGTCCGGCGCACCAGGACGGCTCGGGGAGGGTGACCGGGCCGAAGTCCTCGGTGTCGAGGGTGACGGTGCGGGGCTCGCTGGTCACGGGCACTCACCCCGTTCGGTGTCCAGGGCGGCGACGATCGAGCGGAGCCGGTAGTCGAGGGACACGGCGGCCTTCACCATCGCGGTGTGGTCGTGGATGTTGGCGGAGGCGGTCTCGTCAAGGAGTCGGCGGGCGCTCCGCAGCTCGCTGTCGACGGGGCCCACGAAGGACGGGCCGTCGGTGGCCGGGTCGTACAGCGGGTCGTAGGAGGTCACTGGCCCTCACCCCGGAGGCGGTTCTCCTCGGTGCTGAGCTGGGACGGCCAGGTGCGCGGCGCGTCGGTCAGCCAGGGGAAGGGGCGGATGCCGGCGGCGGCCTTGAAGACGCGGATGGCGGCGCCCTCGGGCGAGGTGCCGAGGGTGTAGACCCGGCCGCCGTCGAGGGAGGCGAGGAGCCGGGCGCCGTGATGCTCGCAGCCCTGGGCGCCCGCGTTGCGTGCGTCGAGGACGGTGACGACGACCGGACCGCCGCACGGGGTGGGGTCCTCAGCATGCGCGGCCGGGCAACGCTCACCCGACGGGGTATCGATTCGATACTCCGGCTCGGCACCGAGGGCGCGCAGCAGGATCCTGAGCGCCTCCGTGAGGCCACCATGAGCCTGCGCGTACGCGAAGACGTCGAACCCGGTGGGGTCGCCGTACGCGTCGAGCATGCGCTGGGCGACGCGGATCGCGGTCTCCAACTCCGCGTTCTGGGCGGCGAGCGCGGTGATGCTGGCGCAGGGCTGGTTCATCATGCGCCTCCGGTGAAGACGCTGATGGTGTCGAGGAACGTCGGGTCGGCCATGCGGACGATGCGGAGCGGCTGGCCGTCGCGGTCGGTGGTCTCCCACTCGTCGACGGTGGCCCCGTTGGCGCGGGCGGCGGTGATGTCCTGCTCGGCGGTGGCGGCCGTCTCGTAGCCCCAGAGGCTGCCGTAATTGTCGTAGTTGGCCACCCGGACGGGGGCCGGGGTAATGGTGCCGGTGACGCCGGCCGGGGTGGCGCGCACGGTGATGGTGCGGCCCGCCCAGCGGCGGATGAACCCGGCGGCGACCAGACGGCGGACCGGGGCGGAGGAGGCCGGGGGCAGGGCGCCCACCACGGTGGTGGTGGGCGCCTGCACGGCCGCGGGCTTGCGGCTCACTGGTCACCGCCGGTCTGCTCGGCGGCCTCGGCGAGTTCGCGGAGCCGCTTGGGCACGTCGAGGGCGGTCGCCCTCACGGTGTGCGGGTCGGCACCGGCGCGCAGCTTCTCGACGAGGAAGTCGAACAGGTAGCCGTACCCGTCGCCCGCCTCGACGCGGGCGTACTCGACAGCGGTGTACGCCCAGATCTGGTCGGCGACCGCGGGCCGCAGGACCTCCCTGAACTCGGGGTCGGTGCCCATGGTCTGGAAGACGTTCGTCATGGTGTCGGGGAGCGCGTCCGCGATGCCGTCGAGGGTCTTGGCGGGGTCGTCCTGCTTGACGGCCTCGTCGTAGACCTTGCCCGCGAGGTACACGGCGACGGCCTCGTAGGTGATGCGGGTTTCGTCGGGCGCCTGGTCGATGAACTGGCGCACGGTGGGCTTGGCGGTCGGCGGGGTGTGCGCGGGCGTCTGGTGGGTGGGGAGGCAGTGGCCGAGGGTGAGGGCGGCGAGCCCGAGGATGATGGACATCAGGCAGCCACCCCCGCCAGCATCTCGACCTCGACGGGGGCGACCTCGAACAGCTCGACCTTGAGGGACGGGGCGCACGCCTTCATCGGGACCGGGCCGAGGTTGTTGGCCTTGAAGATGCGGGTGATCTCGACGAGGTCGGGCGTCTGCCGGGAGGACGGGGTGCGGAACACCCTCCAGGTGCCGTACACGCCGGCCGGGAGGCGGTCGAGGATCTTCTTCGCGGCGCGCTTGCCGCGGTCGGCGCGGCGGGCGGCGTCGGCGGCGCGGTCGTACTCGCGGGCGGCGGCCTCGATGGTCTCGACGGCGGGGATCTCGTCGACCTCGTAGAGGCCGGCCGGGTCGGGGGCCTCGACGACCGCGGGCTCGGCCTGGTCGGCGCCGAGGGCGGCGGGGGTGATGACGGAGCGGACGGCGTCGGCGACGGTGCCGAGCATGGCTCGAACGGTGCGGCCGGGCCGCGGGGACATGAGAAGCTGCAACACAGCGGACTCCTGTTGTAGTCAGGTTGTTCCGTCAGGCCCTCGATCGGTGTTAGCGCACCGGCGGGGGCCGTCGCTCTTTTCGAGCGGCTTGGTGTCCACCATACACGATGAAGTGTTCAAAGTGAACACTAGAGTCGGGATAGTGATGACCGGCCCCGGGAGGGTCCAGTACGTACGCCGTACACGTCAGTCCGAGATAGTCAGGGAAAGCTGAAGACAGCCAGGTATGGCAAACGCGCAGGTCAGATGGTATGTCGAGGGTTCGCCCTGATCACCGCGAAGCCGCTATAGACCTCGTAATGCGTAGGTCTCGGGTTCGAATCCCGAAGGCGGCTCTATGGAAGACCAGGTTATGTAGCCCGTGACCTGGTCTTTTGTCATTCCCGTGGATGGATTTTGGTCTAAACCGCTTGCTAATCGGGCCCTGAGAGGGCCAGATGGGGCCCGATCTGGGGCCCGCGCATGACCCTTTCGTTCATCTTCGTCTTTTGTGTCTTCTTCCTGGGTCTTTTTCCTCCACTGCCCGGACGCGGTGACGAGGTATGGCAAGGTCGAGGCCGTCGCGGCCGGCGTCTCGGGCCGGACCGTCTGGTCCGGGTCGGTCGGTATCCGCATCGTGTTCAACCTGTCCAGCCCGGGTGTGGCGCTGGAGGACATGCCGCAGCCTTCTGTGGACCGGTGCGAGTTGCGCTGCTCGGCGGAAGGACACGGTCACCAGTGGCCCGCCCGGTTGCAGTTTCGGACCCGTACCGTCAAGCCCTCGGGGTGTCCTGAGTGCGGGAAGCGCGGCAACCGGGCTCCGACCCGGGAGAATTGCCGGCTGATCTGAATCCTGCTCCGACTTGGCAGTTCCGCCGCAACCTCGACCGTCCTGACCGTGGTCCGGACACCCTGCGTTCCGCAGTCTCATGGCCTGGGTGAGTGGGAGTGCGCTCAAGGGCTTTTTCAGGCTGGCGACGCTCGCCAACCGCACCAGCGGACGCGGATGCTCGGACTGCACCGGCTGCGGCTGCTCCTGTTCGAATGCAACGTCGCCATGCTCGTCGAGGCCGCCTCCGGGCTCAGTGTGGAACTGGGCTACCGCCTCCGCATGCCCGGGTGCCAGTCAGGACCGCCTCGACCTCTACCTGCCCGAGCCGGCCCCGGGCGGATTTGGCGGTGGTGGCGAGCCGGGCGTGGGTGCCGCGCGATGTCTGGCACGCGGTATCCGCAGGCCAGGGGTGCCAGTTCAACTGCCGTACCCCGACTGGTGAGTTGGAAAGAAATCAATGTCCCGCCTGACGCCATTGACACGCGTGTTCGATCAACACATGATCTTCACAGCTTGTTGTAAGGGAAATTTAAGGGGGCGGGTGGGGCGTGTTTACGCAGAGACGGCGGCACGGCTGGCACCGAGTGGTGCGGAGCGGGGCGATGACTGTCGCGCTTTTAGCGGGCGTGGTGCCGGTGGTCGGGGCGGGGGCGACTTCAGCACTCGCCGATGACGGGGCCGCCGCGACGGCGGCTGACAGGACTGCGGAGTCGCAGGCGAGTGCTCTCGCCGCGAAGACCGGTGAGCGCGTGGCCGTGGATGCGGCGACCACCGATTCGTCCCAGGTTTTCGCCAACCCGGATGGCACCTTCACGCAGGAGAGCAACGCGGCTCCCGTCCGTGCCCAGAAGGACGACGGTACCTGGGCGCCTATCGACACCACTCTCGTGCGCAAGACCGACGGCTCGGTGCGGGCGAAGAACACGACGGCCGGCCTCACCTTCTCGGGCGGCGGCAGCGGGGCCGGACTGGTCACGTTGGAGGACAAGGGGCAAGAGCTGAAACTCGGCTGGCCCACCGCGCTGCCCGAGCCCCGGCTCGACGGCGCCACCGCCACCTACGCCGGAGTCCTCCCGGACGTCGATCTGAAGCTGACGGCGCTGAGCTCTGGCTACACGTCGGTGCTCGTGGTCAGGACCGCTCAGGCGGCGAAGAACCCGGCGCTCGCGACGATCAAAATGACCGTCTCCGGCGGTGGCCTGGGCATCGCCCCGACAGCCGACGGCGGTTTCGTCGCGCGCGACGGCAACGGCACCCCGGTCTTCGAGAGTCCGGCGGGGCGGATGTGGGACTCAGCCGGTGACGCTCCGGCCACCAGCACCGCCACGGCCGGCGTCACGACGCAACTCGCCCGTACCGCTCCTGCGGAGACCGAGGGCGAGCCGGAGCCGACGATGGCGGCCCCGCTGCCCGACGCCGGGGGCGAGCCGGCCCCTTCGGAGGGCCCCGGCAGCGGTGACACGGTGGCCAAGGTCCCGCTCAAGGTCGCCGACGACATCCTGGAGATCACACCCGATCCGGCCCTGCTCCACGGCCAGGACACTGTCTTCCCGCTCTACATCGACCCGCCGACCAAGGGCATCGCGCTGGGCGACTGGACGGCCCTGGCCTCCAACGGCACCAAGTACTGGGAGTTCGACGGGGACAAGGGCGTGGGGCACTGCTCCAACTACGCCGGCTACCTCTGCGCCAACACCCCGTACACGCAGCGCATGTACTTCGAGTACCCGCTCTCGTCGATCCATGGCAAGAAGGTCCTGGACGCGACGATGGAGGTGTACCAGGTGTGGACGTTCACCTGCGACCCGCACTGGTACGACCTGACCCGCGTGAACAAGGGCATCTCCTCCAGCACCAATTGGTCGTCCCGGCCTACCGGGGTGGACCTGATGGGCGACCGGAACGTGGCCTACGGGCGGGACTCCCTGTGCAGCCCGTCGCAGCCGGCGAACTGGGTGCGCTTCAGCGACAACGTCTCCGGCGGGGAGACGAACGAGAACCTGACGACGACCCTCGCGTCCTACGCCGCGAACAAGCAGTCACAGATCACGTTCTCGCTGACGGCGCATGACGAGTCCGACGCGGGCGCCTGGGCGCGCTTCCGCAACGACGCCAAGCTGTCGGTCACCTACGTGTCCTACCCTTCCACTCCGACCGAGGCAAAGGTCCAGGCAGGCACCATCGGCAAGGCGTGCGGGACTTCCGCCGTGCCGCAGGTCACCAGCGACACCACGCCGAAGGTGTACGGCACGGTGCAATCAGCGGACGGATCGCAGGCGCAGCTGCGGGCCATGTTCGAGATCTGGAAGGCGGACGGCTCCAGCCGCGCCTGGTGGGCGGTGTCTCCCGACGGCGCCTGGGTGGCGGACAACGCGGTGCGTGACGCCACGTCCTCCGCACTTGCCCCGCAGACGGACTACAGACTGCGGGCCAGGACACAGGCGTACTACAAGACGGACCGGGGCGTGACAGGCGTCCTTGACTCTGCCTGGTCCTCCTGGTGCTACTTCCGGGTCGACACCGATTCCCCGCCGCCTCCGGTGGTGTCCAGCTCGGACGGCCGCTACAAGCCCGCCGCCACCGACCCCGCCGCGGACGGTGTGGGCGTGACGGGCGCGTTCCTCTTCACGCCTGCCGACACCAACCCCACCACGGCCGGCATCCAGTCGGACGTCGTCAGCTACAAGTGGCGGCTGAACAGCGGCACGGTGTCCGCGCCGATCACCGTTGCGAAGGGCACGGCCGGCAGGGCGAACATCACGCCGGATCAGGTCGGTGAGAACACCGTCCAGGTCTGGGGCTACGACGCGGCCGGCCACAGCTCCCTCACCGGCTACTACAGCTTCCTCGTCAACCCCGGTGCGAAGCCCTCGGGCGTGTGGCACTTCGACGGCGACGGCAACGACTCCACGACCGCCGCCACGCCCCACGCACTGTCCACGGGGTCAGGGGCTTCGTACAACGGGTCTGGCCGTGGAGGGCCGGCTTCCCTGAAGCTGGACGGCACCGCAGGCTATGCCCAGTCGTCCGGGGCGGTGGTGGACACGACCAAGTCGTTCAGCCTTTCCGCCTGGGTTCGGCTCTCGGATATCTCCCGCAGCCAGACCTTCGTTTCTCAGCAGGCCACTACGCTGTCGGGTTTCGCGCTGCACTACTCGGCCACCAGCAAGCGGTTCGCCTTCTCCCGCTACCAAAGTGACGTTGCTGCTCCGACGGCCAGCCGCTCCACCTCCCTCGCCGCTCCCGCGGCAGGCGTATGGACGCACCTCACCGGTGTTTATGACGCTGTGGGACAGACAGTGCAGTTGTATGTGAACGGCCGCCCGCAAGGGGCTCCCGTTGCCTTCACTACACCGTGGGCGGCAACCGGGCCACTCCAGATCGGGAGGTTCCACAACAGCACCGGCTACGTCGAGTACTTCACCGGGCTCATTGACGAGGTGCACGTGTGGTCCCGGGTGCTCGCCGATTCGGAGGTCCTCCAGGACGCCCGCTTCGAGGACGAGGACAGCAGCGACGGCAGCTCCGGCGATCCGGTGCCCGCGCTGGTCGCCAAGTGGGATGCCACGGACACGGTGAACGCGACCGGCACCACGATCAAGGACACCAGCGGCTCCGCCCGCACTCTGACCCTCAGCGGGGCAACGCTGGCCCAGATCACCACCGGTGCGGACCCCGACACCGGAGAGACCGGCACGACCAGGCAGACGATGCAACTGAACGGCTCCACTGCCTATGCCTCAGCGACGGGCCCGATCGTGGACGACACCGGCTCGTTCACGGCGACCGCCTGGGTGACCTTGGACCCCGCCAAGTTCGCCGACACGACCAAGTCGTACGCGGTGCAGGTGTTCGGGCAGTCAGGGGCGACCCAGTCGTCCTGGGGCGTCTGGTACGAGCAGCCTTCCGGGAGCAGCCAGGGACGCTGGACCTTCGGCCGCCCCGACAAGGACGGCACCGGTGCGACCTGGACGAAGAATGAGTCCGACGCCGTCAGCGCTGTTGCTCTCAACGGTGATCCCGTCATGCTGACCGTCGTGTACGACGCGCAGACGGCAGTCGACACGTCCAACGGCCCGAAGCTGGGTTCGCTCATCCTCTACGTCGACAGCGCACGCATGGGCAGCGAGGACGACGTGTCCTTCCCCGCTCCGTGGCAGGGGAACGGCGCGTTCGAAGTGGGCCGCGCAAAGATCGACGGCACCGCCACGCGCTACTTCCCCGGAACGATCGACAGCGTCCGCGTCTGGTCCGGCGCTACGCCCACCAGCGTGATCGCCGACCGCTGGAACACCGAGCAGTAGCCAGTTCCCGGGTGGCCGGGCGGGACCTCCGCCCGGCCACCCGGCCTCCCCGCACGTTCCAGATCTCCGCTCCGGTATCGGCCCGGCCCCGGAGCGGCTCCTGCCCATTTCCAAATCCAGGGGGATCACCGTGTCTTCAAGACCCTTCCGCCCGCGCCTGCCAGGGGCGGTCCTACGCCGCTGGCTCGGCCGTGGCGCACTGGTCGCCTCTCTGTCCCTCCTACCCCAGGTCGTGCTGCCGTCGGGCTACGACTTCACCGCTCAGGCCCAGTCCCCGGCTGCCCGCAAGAAGCTGGAGGACCGGCCCGACGCCAAGATCGACAAGGTAGGTGTGCTCAAGCCCAGCACGTCCAAGGCCCCGAAGGACAAGGCAGCCCCCGCCTCCCAAAGGAGCCGTGAGCGGCTGAAGAAGGCCGCATGGCCGAAGCCCGGGAAGGCCACCGCCGAAGTCCCGGTGAAGGGCGGTGCCTCGGTCACTGTCGGCGGGCTTGGCGTCAAGCTGGCCCAGGAGCCCGCTGCCCCGGCACCCAAGTCGGCCAAGAACAAGACGGCGGCGAAGGCCACCGGACCGGCCGAGAAGGTGACGCTCAGCGTCCTCCCTCAAGCGGTTGCGAAGAAGGCCGGCGTCAACGGCGTTCTGCTCACCGTCGACCCGGTGGCAGCCTCATCCCGGAACTCCGCCAGTGACACCGACAAGCTCCGGGTCGCCCTGGACTACTCCTCCTTCAACGACGTCTACGGCGGCAACTTCGGTCCCCGGCTGAGCCTGGTGTCGCTGCCGGCGTGTGCCCTGACCACCCCGGAGAGGAAGTCCTGCCGCACCCAGAGCCCGGTGGCCGGCGCGGACAACGACGCGGCGTCCCAGACCCTGACGGGCACCGTCTCCGCCCGCACTCTCGCGGTCGGCACCCCGATGCTGCTGGCGGCGGCGGCCGACAGCTCGGGCGGCGGAAGCGACTACAGCGCCACGTCGCTGTCCCCCACCGCGACGTGGGAGGGCGGCGGCAGTACGGGTGACTTCACCTGGAACTACCCGCTGCGGGTGCCCCCGGCGACGGCCGGCCCGTCCCCGAGCCTATCCATCTCCTACAACTCCGCCTCGGTGGACGGCCGCACGGCCGGGGAGAACAACCAGACCTCCGTGATCGGTGAAGGCTTCTCGATCACCGAGTCCTACATCGAGCGCAAGTACGGCTCGTGCAAGGACGACGGCCAGTCCGGCAAGGGCGACCTGTGCTGGAAGTACGCCAATGCCACTCTGGTCCTCAACGGCAAGGCCGTCGAGCTGGTCAACACCTGCGCCGACAAGGCGGCCTGCGACACCGCCGCCCTGTCCCAGGCGTCCGGCGGCGCCTGGAAGCTGAAGAACGAGGACGGCACCCGCGTCGAGCACCTGACGGGCGCCACCGGCAACGGCGACGACAACACCGAGTACTGGAAGGTCACGGACTCCTCCGGCACTCAGTACTTCTTCGGCAAGCACCGCCTGCCCGGCTGGAGCGACAAGGGCACCACTTCCACCGCCGACGACGACCCGGTCACCAACTCCGTGTGGACCGTCCCGGTCTTCGGTGACGACTCCGGTGAGCCCTGCTACAAGTCCACCGGATTCGGCGATTCCTTCTGCAACCAGGCGTGGCGCTGGAACCTGGACTACGTCGTGGACACCCACAACAACGCCTCCAGCTACTGGTACAGCCGGGAGACGAACTACTACTCCAAGAATGCCGACACCACGGTCAACGGCACCGGCTACACCCGTGGCGGCTACCTCGACCGCATCGACTACGGTCTGCGCAACGATGTGATCTACGCCAAGCCCGCCGCCCAGCAGGTCGGCTTCACCTACGCCGAGCGCTGCGTCACCTCGGGCGGCTGCGCCAGCCTGACCAAGGACACCAAGGCCAACTGGCCCGACGTGCCCTTCGACATGATCTGTGCGTCCGGCACGAAGTGCACCACTCAGATCGGCCCGTCCTTCTTCACCCGCAAGCGCCTCACCGACATCACCACCTCGGTGTGGACCGGCACCGGCACCACCCGCCGGGATGTGGACACCTGGCACCTGGAGCAGAGCTTCCCCGACACCGGTGACGCCTCCTCGGCGAGCCTGTGGCTGAAGTCCATCCAGAACACCGGCAAGGCCAACACCACCGCGGCCGCCATGCCGCCGGTCGTCTTCGGCGGTATCCAGCTGTCCAACCACGTCGAGGGCAGCGGCCCGGACACCCTGCGCTACATCAAGTGGCGGGTGCGCACCATCAAGTCCGAGACCGGATCGACCCTCACCGTCAACTACTCCGACCCCGACTGCATTTGGGGCTCCAGCATGCCGGCGGACATGGACAAGAACACCCGCCGCTGCTTCCCGGTCAAGTGGTCCCAGTCCGGGGCGACCCCGGTCACCGACTGGTTCCACAAATACGTGGTCACCTCCGTTTTCCAGGACGACCCCTACGGCCACGGCGACACCGGCGAGACGTACTACGACTACGAGGGCGGCGCCGGCTGGGCCTATGCCGATGACGAGGGCCTGACCAAGGCGTCCAACCGCACCTGGTCGCAGTGGCGCGGCTACGGCAAGGTGGTGCAGACCTCCGGGGACTCCGAGGGCCCGCGCTCCAAGAAGTCGACCCTGTACATGCGCGGCCTGAACGGCGAAAAGGAACTCGACGGTACCGCGCGGGTGGAGAAGGTCACCGACTCCACCGGCACGGCCATCGACGACTCCCGCCAGTACGCCGGCTTCGTCCGCGAGACCATCGCCTACAACGGCACCGAGGAACTCAGCGGCACCATCAACACCCCCTGGTCCCACAAGACCGGCAGCCACACCTACGGCTGGGGCACGACGGACTCCTGGATCGTCCAGGCCGGGGAGACCGCCACCCGTACCAAGGCCTCCACCGGCACCCGCACGGTCAAGCAGAAGACCACATACGACTCCACGTACGGCATGCCGATGACCGTGGAGGACAGCGGCGACGCCGCCAAGAGCGGCGACGAGACGTGCGTGAAGACCAGCTACGCCCGTAACACCACGGCTTGGCTGGTGAATGCGGTCTCGCACACCGAGACCTACTCGGTGCCCTGCGCGAGCACGCCGGTGATCCCTGACGACGTCGTCTCCGACATCACCACCGCCTATGACGGCCAGGCGGTCGGTGTGGCGCCCACCCTGGGCGAGATCACCGCCTCCTACCGGGTCGCCAGCTACGCCCCGGTGGACAAGACGCCCGTCTACCAGAAGGTCTCCGGCTCGACCTACGACAAGCTGGGCCGCCCGCTCACCGCGACCAACGCCCTCAACAGCACGGTCAAGACCAGCTACGCTCCCGACGACACCGGCTACGGCCCGCTGACGTCCAAGACCACCACCGACCCCAAGCTCTACACCTCCACCACCGTGGTGGACCCGGCCTGGGGGACGGCCACCAAGACCACCGACACCAACCTCAACGTCACCGAGTGGTCCTTCGACGCGCTCGGCCGCCTGGTCTCGGTCTGGAAGCCGGACCGCTCCCGCACGCTCGGCGACGCCGCCACCATCGTCTACGCCTACAGCATCAACAACGACAAGGAGACCTGGGTCCGCACCGACGCCCTCAAGGCCGACGGAAAGACCTACAACAGCTCCTACGAGATCTTCGACGGCCTGCTGCGCTCCCGCCAGGTGCAGGTGCCCGCGCCGAACGGCGGCCGGGTGATCTCCGAAACCCTCTACGACGACCGCGGCCTGGCATACATCTCCAACAGCCAGGTCCACGACAACACCGCACCCTCGGGCACCCTGGCCAACACCTACCCCGGCTCCGTCCCCGCCGCCACCGAGACGGTCTACGACGCCGCCGGGCGCGCTACCGAATCGATCTTCCGGGTCTACGACCAGGAGAAGTGGCGCACCAAGACCGACGAGCAGGCCGACCGCACCACCGTCACCGCCGCCGAGGGCGGCACCGGCACACTCACGATCACCGACGCCCGCGGCCGGGTCACCGAGCGCCGCGAGTACGGCGGCCCCGTACCGACCGGCAGCGACTACACACGCACGCTGTACGAGTACACGGCCGGCGGCCAGCTCAAGAAGCTGACCGGCCCGGACGGCGCGGTGTGGACCTACGGCTATGACCTGCGTGGCCGCAAGACCATCTCGACCGATCCCGACAAGGGCCGCGTCGACACCACCTACAACGACGCAGACCAGCCGCTGACGGTCACCAGCACGCTCAACGGCGTCTCCCGCACCCTGATCACCGACTACGACGAGCTCGGCCGCAAGGTCGGCACCTGGGATGAGGCGAAGGACAACACCCACCAACTGACCAAGTTCACCTACGACTCCCTCGCCAAGGGACAGCCGACCGCCGCGATCCGCTACGTCGGCGGCACCACCGGCAAGATCTACTCCCAGGTTGTCACCGGCTACGACGCGCTCGGCCGCCCCAAGGGCACCAAGACCGTCATCGCCGCCACCGACCCCTTGGTCGCCGACGCTCAGGCGCCGCAGACCTTCACCACCTCCGCCGTCTACAACAGGGACGGCACCGTCCAGTCCACCTCGATGCCCGCGGTGGCCGGCCTGCCCGCCGAGACCGTCGCCAACAGCTACAACGACCTCGGCATGCTCACCGGCACCGAAGGCATGACCGACTACGTCCAGAACATCGGCTACTCCCCGTACGGCGAGATCGAGGAGACCCGCCTGGGCACCTCCACCGGGGCCAAGCAGCTCCAGATCCTCAACCGCTACGAGGACGGCACCCGCCGCCTGGCCAACACCCACACCGTCGACCAGACCAACACCGGCTACACCAGCGACGCCGACTACGTCTACGACACCACCGGCAACGTCAAGTCGATCACCGACAAGGCGAACGGCAAGGACACCCAGTGCTTCGCCTACGACGGTTACCGCCGTCTGACCGAAGCCTGGACCCCGTCCTCCAACGACTGCGCCACCGCCCGCTCGGCGACCGCCCTCGGCGGGCCGGCCCCGTACTGGACCAGCTGGACCTACAAGCCCGGCGGCCTGCGTGACACCCAGACCGAGCACAAGGCCACTGACACCACGACCGTCTACGGCTACCCCGCCGTCAACGCCTCCGGCACCGGCCAGCCCCACACCCTGACCTCGCTCACCGTCGACGGCGGCACCGCCAAGACCCTGGCATACGACGAGCAGGGCAACACCACCCAGCGCTACGGCTCCACCGGCACTGCGCAGAGCCTCGTCTGGGACATCGAAGGAGAACTCACCCGCCTCACCGAAGGCACCAAGACCACCGACTACCTCTACGACGCCAACGGTGATCTCCTGATCCGCCGCGGTCCTGACAAGACCGTCCTCTACCTGGCCGGTCAGGAACTCCACTACGACACGGCCGCCAACAAGTTCACCGCCCAGCGCTACTACGCGGCCGGCGACGCCACCGCCGTCCGCACCGAGAGCGGCCTGTCCTGGATGGTCGACGACCACCACGGCACCGCCTCGATGACGGTGGACGCCACCACGCAGGCCGTCACCCGCCGGTACACCAAGCCCTTCGGCGAGGCGCGCGGCGCGACACCGTCGGTCTGGCCCGACGACAAGGGCTTCCTCGGCAAACCCGCCGACGCCGACACCGGACTCACCCACGTCGGCGCCCGCGAGTACGACCCGGCCACCGGACGCTTCCTCTCCGTCGACCCCGTCCTCGCGCCTGAGGACCACGAATCCCTCAACGGCTACGGCTACGCCAACAACACGCCCGTCACGCTCGCCGACCCCACAGGTCTGCGCCCCGACGGAATGTGCGGCGGTGCCTCAAGCTCCTGCAACGGCGGCACCGAAACCTGGACCAAGAGCAGCAGCGGTTGGAAGTGGTCTTATACGAAGACCTACACCCAGACGTTCCAGTACCAGAAGTCGGGCGGCGGTACCGGAAGCGGCACCATGACCGTCACCGTCCGCACCGACGGGGGCGTCAAATCGGCCAAGGTGGTCTTCAAGAAGGGACCCGATCCCAAGCCCAAGAAGGACGACGGCCACTGCAACGCCTGCTGGGCCATGGGCACGAACCCACAGTACGATCCGAATGCCAACGACATTCCGGACGCAGGCAAGCTCGCCACCTGGCAGAAGGTCGTCCTTGGCGCCGTCTCGGCCGTAGCGGTGACCGTGGTCGCCGCCCCGGTGGCCGTCGCCCTGGGCGAGGGATGCCTGGCCACGGCCCCGGTATGCGCCGCGGAAATCGCGGAGATGGTGACCGGCGGGGCATCCGGCGGAAGCGCGGTAGTAGGTGGGGGCGCTGCGCTTGCAAGCGCGAGCCGGGCAGTCAAGGGGGCCGACAGCGCGCAGAACGTCATGAGCAGCGGCCGTCTTGCCGAGACGCTCCGATTGGAGTCAGCCGGTTCCATGTTCAACAAGGACGGGACTCTTACTGAAGAGGCCATCAAGAACTCCACTATGATCCAGCGTGGGAGCCAGATGAAGAATCCCGCAGTAGTGGAACAATTCGAGGCCCGAGGCGGAGTTGGGCGGTGGGGTAAGTATTCGACGGAGCGGCATCAGGCTCCCAGTGGAATGAATTTTGAGGTTCATTTCTATATGAACAGAGAAACCGGCGAAGTCCTCTACTATGATTACAAGGCGAAGTTCCCTGGTGTGGTCGGGGGTGATCAGTAGTGAAGGTTCGTTTCAAGGGGGCTGGCGAGTACTCTGCGCCGATCACTCGGGGGGCCAGCAGACTCCGAGAGGACCACGATTATCCGGTTCTCGAGGTCTTTGCCACAGCGGACGGAGAGAACTTGTTCCGGGTCGAGGCTGTCCGTGACGAGACCCCAGGACTTTATGACTCCCGCCTGTTCGAGGTGACCGATGGCAGCGTGCCACAGCACTGGGCTGTCTCCCATGCGGCGAGCGGCGACATCACATTGGGTCCGGAAAAATGGGAGAGGGCGGGTTTCTGGGACGATTTCTTCGATGGAGAGCGTTGGGCGGTCGACCTATATCAATCCGAGAAGAACAAATCTCTCGGGTGACCCTTCGGTACCGCACGACGAGATCGAAGGCTCCGGTGGGCGGGCGACGCTACTGAACACCGCGGCCATTCCGTAACCCGGTGGCCGCCCCGGTGCGGACGTTCCTTCGTGGACGTCCGCACCGGGCATGGCGCTTCGCGCCTCTCAAGGGCTCTGCACGGGCCTCTCACCGTGGTCGGCGTCCCGGCGGCCGTCGCTCTGGGCGAGGGATGCCTGGTCACGGCCCCGGTCTGCGCCGCGAAAATCGCAGAGACGGTGACCGGTGGGGCGTCTGGCGGCAGTCTGACAATCGGCGGGGTCGCAGTGGGTGGGTCCCTCAAGTTCGTCAACTCGGCAGAACACGGCGCACCCAAGAATTGGTACAACTGCGGAGCATGTGCCATCGCGACCGACAGCACGCTCGCGGGTAAGCCTGTGAAAGCGTGGGACAGTGGCATATTGGCTCCCGAGACTCTGGAAGGTTACTTCGGAAGTACATTCAGGTACCAGGAGAACGGTGCGGCCGGGGTCGCGAACGAGCTGCTCAAGGCAGGCAACGGAGCACGAGGAGTGGTCTTCGCCTGGCAGGAGGGTTCGGACATAGGGGCATAGGCCACTTCTTCAACGCGGTGAACCATGGAGGGGAACGTGAAGTTCCTTGACGGGCAGGCAGGCGGATACGCCGATATTGATTGGGATCGCTGGGAGTTCATGCACACGGGGGGGTGCACAGTGATCACCATTGAGGCCGCCACGATGGCTGCACAAGAATTCAGGTCCCGCAATCTTCCCGAAAACGATGGATTGCGATGGGGATTCCTCTTTCGAGGGATTTTGGGGTCCGGTCTCTATCTGTTTCAGATCACCGTCAGCCCACCGGCTCCGAACGGAAGGCCAAGGTTCGGTGGCAGTCCGGGGGTTGTCGTCGACTCCAAGAGCGGTGACTGCCGCTATGTGCGAGGCCACTCGGAGTACAAGGACCTTCTGCGCGAGATAGCCGACAGAGCCTCATAAGAGCCGACATGCCCGGTGCGACCTTCCCTTCCTGGGGGCGCACCGGGCATATGACTTGGGACTCACTCCGCCGTGACCTGGGTTTTCTTTCCCTTGACCGGCTTGTGGTCTAAACCACTTGCCTGATCGGGCCCGAGGAGGACGCGGACTCGAGTCCGACCCCGTAGGCCCCCAGATCGGTGGCGGATCTGTCGGTCGCGGGGCCGCGCGCTGCAACCGTCATCGCGGTGACGAGGGACGCCTCGGACATACCGCGCGCGTCGTCTAGGACCGCCACCCAGGATTCCGCACCGGCCCAGGTGAACTCGATGTCGATGGTCCCGGCCTCGGCCGCGACGCTGTTGTCGGCCAGGTCTGCCAAGCGTCCGGGAGCGAGTACCCCAGCGCGCTTGGGGACGCCACCATCCCTACCGGCGGCGCGATGCCGTAGGTCATGCCGGGTCTCAGCCTTGCTTCCCCCGCTATGGACATTGCTCGGTGTGCGGCAGTTCCGGAGATTCGCTGGAACCGGGCGGGCGAGCACCAAGTGCCGAGGGCACCTCTCCGCACGCTCAGTCCATCGCACACGACGAGCCCCCATCCATGGTTGAGATGGTACGGGAGTCACGGTCCAAATTTCCGGGTGTTCTCAGGCCGTGAAGGAGGCGGCCATACAGGACATCTGCAACGTCAAGGACGCCGCCCGCGCAGGGGCGGGGCCTCTTCGCGTCTCAAGGCCGATGTGCTGGACGCCCTTTTGCTGCCCGGCTGCGAACTGGAGGCCCATCCGGCTGGGGTGCGGCCAGCCCGCCGACAGGACGTCCCTGGGGCCAGGATGGGGCCGGAAGGGCGGTGAAACCCCGTGAACGATCAACACGCCCCGGATGCGTCTGTCCCCGTTGACCTGCATAGACGGCGAAAACAGGGACAGCCAGAGAAACCTGGGGCAACGATCTTGCGTTCTCGTAATGCGTAGGTCTCGGGTTCGAATCCCGAAGGCGGCTCCATGGTGAACCCCAGGTCGGGCCTCTGACCTGGGGTTTCTTCGTTTTGTTGGCCTTGGGATTCGGGCTAGTCCGACGCTCTTGGTCTATGCATCGCAATGCGTAGGTCTGAGGTTGACAGTTGGTGGTGATTCCGTTCTGCACCAGTTGTGAGCTGCCTCTTTGCCCTCGCTGCCGATCTGTCTCGGTCGGTTCGGATCGGTGTGGTGGCCATTTGGTGGCCAAGCGTGCAGACCGGCTCTCGGCCGGGTCGCGCAACTGGCGGTACACAGGGGAACGACTGTTGTGGCATCTCGACAATTGCGGGTTTACCTACTCCTCGTTCGGGGGTAGGACTGCTGTCCGGTGGTGCCTGGCGATCCGTTGCTGGGGCAGGCCGGCTTCTGGTCCAACCACCTTCTCGGCCTCTGCTGGTTCGCCTCCCGTGGAGCTCATCCCGCCGCAAGCAGGGAAGCCTTCCCAGCGCCGGTGAGCAGTGGGGTTGCACAAGACCGGCGGACCTCGGCCGACGTGTACTCAAGCCGACCTGGCAACGGTCGAGATGGGCAGGATGAGCCAGCCCGTGTGTGCCGTGGCGTGAGAAAGAAGAGGGACGGGCGTGATCCGTCCCTCTTCCTCAGCTCTCCCTGAATGAGCCATCAGCCGATGGCGATCCGGTTCTTCCAGTAACTCGCCGTTCCGATGACCTCTGTACCCGAGCCCGGGTGGGCCGTGCGGCTGCCGGAGTAGAACCGTACGGTGCCGTTGGTGTGCACGGTCCAGATATCAGGGACGGAGTCGCCGTTGGCGTCCGGTGTGTCAATGAGCAGGTGGTATTGCCGCTGCCCCAGCCCGAGGCGCCGTAGACGTTGTCCTCTCCATCAGCGGAGTCGGCAGCGCCGGCAAGGGAGTTCAGGTCGGTGCGGTACACCATGTCTGTCACGCCGTCGCCGCTGACGTCCGCCACGGTGACGATGTGGCGCCGTGGTATCCCGTGAAGACCCCGGCACGTGGGCCGTCGCCTTCAAACGCCAAAAACAGGAAACCGGTACCTGAAGCGCGCCCGGGTCACCGATGACGTCCGAGATCGACAACAGGGTCGACGACGACTCGCCGTCCGCTCCGCCGCTGTACCGGCCGCGGATCTCCAACGTCCAGACGGAGACCGGCGAGTCGATCACCGTCGAGTACAACCAGACCCCGTGTGCGGGCAAGACGCTCGACATCGAGCACGCCGATGCCAACACCAACTCCTGCTACCCCGTGTACTGGACGGTCCCCGGCGCCTCCAAGCCGATCGCCGACTGGTTCAACAAGGTCACCGTCCACAGCGTCACCACCGCCGATCTGACGATCGCCGCCCAGTACAACCCGGACGCCTCCAAGATCCCGGCGGGTTCCGAGGCGCACGTCTCCACGTACGCCTACTCGGGCCCCGCCTGGCACCGTGACGACTCCGACCTCACGGACGACCAGTACCGCACCTGGGACCAGTTCCGCGGGTTCCGCACGGTCACCGTGCGCACCGGAAAGGCGCCCGAGCCGGTCACCCAGCTGACCACCACCTACCTCCAGGGCATGGACGGCGACTACAAGGCCGACGGCAGCCGCCGCTCGGTCAGCGTGGGCGCCACGGTCGGCGGAAAGACCGTCGAGACGGTCACCGATGCCGACCAACTCGCCGGAACCGCCCTGCAGTCCGACACCTACACCGCCTCCGGCGGCTCGGTGAACGCCTCCACCGTCAACGGCCCGTTCGCCTTCGCCACCACGGCACACACAGACCGCACCTCATGGACCGCCTGGACCCAGGAGGACCACCCGGGCGAGACCAAACCGGACAAGGCCACCCTGCCCGACCTCACCGCCCGCCGGATCACCTCTGTCCAGAGCCACGGCTACGCCCTGCTCGCCGATGCCACCTGGTGGCACACCCGCACCGACACGGCCTACGACGACCAGGGCCGCGTCCAGACGGTCGACGCGCACGGCGACGTCTCCGTGACCGCGCAGGAGAAGTGCAGCACGACCGACTACGCTGCGCCCGCCTCCTCGGCCGACAACACCATGCTGCTCGCCTACCCGGACCGCATCACCACGGTCTCCGGGCCGTGCGGCACCAAAGCCGGCGCCGACACCCTGCTCTCCGACAAGAAGATCTACTACGACGGCGACGGCGCCATCACCGCCCTCGGCACCTACGGCACGGTCGCCCACCCGCACGTCACGGGCACCCAGATCGCCACCGGCTTCGCCACCGACGGCACCGAAAACTGGCGCACCACCAGCGGCATCGCCTACGACGGCGCGGGCCGCGTCACCGACGCCCTAGACGCCACCGGCAACGGCACCCACACCGACTACCTGCCCAAGTGGAGCAGCGCGGGTGGCAACACCAACCCCACCAGCATCGTCTCCACCAACCAGAAGCAGTGGAAGGTCACCTCCACGCTCGAGCCGCTGCGCGGTCAGCCGCTGCGCAACGTCGACGCCAACGGCCGCGCCACCGACATCACCTACGACGCCCTCGGACGCCGTACCGCCGTCTGGCTGCCCGGCCGTGACAAGGCGACACAGAGCGCGGACCTGACGTTCGCCTACTCCATCAACCCCGGCGCGGTCCCGGCCCCGGGCGGCACCATCACACAGCCCGGCGACCCGTCCTCCGTCACCACCCGTACCCTGCGCGAGGACGGGACCTACGCGACCTCGATCAGCGTCTACGACGGGATGCTCCAGCCCCGACAGGTCCAGACGGCCGCCGACGGCGACTCCGACTCCGGCCGGATCATCTCGGACACGTTCTACGACTCCCACGGCTGGCCGAGCGCGTCGTACGCCCCCTACTCGGAGCCGGACCACACGCCTTCCACCGCCCTGTACGCGGCCAACGAGAACGAGATCCCGGCCGAGACAACCACGACGTACGACGGTCAGGGCCGCGCCACCGCGAGCACCCTGTGGCACCAGGCGATCAAGCAGTGGAGCGCCTCCACCGCCTACCCGGGTGCCGACGAGACCGATTCCACCCCGCCGGCAGGCGGCCGGGCGACCGCGGTCTTCACGGACGCCCTCGGTCGGACGGTGAAGTCGGTGGTGAAGAACACCGGTGCGACGGTCACGCTGGCCGGCGGCACCATCATCCCGTCCGGCACCTCGCTGACCTCGGGCAGCGTCCGCCTGACCATGCAGGCCGACGGCAACCTGGTGCTCGCCGCGCTCGCGACCGGCAAGACCGTCTGGTCCTCCGGCACGAGCGGAAACCCGGGCGCCTACGCCCAGTTCGGCACCGATGGCAACCTCGCGGTGTACACCACCGCCGGCGCCTCCAAATGGAGCACCGGCCTGACCGCCACCACCGGTGCCACCCTCCAGGTCCGGGCCGACTCCACCGTCGCGGTCGTCGCGGGCAACGGAACGTCCGTGCTGTGGAAGCAGGGCACCGCGGGCGCCGTCCCGCCCGCCGACGCCACCACCCGCTACACATACACGCCCGCCGGACAGATCGACACGGTCAAGGACACCGCGGGCAACACCTGGTCGTACGGCTACGACCTGCTCGGCGAGCCGGCCTCCCAGACCGACCCCAACACCGGTACGGCGTCCTTCGACAAGTACGACGTCCTCGGCAACCTGCTCCAGTCCACCGACGCGCGCGGCCAGGTGATGTCGTACGCCTACGACTGGGACAACCGGCTCACGGCGACATACGCGGCGCCCTGGTCGGCGACGCCCGACCCGGCCAAGCAGCAGACCGCCCAGGTCTACGACACCCTCGCCAAGGGCTACCCCACGTCCTCGACCCGGTACGTGGGCGGGGCGAACGGCAAGGCGTACACCGAGGCCGTCACCGGCTACAACACCGCCTACCAGCCGCTGGGCTCCACCCTCACCATCCCGGCTGCCGACGGCTTCCCCGGGGCCACGGCGGGCGGCACCGTCACCTACACCCTGAGCTCCACCTACACCCCCAACGTCGGCCTCTTGGCGACCACCCAGTATCAGGCGGACGGTGGCCTGCCCGCCGAGCGCATCGGCTACGGCTACACGCAGCAGGGCGCGCTCGACGGATTCGGCGGCTACATCAACGCCGCCAACACCCCCTCCTACCTGGACGGCACGGTCCACGACCCGTTCGGCCGGGTCCTGCAGACCAACTACGGCCCCGTGGGCAAGGAGCTCGCGACCTTCGCCCAGTACGACGCGACGACCGGCCGCACCACCCAGACGTCCAGCATGCTGCAGACGTCGACCACGGCCCTGGCCGTCGTCAACTACCGCTACGACCAGGCCGGTCAGCTGACGGCGGTGGACGACCTCCAGAACAACACCACCCACGACACGCAGTGCTTCAGCTATGACTCCTTCCAGCGGCTGACCGCCGCCTGGACGGACACCGCCGGGATCACCGGCGCCGGCACCGCACCGGTGGGCGCCGTCGGCGGCTGTGCCACGGCCTCCGTGCAGACCAGCGCGGCGCCGGTGAAGACGAAGACGGTCGGTGGCCCGGCGCCGTACTGGCAGACGTACACCTACGATCTGCTGGGCGACCGCACGGGCACGGTGAACCACGACACCGGCGGCAACGCACTCGCCGACACCACCCAGGCGACGACGTACCCGGGGCTGGACGGTACGACCGCCGCCACGCACCCGGACCAGGCCGGCGCGACCACGACGACCAACCCGGGCACGGGTACGGCCACGCAGACCCCGGCGTACACGGATGCGACGACCGGCAAGAACGCGGGCGACACGGCCAGCAGGGCGACGAAGACCACAGGCCCTCTGACCACCGGCTTCACCCTCACCGGCGGCGGCAAGCTGTGCGTGGAGGAGACCGGTTCGGGAGCGAAGGTCGAGGTCAACACCTGCAGTTCGACATCGACGGCCCAGAAGTGGACCATCGGCACCGACGGCACGGTGAAGGCGGCCGGCTTCTGCCTGGACACGGCGGCCAACTCGACGACGTCCGGTGCGGGCGTGGTCGCGGAGGCCTGCTCCACCGACGCCACCCAGAAGTGGCGCGTCACGTCGACCGGCACCCTGGTCAACGCGGCCAAGAGCACCCTCTGCCTGACCGACCCGAGCGCCAGCGCGACGAAGAGCACCCAGCTCACCGCCACCACCTGCGGCGGCAAGGGGCAGACCTGGACGACGGTCACGACGGGCGCGCTCCCGGCGGGCCAGACGCAGACGTTCACCTACGACGCCGAGGGCCGCACGGCGACGGTCACCACACCGTCCGGCACCACCAGCCGCACCAGCACCTACCTGTACGACGCCGACGGCGACCTGCTGGAGCAGACCGCGTCGGTCGGGGGTACCGACAAGACGCGTGTCCTGTATCTCTTCGGCGGCGCGGAGCAACTGACGCTGGACGTCGCGGCGAAAACGTGTACGGCGTTGCGGTACTACGCGGGGCCGGACGGGACGCGGGTGACGCGGTCCAGTTCGGGGTCGGTCACCTATCAGGTGGCCACCTCCCAGGGCACGGCGACGACGGCCGTCGACGCCTCCACCCTCGCCATCACCCGCCGCTTCTACGACCCGTACGGCAACGCGCGCGGTACCAGCCCTTCCTCCTGGGTCTCGGCGGACGAGAACCACGGCTACCTGGGCAAGCCGGCCGACTCGGTCACGGGCCTCGACCTGCTGGGAGCGCGGAACTACGACCCAATGCTGGGCCGCTTCCTCACGCCCGATCCGCTCTTCGAGTCCGGCGACCCCAACCAGATGGGCGGCTACACCTACGCCGGCGACAACCCGGCCACGTCCAGCGACCCGAACGGTCTGGAGAGCTGCTACCCCGTCTACTGCAGCGGCGACCACGGCACCTACGGCAACAAGCCGCCGATCGCGCCGCCGAAGGACAGCGACAGCACCGACACCTCCAGCGGCAACACTGGCGGCGGCACCGGAGGGGCGCCGACTCCGTCCCCTTCGCCGGGCGCTCCCCCGTCTCCGGGGCCGTACCCCCCTGCCCCGCACAGCTTCGTCACCGACATCGTCGTCAGTGTCGCGAAGACGGTGTATGACCTGGCCAACTGCGAGTTCTGGCTGAGCGGAGGCGGTCCGGACCACGACGCGTCCTGTGAGACGGCCGGCGGTGTCGTGTCGGGCGGCGGTCTCGAAGGCGGCGGCCTCGGAGCGGCGGAACGCGGTGTCGTGGGCGACGCCGAAGGAGCGGCCGAGGGAATCGTCGAAGGCGACGCGGCCGCCGCGGCGGGGGCGGGTGCCAAGGCCGTCGACGAGGCGGCCTCCGACGTGGCGGACCTGGCCGCGCTCAAACGCGCCAACGCCCAAGGACAGGCCGAGAAAGCCGAAGCAGCCGCAGCCAAGCCCAGCGACATCGACACCGGTGTACCAGGCAAGCCCATCAGGACCAGCACTCCCAAGAAGGTCTACCGAGGTGAGCGGGGGGCCGATCGGGGACCGGACCACATCTTCAGTGAGGGATTCGATGCCAAGGGCGGCACAGCAACCCTCAAGGACTACGTGTGGTACAAGCAGTCTGCGAACGTCGTCAGCACCTCAACCCGCCGCACCTCGGCTGCCGGGTTCACGGTCGACAAGCAGAAGGGTATTTGGGACGGCTGGATGTACGAGATCCGGTCACCCGAGGGTGGCATTGATGTCAATGCCACCCTCGGCAATCAATCAGTGTTCCGTGGAGAGTACGAGATAGCCTACGTCGGCAGAATCGATCCAAAGTACATCTACCGAGCTCGTCCATATCGTGGGCTAATGCCGTCGGGTGACTGGGTCTACAATCCGAACTTTGAGGGCAAACGATGAAAGAGTCAGTGGACCTTCCGGTGGTGGGGGCAGACGGCCGGTCAACCGTCTGGGTTTTCCACTGCGTCGGCGGAGACACCTTCAGCATCGTCACCCACGATGTTGCGGGCGTCGAGCGGTGCGGGTCCGGTTCCAACTGGTTTGATGCGCTAAGGAGCCTCCGAATTTCCCTGTATGCGGATGGTTACCAACCTTTGTGTGTGGGGTCAATGGTGAACGCGCGCCCGTCCGGCATGCTGAGCGATATGTCTCAAGGGGAATTCGTATACCTACTCGAGCCGAACCGGGGGGCAAGAAAGAAGGCTTGGATATTCGACCCGGCGAGTCTTAGTGATATTGGCAGCGTGACGGAGCAGGATGACTTCTATCAGCGGTGGCTTGCGAATCCCCCGAAGCCCCGGATTTTTCACAGTCTGGCGGATCTTTTTCGCGAATATTATCACCGGCTGAGATATCGGTGATTCGACCGCGGTTTGGACGGACATCGCCGGGATCCGACTGGTCGGCTCTCGAATGCGGGTGCATGAAATGGGCCGCGCACCTGGCCGACGACCTGCAGCGACTGGCCGAGGCACAGTCGAGCGAGGAGGCGCGCAAGGGACGTGTGGGTGGGTGCCTCCCCTGGCATCGTCGCCAACGCTTACTACGTCCTGAGGGCGATCGAAACGGTTGAGGAACGGCTGCATGCCTACCGGGACTCGGGCCGGATCAGACTGCCCGACTCACGGAGTTGCAGCACGGCTGGGACGCGATTCGGTGCGGGTGCGGGAAGTCCACCGCGTGCTTCCTCCCCCAGCGAGATCGCTGGCGCGCGTTGAAGTGAGACAAGGGTGCGGATCATCTGCCGTACGTAACGGGCGACGCCGAGGTGTGGTAGAGGCCCGGCCTGTCCGGTGCGAGCGGCAGCCGGCCGTCCCCGCTGAAATGCGCCCCGCGATCCGCGAAACCTGCTCGCCCAGGGCTGCCCGCACTGATCACCAGCGACGCCGGGATCGAACGCGCCGTGGCAGCACGCTGCACGATCGAGACCTTCCAGCGGGGGTGCTTGTGCGGAAGCGACAAGCCCTGGGAAATCGTCCTCCTGTCCTTGCGGAAGCCGGTTCGGTGGCCGCCTGGTGTCCGGACGCCTTTGGACGGCGCGTCACGGGGCGGCACGGCCCAACCTGTCGCATGTGCTCTGATCAGGCGAAACGTCACCGGACAGCACGGCGAGGCACGAGGCAACACGATCCCTCACGGTCTCGTAATGCGTAGGTCTCGGGTTCGAATCCCGAAGGCGGCTCCATTGAAGACCAGGTTATGTAGCCCGTGACCTGGTCTTTTGTCATTCCCGTGGATGGATTTTGGTCTAAACCACTTGCTAATCGGGCCCTGAGAGGGCCAGATGGGGCCCGATCTGGGGCCCGCGCATGACCCTTTCGTTCATCTTCGTCTTTTGTGTCTTCTTCCTGGGTCCTTTTCCTCCGCTGCCCGGACGCGGTGACGAGGTATGGCAAGGTCGAGGCCGTCGCGGCGAGCGTCTCGGGCAGGACCGGGTCCGGGTTGGTCGATATCCGCATCGTGTTCAACCTGTCCAGCCCGGGTATCGCGCTGGAGGACATGCCGCAGTCTTCCGTGGACCGGTGCGAGTGGCACTGCTCGGCGGAAGGGCTCGGTCACCAGTGAGCGTTTTCCAACCTCAGGTTGACGCGTGGTGAAGGACGAGGACGGCCTTCACCATGTCGGTGATCCGGACAGGTGTCGAGGTCCGCATCCGCGAGACCGACCTGACCGATCCGACCTGCGGACTGCGCGCCGGACTGGTCGACGTCGCTCTGACCCGTGGGCCGTTCGACGAGACAGGTCCGACAGTGCACGAGCTGCGCGTCGACCCAGTCGGCACGGTGCTGCGCGCCGATGATCCACTGGCCCGCCGCGACCGCCCGGGCCTAGGCCGGCGCTCTAAAAGGACGAGTCAGGCGCCCAGGCAGGGTCGTCCCAGGGGGCTGGGGGCCTGGAGGTACGCAATTGCCTCCATAGCGGCACGGCGCTCGTTCCCGGTGGGGGCATCGAGACCTGGGGGGCGGGCTGGCCGTTGGTGATGATGTTCTGCTCGAATCCGGCCGGGGTGAGCATGTTGTAGACACGGCCGACTTCGGATTCGACGCGGAAGCCGTGGCGGACCTTGGGCGGCAGGTAGATGTAGCTGCCGGGTCCGGCCGGGATCTCCTCGTCTCCGACGGTGAACACGAAATCACCTTCGAGGATGAAGAACGCCTCTTCCTCCTTGTCGTGGACGTGCGGTGGGGCGACGAGTCCTTGCGGACACAGTTCCTCGAACGTGCAGGACCGGCCGTCGGTCTGGCTGCCGTCGGCGAGCACTCTCCAGTACGTGCCGACGTTCCAGTAGGCCGGGGACTGGTCCGGCGCCCAGACATAGGGGCGGGCGGTGCCGGCGCTGTGGGGGAAGCTGGTCATGACGGTCCCCTTGGTCTTTTAGTGCATGGGGGAATGGATGACGGAGTCGACGGTGATGGTCAGCAGGAGCCGGGTCTGGCCCGGGCCGCCGTACGAGGCGTAGGGGTGGCCTGTGTACTTCTGGGCGAGGTGTTCGATGCTCTCGGCGGCGCCGTCGGTCGTGGCGCTGGTGACGCGTCCCCGTACGGAGAAGTAGCGGGAGGTGTCATCCGGGTCGGCGATGCTGACGGCCACACGGGGGTCGCGTTGAACGTTTTTGGTTTTGCGGTAGCCCTCGACGGTGTTGATGAGGATGTGTTCACCATCGGTGTCGACCCAGGTCTGGGTGAGCTGAGGCGAGCCGTCCGGCATGGTGGTGGCGATGAAGCAGGGGCTGGGCCGGTTCAGCAGTTTGAGGAGTTCGCCGGGCAGGGGTGTCATGAGGTATCGCCCTTCCTGAGGGGAAGCTGTCGGTAGGAGGTGCCGATGCCGGCGGTGCGCTCAGCGCAAGGAACGGAAGGTGGTCCGGACTTCGTCAACGAAGAGTGCCGGTTGTTCCAGGGCCGCGAAGTGCCCGCCCACCTCAAGCTCGTTGAAGTGGACGACGTTGCTGTAGCGGCGTTCCACCCAGCGCTGGGACTTCCGGACGTGCTCCTCCGGGAACATGCTGAATCCGGTAGGCAGTGTGATCGGTGCGGCGGCGTTCGGCGCGGAGGGCCGTGCCGACCGTGCCATTTCCCAGTAGGTCCGCGCAGAGGACGTCCCGGTGTTGGGAAGCCAATAGAGCATGATGTCGTCGAGCAGCTCGTCCAGGGTGAAAGATGCTTCCGCGTCCCCCGGCGTGCCGCAGGTGTCCTGGAACATCGCGTAGATCCAGGCAGCCAGGCCGATGGGGGACTCCGCGAGGGAGTAGCCAATGGTCTGAGGGCGGGTTGCCTGCTCCTTGGCGTAGCCCGAGAGGTTCTCCCAGAAGTAGGCGGCGCTGTCGAGCATTGCCTGCTCATGCTCGGTGGCGTCCCGGATCTCGTCGGGCGTTGGCGGGAACATGGCGAAGTTGAGGTGCAGCCCGACGCATCCGTCGGGGGCCTTGCGGCCGATCTCGTCGGTGACCGCGCATCCGAGGTCGCCGCCCTGGGCGCCCCATCGCCGGTAGCCGAGCCGGTCCATCAGCGTGATCCAGGCATCGGCGACCCGGGGGAATCCCCAGCCGGGTTCCGTAGGCCGGTCGGAGAACCCGAATCCCGGCAGCGACGGCACCACGAGATGGAAGGCGTCCCGCGGGTCACCGCCGTGGGCCGCGGGATCGGTCAGCGGGCCGATGACCTTGTGGAAATCGAGGACGGAGCTGGGCCATCCGTGGGTCATGACCAGCGGGAGGGCGTCCGGCTCAGGCGAGCGCACATGGAGGAAGTGAATGCCCAGACCATTGATGATGGTGCGTGACTGGCCGAAGCAGTTGAGGGTCTTCTCGCACCGCCGCCAGTCGTAGGTGTTGAGCCAGTAGTCGTGCAGCGCGCGGAGCTTCGCCAGCTGGGGTCCCTGGCTGGTGTCCAGAACGGTCTCTGGATCGGGCCACCGGGTGCGGGAGAGCCGCTCACGCAGGTCGGTCAGCTGTTCCTCCGGCACGGACAGGGTGAAGGGTTCGATGAGTTCGGACATGGGGCGTGCTCCTTACCGGGCGATACCGCGCCGACTGCGACGCGGGTGGATTCAAGGGGGGCGGAATCCGGTGATTCAGAGGGTGTCGGGCTGACGGGTCCGTTCATCGGTGACAATCTCGGGCACCGCGTCCAGGACCTCCTGGAGCCAGGCGATCTCGGCGCGCAGCCTGTGCGCACTGTGACTGACCGCTAGTGCCTCGCTCACCGTCAGGTAGCCGCCGTCGATGGCGTTGGCGTTCAGCGCCTCGGTGTCCGAGAGCATGGAGGCGAGTTCATCCAGCCGGGATGCGATCACCGTGTGGAGCTCGTCCAGCTTCTCCGGGTCCAGGCGGGTGAGGGCCAGGTCGAACGGGTCCGGCTTCATCCAGATGTGGCGCAGACTCTCGGACTGGAGTTCCTTGAGACGCAGCCGCCCTTCACCGGTGATGCCGTACACCTGACGCTCGGGCAGATTGCCCTCCTTCTCGGTCCTGACCTCTTCGAGCAAGCCCTCAGCCAGCAGACGCTTGATCGCCTGGTACAGGCTGCCCACGGACACGTCCGTCCACAGGTGCAGATGTTCCCGCTCGGCCTGGAGGCGCACCCTATGCCCGTGCATCTCGCCGTTCCTCGCGAACGTGTCGAGGATGAACAACCTGATCGATGACATACGACTACTCTTGCATGAGTACTCGTTCATGGGCAACCGACCGATGTGCTGAACATCGGCTCCGGGAGCGACCGCGTCGAGGTCACGAACGGGATTCATCGCCGAGCTCACCGCAGTGACTGAACAGTGAGCGATTTCCAGCATCCCGATGCTGACCGCAAGTTGGACGCCCCTGCGCAACGACAAAGCTCCTGGTGGACGGGTTCTCGACCAAGATCACCCGTGCCTGCCAGGAGCTTCGCATGCTTGTCTGCTCATCCTCGATCGATCTGTCCAGCCGAACCCTGCGGTTCCTTACCGGTCAACTGGCCGCGCGGCGGACGAAGATCGGTACACGGTGGCGACGTCTGGCCGTCGGCCGCCAGGCTCTGCTCGCCCTCGCGCACCTGCGGTGCGGAGATACCTACGCCCGGCTCGCTGCCGGATTCGACATCGGGATCGCCACGGTCTACCGCTACATACGCGAAGCTGTCGAGGCCCTGGCCGCCCTCGCGCCTTCACTCGCCGAGGCGATGCGGACAATCCGCGAGAAGGCGTTCGTGATCCTGGACGGCACTCTGCCGCCGATCGACTGGGGGCACCTCCCGGCCGAAGGCTGGGGGAGATCGCTGCGGACTCCCCGTACCACTCCGGGAAACACAAGCGCCACGGCATGAACATCCAGGTCCTCGCCGATCCGTTCGGACGCCTGCTCTGGGCCTCGCCCGCCCTGCCCGGATCGACCCACGACCTCACTGGTGCCCGACACCACGGAATCATCGACGCGCTCACCGAGGCGGGCCTGAAGTGCTGGGCGGACAAGGCGTATCAAGGCGTCGGCGGACCTGTTCGAGTCCCGTTCCGCGGTCGCCGTCTGAAGGGGTGGAAGCGCCGCCACAACACCAGTCACGCGAAGATCCGATGCGTCGGCGAACGAGCTATGGCCACGCTCAAGGGCTGGCGTCTTCTGCGGAAGCTCCGCTGCAGCACCAACCGGATCACCGACATGGTGAAGGCCGTCCTCGTCCTTCACCACCCGTCAACGTGAGGTTGGAAAACGCTCACTGTCCTCAGCTCGCCTGTTCCCCGTCTGCTCCCCGATTTGATGAGTCTGGGGCGGCATTAGGTGCTGGAGAGACAGTTGGCGTACGCAATCGAGCAACTCATGGCAATTACTTGAGACTTCAGGCAGGGATTGTCCGGACGTTACTCGTGACGGCAGGACGAATCCACGACCCGCCCCTCCCGTACGCTCCCTCAGCTCCGCGTCGCGTACACGATGAGGTTGTTCACCGGGTGCCCCTGGGCGTCGAAGTCGCCGTCGCACGTGATGAGCCGCAGGGCGCGGTCCCGGGTCGGGCCGTAGACCTTCTCCGTGGGGAAGGCGTTCTTGCCGACACTCTCCGTGGCCGTGACGGTGAAGTGGACGGCTTCTCCCGTCATGTCGGTGACGGTGATGTCCGCACCCTTGGTGATCTTCTTGAGGTCGTGGAAGACGGCCCTGCCGAAGCGGGTGTCGTTGTGGCCGATGATGACGGCCGCGCCGACCTCACCGGGCACGGCACCGCCGGTGTACCAGCCGGCGGTCATCCCCTTCTCGGCCGGCGGGACCCCCACCGTCCCGTCCGTGTTGAGGCCCAGCTCCATCAGCGAACTGGTGATCCCCACGGAAGGGACGGCGACCTCGGCAGGGGCGACCGGAGCCGCCGGAGCGTTTGGGGCCGTCGCCCGCTCGGACTCCGGGGCGCCCGGCGAGACGGTGCCGGCTGCGCTGGGGACCACCTGGACCGGGTCCGGGGTGGACGAGCAGCCGGTGAGCGCGGTGATGAGGACGAACAGGGTGACGGCCGCGAGCAGCGCGACGGCAAGACGGTCCCGGAACAGGGCCGGACGGGGTGCAGGGGGCAACGCGAGCTCCAGAACAGGGTGGGTTGCCAGGGCTGTCGTCACGTTCCCGTCGTGCGCCCGGAGGGCGGGCCCGGCGCCCGCCGCGGCAGCGGCTGATGTCCGGGTGGGTGCGTGCTCTCGGCGTGCCGGGCGGGAATCCGACGACAAGCCCCAGGGGTTCGGGGAACGCACAGGGCGCCGCCTGGTGAAGGGCGGCGCCACCGTTTCGTACGAGAGGTCGCGCTGCCGGGTCAGCCTTCGCGGCGGGCGGTGGTGCGGCGGCGCAGTACGTAGGTGCCGGCGCCCGCGAGCAGCAGCGCGCCCGTGGCCGAGCCGATGAGGGTGCCGGTGTTGTTGTCGTCCTGGGCGGGGGCCTCGCCCGCGGCGACACCGCCACGCGGGTAGTTCTTGCCTCCAGCCTTCTGGGCTTCGGCGGCCTTCCGGGCCTCGGCCTCCTTGAGCATCGTGGCGTCCTCGGCCTTCTTCTTCGCCAGGGCCTCCTTGCCGGCCGGGGTCGCGTCGGACGCGGCCGGCGTCGGAGTCGCATCGGTGGCGAAGGCTGCGGTGGCCGGGACGAGCAGCGCGCCGGCCGCGACGCCGGTCAGGACGGCGATGCGAAGAGTGCTCAGCGGGCGCAGGGTGAGGCGGCGGGACATGTAAGGGCTCCAGTTCCAGCCCGGCTTGGTCGTACCTGGTTGCCGATCCGCACCAGGTTCCGGGCATGACCACACCCTGACGGCCACTTGTGAGGAAACTGTCAGAGCACCGTCATCATCCGATCAGGGTCGGTGGAGGACCTCACCGGCAGCCGCAGGGTGAAGGTGGCCCCCTCCCCTCCGTGCTCACCACGTCCACCGTGCCGTCGGGTCGGAGGCCACCAGTCCGAACACGGCCGGCTCGGACCGCAGCAGTGCGACGTCGGCGAGGCAGTCTCCGCCGAGCGCGACCGCCAGCGCGAGGTCCAGCAGGACCTTGCCCGGTTCGTGGACGGCCCGCGGTTTGCGCCAGGGGACGAGCGCTGCGGAGATGGCCCGGTCAAGGCCGATCTTACGGACCGTTTCGACCAGCAAGGCCGAACTGGCTTGCGAGACCACGGCTCGGCCGTCGTCCCGGACAGGGACATGGGGGTAGGACCCAGTGAGCTGATTCCATCCTGAAATCTGCTGGTCAATGGGGCTGGTGTGGGTCGAGGCTGGGGTGCTCATGCCGGTCGGGGCGTGATCGGTGGTAGATGATCGTCCGTCAGCGTTGGACTTCGGCGTTCGTCAGCACGAGGAGGGCCCGCAGGAGTGTCGTCGCGTGTTGGGCGTTCATGCGGACCTTGGTGAGGATCCGCCAGTTCTTCAGGTCGGCGAAGCCGTGTTCGTTGGCCGCTCGCTCGCGGCTGACCAGCCGGTTCGCCTCCTTCTGGGCGGCGGTGAGGGGATGGCCGCGAGTCGCTTTGCGGCCGGTGATGATCACGGGGTCGTCGGGGTCGTCGTCCAGGCCGGTGAAGCCGAGGTCCGCCAGCGCGCCGAGGCCGGCCTCCCACAGGCGGGCGGTGATCTTGTTGTGACGGGCGGTGGTGATCTCGCTGGAGCGGCCCGGTTTCGCCGCCGAGATCCACACCAGGTTGCCGCGCTCATCGGTCAGGGCGAGGAACAGCAGGCCGTGGGCCTTGTGCTTGCCCGAATAGTTCGGCCGGTTCTCGTCCCCGGTGCGTCGGCGGGTGCGGACGAGGGTGCCGTCGAGCAGGACGACGATGCCACCCTTCTGGGTGATTGCCTTCAAGGCGCGGTCCAGGCGTGGGGCGCGCGCGGCGAGCAGGCCGATGACTTCCAGCAGCCAGCAGCCAGCAGCCAGCAGCCAGCAGCCAGCAGCCAGCAGCCAGCGGCGCACGGTGGAGGCGGAGACGTCGTTACCGCCCGCCATGTCGGAAAGCCGCTGGTCATGGCGGAGGACCGCGAGAACGATCAGGGCGATCCGGCCGGGCGGCAACTTGCGCCAGCGCGAGCCGATCTTCTTCAGATGGCCGCGCACCAGGCCGGAGACCAGGTCCAGGGTGGCGCTCGACAGCGGCAGGCGGCACTGGTAGTCAGTGCCCTCGGCGGGGCTGGTGTTCTTTCGCATGGAATCCCCAACTCCCGCCGGGGGCCTGTGCGTTACGCCGAAATTGGGCCGCGGCCGGTCAGACGGACGGCTGGGGCAGGGCGGTGAAGCGGCCGGCGGGGGTGCGGTGCAGCCAGCCCCGGTCAGCCAGGCGCCTGAGCTTGTCGCGTATCGGTTCGACCTGCCCGGGCTGGGTACCTCTGCCGAGTTCGACGCTGACGTCCTTGGCCGGGACCGGCTCCGAGGCCGCGGCGACGATCTTCATGATCGCCTGGTAGTCGGCGGGCAGCGCGCTATCGTCCATGTCCGGCTCGCGGTGCGGGACCAGCAGCATCCCGCCCACACCCGGAGTCGTTGTGACCCGCTCCAACTCCTCGGCCACGGCCGCGTCGTCGGCCTGCCCGCTCCGCTCGGCCTCGATGAACTGCCCGATCACCACCTCTGCTGCCTCAAGCCGGGCCACCTCGACATCGATCTCGGCGAGCTCCTTGCGCAGCCGCTCGGCGCGATCGGCCAGCACGACCCTGCGCTGCATCACCCAGACCAGCACATCCACCACCAGCAGCCCCTTCCCACACATCGCGATCACCCGCAAAACGCTCCTGGAACTGACGGACGAGGCGCCCCTGGCGCCGGCTGCGGCCCTGCCGGACGGTCCCGCCTACCAGCAGATCATGGCCGTGTTCGCCGAAGCCGACGCCCCCTTGCGTGCGCGCAACGTGTGCGAGGCGATGGACCTGAAGGTCGCACCGAACAACATCAACAACCTCCGCATCAAACTGAAGCGTTTGACCAGGCGCGGAATCCTGGCCGAAACCGAGCCGGGACTGTTCACCAGGCCACGACCGCAATCGCCCGGAATTCAGCCCTGACCAGCGCGCCTACTCGAGGTCCATGGCCGAGTCGGCCGATGCCTCACGACCCATCGCCTCGGACGGCGCGGTCTTGATGCTGCCCGGAGCCCAGCCGAGGACTTCCTCGAAACTTCGCGCAACGATCGGGGTGGGCAGGTCCCCACGGTCGCGTTCGAAGGTCCTGATGGTTGCCTCACTCAGCCAGGTGCGGCGCGCGAGTTCACGCTCCGAGATGCCTTCGGCCTCACGGAACTCGATGAGGGCTCTTGCCAGCAGTGTCGATTCCTCTCCACTCATGACCGCAGTATGTCGCAGAGCCCGGGCTGGGATAGCCCTCTGGCTCGGTCCCATGCCAGGGGCACCCGGCCGCGGCAACACGCCCGCCAGGCCGAATCCCAGTCGATTTGTTCGTCCTCGCCGTGCAACCGGCGCTCGTTAACAGCCCTGACCTGCACGCTAATCCCATAACAGAGTCAGATATCAGGCAAAAACTCGCATACAGCCCTCTAACAGTCGTCTCAGGTTCGCTCGGTAGGAAGTAGGCATCCAGATAAGCGATGCAACCCGTATGTAGGAGGCTAGTGATGGCAGTCAGCGCAGCGCCGTCCGGGGAAGCGCCGGCCGGTCGGTTGGCAGGCCGGTGGGTGCCGTGGTTAGTGATTGGCTTATGGCTGGTGCTGGCGGCGGGCATGGTGCCGCTGAGCGCAAAGTTGAGCTCGGTCACCACCGACAGCGCCGTGGACACCCTGCCGGCCAGTGCCGAGTCCACCAAGGTGGCGGTGCTGGACGACAGTCTCCCCGGCGGTGACAACAACACGTTCGTCTTCGTGTACCACCGCGTCGGCGGCATGACCGACGCCGACCGCGCGACGGTCGAGCGCCACTACAACACCCTTGCCAAGCGGTACCCGCCGAAGGCGACGGCGGCGTCCGGCGAGGACGACGAGGGCTCACCGACGAGCCCCTCCACCGACCGCAAGGCGATGATGTTCACCCTCGAGGTGAGCACGGCCTACGGCGAACCGGAGGCCATCGTCGGCCCGTTGCGTGACGCCGCGAAGGACCGCCCCTCCGGCCTGGAACTCGACGTGACCGGCCCGGCCGCGATCGACGGCGACATGGACGCCGTCTTCGACGGCATCGACGTGCAGGTCCTCCTCACCACCATTGTCGTTGTCACGCTCCTGCTCATCCTCACCTACCGCAGCCCGGTGTTGTGGATCATCCCGCTGGTGGCCGTTGGCGCGGCCGCACTCACCGCGATGGGGACCGTCTACCTGCTCGTCAAGGGCTTCGGCATCGTGGTCAACGACCAGAACTCGGCGCTGCTGACGATCCTGGTATTCGGCGTCGGCACGGACTACGCGCTGTTGCTCATCGCTCGATATCGGGAGGCACTGCACCACCATGAGAACGTCCGGGTCGCGATGGTCCACGCGCTCCGCGGCGCGGCGCCGGCCATCTTCGCGTCCGCGGCCACCGTGGTCGCCGGCCTGCTCTGCCTGCTCGTCGCGGACCTGAACAGCACCAGCGGGTTGGGCCCGATCGGTGCGGTCGGCATCCTGTGCGCGCTGGTGGCCATGCTGACGCTGTTCCCGGCGGTGCTCGTGGTGCTCGGCAGGCGGATCTTCTGGCCGGCCATCCCGCGGTTCAGCACGGCCGTGGAGGAGAAGCCGGGGCTGTGGGGACGGCTCGGCACCGCCATCAGCCGCCGCCGGTGGGTGGCGACGCTCGGCTCGCTCGGAGTCCTCGGCGTGCTCTCCCTCGGGCTGGCGGGCAACACCGGCGCCCTGCGGGAGCAGGACCAGTTCCTGTCCGCGCCGGAGTCGGTCACCGGCTTCACCGTTCTCCGCCAGCACTTCCCGGAGCTCGGCGGCCAGCCGATGACGATCTTCACGCGGCCGGCGTACCAGGAGCGGGTGCTCGACATCGTCAAGGACACTCGCGGTGTGGCCCTGGCCATCCCGGAGCAGACCAGCGGTGGCTGGGCCGACATCTCCGTGTTCCCGAAGGACGCGCCGGACACCGTCGCAGAGTACGACACGATCAAGCGGGTGCGCACCGCCGTGCACGCGGTGAGCGGGGCGGAGGCGATCGTCGGCGGGCCGAGTGCGGAGAACCTCGACACCGAGGTGACCACCAAGCGCGACGAGAAGCTGGTGATCCCGCTGGTGCTCGCCGTCGTCCTGATCGTCCTCGGGCTGCTGCTGCGCGCCATCCTGGCCCCGCTGGTCCTGATGGCCACCGTGATCGTCTCATTCGCCGCAGCCTTCGGCGGCAGCGTGTTCGTCTTCGACACGATCCTCGGGTTCAAGGGTATGGACTATTCGGTGCCGCTGCTGGCATTCCTGTTCCTGGTGGCGCTCGGCGTCGACTACAACATCTTCCTGGCCAGCCGGGCCCGGGAGGAGACCGTGCGTCTCGGCACCAGAGAGGGCATGCTCAAAGCCCTCTCGGCCACCGGTGGCGTCATCACCTCGGCAGGCCTGGTCCTGGCGGCCACGTTCGCGGTCCTCGCCACACTTCCGCTGGTGATGCTGATCGAGGTCGGGTTCCTGGTTGCCTTCGGCGTGCTGCTCGACGCCCTGCTGGTGCGGTCGGTTTTGGTGCCCGCCCTCACCTTGCTGATCGGCCGCCGGATCTGGTGGCCGAGCCGGCTGTCCCGTCCAGCGGCGGAGCTGCCGGACGGTCAACAGCCGCTCGCCGACGACGAGGAGCCCGCGCTGCAACGGTGAGCGCGGCGGCACGGACGAGATCCGGGACGGGGACCCAGGCCCGTCCCGGATTTTTTCATGTGCCCGACGGCCGCCGCCCTTTGGTCCTGCGCCGTGCGGCCGGGGCTGGGGTCGGCGCATCGCGGTGTCCTGCCCCGACGGTGAGCCGCGCGGGGCCATGCCCGAGGGCCGCCGTCCCTTGTCCTGCGCCGCGCCGCCGGGGCGGGTCAGCGCATCGCGGTGTCCTCCCCGGCGGTGAGCCGCGCGGTCGGGGCGGGCGGGGCCGCGGCCGGAAGGTCGACCCGAAGCAGCGCGCCACCGCGTGCGGAGCGGGCGACGGTGGCCCGGCCGCCGTGGGCGTCGACGACCCGCTGCACGATCGACAGCCCCAGACCGGATCCCGGCAACGCCCGGGCGCTGTCGGCACGGTAGAACCGGTCGAACACCCGCGGTACGTCGGCGGCGTCGATGCCCGGCCCGGCGTCGTCGACCTCGAGCACCGCCGACGCGCCCTCGGCACGGAGCCGGACCTGGACCGGCTGGTCCGCGGGGGACCACTTGCCGGCGTTGTCGATGAGGTTGAGCACCGCCCGCTCGAGCGCAGCGGGACGCCCGCTCACCCACACAGAGGTCACGTCGAGCGCGACCTCGATGTCGGGCGCGCGGGAACCCGCCCGGGTCGCGGCGGCCCCCACCACGTCGGCGAGGTCGAGCACCTCGGTGCTCTCGTCGCTGACGTCACCGCGCGCCAGGTCGGTCAGCTCGGCGGCAAGGGTGCTCAACTCGGCCACCTGGGCGCCGAGATCGTTGAGCAGCCGGGTCCGGCTCTCCGCCGGCAGTGCGCTGTCCAGGGTGCCGCGCCGATCGAGCCGGATCAGCAGCTCGGCGTTGAGGCGCAGGCTGGTGAGCGGGGTCTTGAGCTCGTGGGCGGCGTCCTCGGCGAGCAGCCGCTGGTCCCGCCGGGAGTTCCGGAGCGCGGCGAGCATGTCGTTGATCGACTGGATCAGCCGCCGGATCTCCCCACCGCCCTCATCCGGGATGTCGGCGTCGAGATCCCGGGTGTGCGCGACACGTACCGCGGCGGCGGTCAGCCGGTCGATCGGTGCCAGCCCGGTCCGCGCCACGGTCCGCCCGACAAGGGCGCCGCCGACCACGCAGAGCAGCCCGATCAGCAGCATGCCCAACCCGAACCGGTTGATCGGGCTGTCGTCGACGACGTGGGCCACCTGGACCGCGCCGTCGCCCGCCCGCAGCGTGTAGATGAGGTAGCCGTCGTCGTCGCTGTCGTTCGACTCCATCAGGTCGGCCGACGCGCCCTGTGCCACGCGCCCGGCGTGCTCGCTGACCGGGGGCAGCGCGGGTTGGCCGGCCGGCGTCCGGATCGAGCCGTCGGGCAGGATGACCCGCACCAGCCGACCGGATCCGGGATACGGCGGTAGCTGGACCTGCGCCAGACCGGCGCGCTCCGCGTTCGTCGCCAGGACGCGGGAGTCGGCGCGCAGCTGATTCTCGGCGGTGTCCTTCAGCTCCCAGTCCAGTAGCTCGCTGGCCACCTGGAAGGCCACGAACACGCTGACCGCGATGGCCGTCGCCGCGATCACCGTCAGCCTGGCCCGCAGGGACCGCCGGCGCCACCATCGGGTCAGCCGGCGCGGTTCCCGGCCGGCGGGCCTGCTCACGGAGGAGTCTCCCGCAACGTGTATCCCAGGCCGCGCAGCGTGTAGATCAATCGCGGCTCACCCTCGGCCTCCATCTTGCGGCGCAGGTAGCTCACGTATACCTGGAGGTTGTTGGCGGTGGAGCTCATGCCGAAGCCCCAGATCGCCTCGAACAGCGCGTCGCGGGTCAAGACCCGGGTCGCGTTGCGCACGAGGACCTGCAGGAGGGAGAACTCGGTCCGGGTCAGGCGCAGCGGCCGCCCGCCCCGCCACGCCTCGAACCTGTCGGGATCGAGCCGGACGTCGGCGAACGACAGGATCTGCGACTCCTCGTCGGTCGGCGTGCGCCGGCGCAGCAGGGCCCGCACCCGGGCCAGCAACTCCTCGGTGGCGAACGGCTTGGGCAGGTAGTCGTCGGCGCCCGCGTCCAGCCCCGCGACCCGGTCGGAGACCTGGTCACGGGCGGTCAGCATCAGCACCGGCAGATCCCGACCCGCGGCCCGCAACCGCCGGCAGGTCTCCAGCCCGCCGAGGCGGGGCATCATCACGTCGAGGATCAGCAGATCCAGCGTGTCACCGCCGGCCCCACCGACCCCGTCGAGCACGGCGAGACCGTTGGCGACGGTGCTGGTGTCGTAACCCTCGACCTGGAGCACCCGCTCCAGCGAATCCCGGATGGCCGCTTCATCATCCGCGATCATGATCCGCACGCCGGCCCGCCCCCTTCCAGTCGATGTTTTTGCCGCTCATTTTCCCCGATCAACCTGAGGCCAGGATTAGAGCGTCGCTGGGGACCGCGCTCTTACGGATACCTAAGAAATGGAACCCACCGTCGGCTCATGAGCAGGGGAGGACCAGATGACCGGCATCGCACCCGGCAACCAGACAGTAGATCCTCCGCGCCGGTCACGGGCGCTCGGCGTCCCCAGGTGGCTCCCGCGCCCAACCCTCATCATCCTGCGGCTGCTGCCACTGATCCCGGTGCTCCTGGCGACCGTGCTGCCGGCCGCTGCGCTCACCGGCGACGACGGCGCCGTGGCCACGCTGAAGCAGAACGCCGCCGGCATACTCGGAAACGCCGCGTTGCTGAGTCTCGCCGTGACGTTCGCGATCACGCCGGTCACCACGGTCACCGGCTGGCGATGGCACCAGATCCTGGCGCGGGACCTCGGATTGTGGACCTTCGCCCTCGCCGCCCTGGACCTGGTCCTCGCCGCCACGATGTCCACCGACGGCTGGCGCGCCGGGGTGGCCGGCCAGGCGTTCCTCGCCGCCGGTACCCTCGCAACCCTGCTGCTTGTCCCCCTCGCGATCGCCTCCAACCGGTGGTCGATGCGCCGGTTCGGCAGCGACTGGAAGCGACTGCACCCCGGCTCGTCTACGTCGTGCTGGCGCTCGTCACGCTCCACCTGCTCCTGCTGCCGGGTTGCCCCGAGGAATCCGGGCAGTTGATGGTGTTCGTCCCGTCCCTGCTGCTGCGGATCCCACCGGTGCGCCGCCGGGTGATCCGGGCCCGCGAATCCTTCCTCCGCTGGCGCGCCGGCGGACACCCGGAGGTCTGAGAGGGCGGAATGAGAGTACAGAGGAGTTCTGTCGTCGCCTGAACGTGTGGCGGTGCGGCATCCCGGCCGGTTGGCGGCCATGGGCATGTTGGGCTGGGCACCGTGAGCGAGCGCAAGCCCTACAAGACCGATCTGTCCGACGAGCAGTGGTCGCTGGTCGAGCCGGTGATCGCCGCGTGGAAGGCCGCGCATCCCTCGGTCAGCGGCCATCGGGGCCGGTACGAGATGCGGGAGATCGTCAACGCGCTGCTCTACCAGGGCCGGACCGGTTGTCAGTGGGAGCTGCTCCCGCACGACTTTCCGCCGCCCGGCGCGGTGAAGTACTACTTCTACACCTGGCGTGACGACGGCATCGATCAGACCATTCACGATCTGCTGCGCTGGCAGGTGCGGGAAATGGCGCGTCGGAAGGCGGACCCGAGCCTGGTGGTGCTCGACGCCCAGAGCGTGCACGCGGCGGCCGGAGCGCCCGCTGAGTCGACGGGGCGTGATGCGGCAAAAAAAGTACCGGGCCGCAAGCGCGGCCTGGCCGTTGACGTTCTGGGGTTGGTGATCGCGGTGGTCGCGGTGCCCGCGTCGCCGCACGAGAACGCCGTCGGGATCGCGCTGCTGGACAAGGTCGCCGCCGACACCGACGCCGTGGAGAAGGCCCTGGTCGACCAGGGCTTCAAGAACGTCGTCGTCGCGCACGGGGAGAAGGTGGGTATCGAGGTGGAGGTCGTGGAGCGCAATCCCGCGCAGACCGGGTTCGTTCCCCAGGCCAAGCGGTGGGTCGTGGAACGCGCCTATGGGATCTTGATGCTGCACCGCAGGCTGGTGCGCGACTACGAGCATCTGCCCCGCAGTTCGCAGTCGCGGGTGTACTGGGCGATGACCGCGGTGATACTGCGTCGGCTGACCGGGGCGACCACACCGGCCTGGCGCACCGCATGACCGGCGGGGAGCTGACGCTCGGCGCGGTGCTGGCGCGGCTGGAGGAGCGGGAACGCGAGATCACCGCACAGGCCGAGACGATGCGGGAACAGGTCGCGCAGCTGACCGCACAGCTCGACGAACTCCGCCGGGCCGCCGAGGAAGTCCGGATCACCCGCAAGACACTGCTGGGGCTGCCCGACCCCGGGCCGCCCGCGCCGCCGGCACCGAAGCTGCCGGATCATCCGGCCTACCAGCAGATCATGGCGGTGTTCACCGCGGCCGACCACCCGCTGCGGGCCCGGCAGGTGCGAGGCCATGGACCTGGCGGTCGCGCCCAACAACATCAACAACGTCCGCCTCAAGCTCAAGCGGCTGGCCGGCCGCGGGATCCTGACCGAGACCGAGCCAGGCTCGTTCACCCAGCCTCGGCCGTAGCCGACCGACGTCGCCACGGCCTGCCCGCTCGTCCCGCACGAAACGAAGAATCGGGCATCAGGTCTCATACCGCCCTCTGACCGTTCAGGAGCAACTGCAGGACCAGGCGTAGGCGATGAAAAGGGCGGTCACGGCAAACGTTGTGGCCGCCGCGCCGGCCAGTCGCCCGCGCCGCCCTGGCTTGGCGGGACGAAGCAGCTCCCAGCCGCCATAGCCGAGGAAGGCCAGCAAGGCACCGCCTACGCCCCCGGTGACGAGCGGGCTGCGCTCCCATCCCCAGACAAACCCCAGAGCCAGACCCCCCACGGCAAGGCAGGCGACCACCGTCAGCGCTACCTCTCCGGCGAGCTCCTCCAGGAATTCTTTCAAGAACGAGCCGGCGCCGCGGATCACGCGCAGGACACGACTCCGAGCCACAGGAACAGCCACACGCCCCCCAGGGCCAGTCTCGAATGATCGGACCCTACGAAATCGCGATGCGTCGGGGAAGAGCGATCACGGCCATCTGTTCAGAGCGGAGTACCGCAACCACAGCGTCCAAGCACGACGGCTGGCGACCACGAGCCCCGGCAGCAACCAGAGAAGGCTTCTGACATCTCCTGCCGGGGGCCAGGACGGGGACACGGTGCTACGGGGGGCGACAGGGTGGACCGGCGAGCGGACGGGGTCCTGGGCAGCGGTGTCGCCGACAACCTCGGGCTCGGGCGAATTGCCGGGGGCGCTCACGGATTGGGCCCGGCTCGGTCAGGGCCGCTGACCTGTCAGGAGATGGCCGCAGCCCGCTGCTCACTCAGCCCGGGTTGACGGCGGCCATCGCTTCCTCGGCGACTTCTTGTCGGGCAGCCCGAATGTGTGCAGAGAGAGACTCGACCTTGTGCACTGTCCATCAAGTAAGTCACCGGCGTCAACGTATGGTTGCGCAGGCACCTTGGAGGTCAAGGCCCTCGGTGCGCGCAAGGGAGGGAAGTAAATGCCAGGCGACGGCGCCCCGGTGAGGCGTCCGTCCGTTGTCCTGCTGGCCGACGACCCGCTCGTCCGGCAAGGCGCGACAGCGTATCTGGACGCACACGAGCAGGTCGAACTGCTCCCCACGGATCACGTGGAGCAGGCGGACATCGCGGTCCTCATCGTCGACGAGGTGACCGGTGAAACAATGTCCGGCCTCTGTGCCATCAGTCGACGCACGGACGGAGTGACGCGCATCGTGCTCGTCGCTGACGACGTCAGTGACGAGCAGTTGACTCTCGCTGTGGGCTACGGGGTCGTGATCCTGCTTCGGAGGTCCGAGGCGAGCTTCTCCCAGATCGTCAGCGCGGTCGCGGACGGTCACCGCGGCCGTTCCGAGCTGCCGCCGGCCGTCGTCGGTCGGCTGGCGTCGTTGATGCGAGGTCTACAGCGGGAGGACGGGCTGCCTCAAGGCTTGTGCCCGGCGAGTCTGGCCCCCCGGGAGCTGGACGTACTCCGGCTCTTGGCCGAAGGCCTCGACACGGCGGAGATAGCCGGCAAGCTGAGCTACTCGGAGCGTTCGATCAAGTCGATCATCCATGACCTGACGAAACGTCTCGGGTTACGCAACCGCACCCACGCGGTCACGTACGCGATGCGGGCCGGGCTGCTGTAGAGCCGAGTGAGCCGCAACGGAAGATCATGCGGAACAGTCGCTGAGCAGGCCGGTGCGTGCCGTTCTCCCTATGCGCGCTCTGCCGCGCGTCGGAACCGCCCATCGGTCAGCGGCGCCGGGTCGCTGTCGACGGCCCGAACCGCGACGCGGTACGACAGCGCCAGCAAACATCGACGAACACCGGCCAACTGACCAACACTGACGAACATCTACGAACACCGACAAACGCCACGACTCGGAGCCGCGTCGCCGTGGCCACTCCCGGCCCGCCGCCTCGCGGCCGGCCGGAGAGCGGCTCCCCCCGGGGGTAGTGGGGAAGCGTCGTCGGGTCAGCCGGCCGACCTGCGGGGGGTCGCCTCGACGATCCAGGCGGCGATCTGGGCGCGGGATCCGAGTCCCAGGGTGGTGCGGATGTTGCGGATATGGGTGTCCACCGTGCGGGTCGACAGGTACATGCGGTCGCCTATCTGCCGGTTGGTCAGGCCCTGGGACACCAGCACGGCCACCTGCCACTCGCGCTCACTCAACGACGCACGGGACAACGGCTCCTCCCCCGTGGGGACCGACGTGTCCAGTGCGTAGTCGGTGGCCTGTCGTGACGTCAGGGTGCGGCCGGACGTGAACGCGGCCTCGACGTACTTGTGGGGTACGGCTTCGATCACGCTGGTACGCACGGCGTTCACCTGCCGTTGCCACCACACTCCCGTCGCGGGGACCTCGGGCACCGTCGGGCGCAGTTCCTCCGCCGCCGCGAGCAGCTTCAGCGCGCGCTCGTAGGCGCGGTCGCGGGCGGCGGCGAGCGCGAAGCCCTCCAGGGCACCGGCGCTCCACAGCGGGTGTCCGGCGGCGGCGTGGAGCAGCGCGGTGAAGCAGGACGTGGCCTGCTGCTGCTCGCCCGCCTGGAGGGCCAGAGCCCCTCGCGCCATCAGCAGCGGCCGGAGCGGTCCGGGGACGGTTTCGTCACGCGCGACGGTCAGTGCCTCGTCGACGGGCTCGGCCATGTGCTCCGTCTCCCCTGTCACCAGGACCTGCCGAGCCAGCAGATGGAGGCTCAACGCAGCCATCGGCATATCGTCCTGGAGGCGGCTCGTTCCCAGGCAGTGGCGCAGTCGGCGGACGGCCGCCGGTCCGGAACCGGGCCGTCGCAACAGGTCGAGCAGGGTTTCCATACGTGCGAGTTGCGCGTCGTCCCCGGTGCGCGACGCCCCGGTCCGCACCTGGTCGGCCAGGAGCCGGGCGCGGTCGTCCAGTCCGCGCCACGCGGTGAGCACCGCCTGCGCCGACAGGGCGCCGTGGTGGTACCCCGACAAGGGGTCCGCGCGGCTCAGCACGGAGGCGAGGACCGGCGGGCGGGCCGTCGGGGCGCCCATGATCATGTCGAGCGCCTCGACAGCCGCGACCAGCGGGACTTGGCGCGGGTCGTCCCCCGCGCGCAACCAGGCGAGCGTGTGGTCGATGTTGGCCCGTTCCCTTGCCAGGCGGCGCGCACGGTGACGGCTCAGGACGCCCGTTTCGTCGAAGGCACCGAGAGCCATGACGAACCAGGCCGCGGCGCGCTCGCGTACGGTGTCCTGCTCGGCCACGTCCTCCAGGCGCTCGCGTGCGAAGCACCGCAGCGACTCCAGCATCCGGAACCGGGCGTCACCCGTCTCGTCCGGTAGGGCTGTGATGAGGGACTTGGCCTCCAGCGAGGCCAGCAGTGCCGGTACGGCGCGGGGCTGGACGGCGGTCGCGGTCAATGCCGCCGCCATGTCGGGTTCGAACCCGCCGGGCGCCTCCGCCAGGGCACGGAACAGCCGCTGCTCGTCGTCGGTCAGCAGGTCGTGGCTCCAGTCGACGGCCGCTCGCAGGCTCTGGTGCCTTGACGCCGCGGTCCGCCAGCCCCCGGTCAACAGGTTCAGCGGTGCCTCGTCCAGCTGGTCGTGGATGGTGGCGACCGGGAAGGCCCGCACCAGCCGCGCCGCCAGCTCGATGGCCAGTGGCAGGCCGTCCAGTCGCGCGCACAGCGCGCCGATTCGGCCGGTGTTGGCCGCGGTTAATCGGAAGTCCGGCTTCACGGCACGCGCCCGGTCCGCGAACAGGCGCACGGCGGGAGAACGCAGCAGCTCGGCGGGGGTGGCGTCCGTGTCGTCGCCGGGTACCGGGAGTCCGGCGATCGGGTACACCACCTCGCCCGGGTGGCGCAGGGACTCCCGGCTGGTGGCCAGCACCCGCAGGTCAGGGCATTGGGAGAACGCCTCGTTCAGCGCCCTGCCGCAGGCGTCGAGCAGGTGGTCGCAGCCGTCCAGGACCAACAGCCGGGCACCGCGGTCCGTCCTGCCCGCGGAACTCGTCCGCGCGAGCTCCGCGGTGATCCTCTCCCTCACCTCCCGCGGGTCGGCGGCCCCGTCGAGTTCGACGAGCCCGGCCGCTGTACGCCCGGTGCGCTGTTGTGCCGAGGCCGCCTCGATCGCCAGCCGGGTCTTGCCCGAGCCGGGCGGGCCCGTCAATGTGACCAGCCGCCCGCCCGCGATCAGGCGGCCGAGCTCGACCAGTTCGTCGGTGCGGCCCACGAAGCTGCTCATGCGGGCCTGTGCCTCCATGGAGGAACCGGCTCCCACGTCGACGGAGTTCCGCCGCTGCCGGTAGGCACGCTGACGGCACGCGTTGGAGCAGTACCGGGGCGCCGAGCGACGGCCCGGCGCCGGAGCGGGCATAGGGCCGTCGCAGGTGGCGCATCGGTCGGGTGGAGCGGTGGTCACTGGTGTTCCCTGCCTCCGTGGTGGCCGCGACCGGTGGCCGGCGTGCGCGAAGCGGACAACGGAGGACGAGGCAGGGCGCGCGGTCCGCCGCCGTGCGGGTGGTCGTCCGGGTGCGGGTGCATCACGTCCTGCTCGCTGTTCCCTGTTCCCTGTTCCGAGGTTGTTGGTGGTGCTGCCGTGAGACCTCTGCGTATGCCGGGTGCGGCCGGGTTCATCCGGCGCCTCCGTGCGGGTCCGTGTGGCCGCCGACCGCGACATCGCCGTACGCGTGGCGGTTGGTGTGCATCACATCCTGCTCCCTGGCGGCGGCCACCGTCGGATCTGTAGGGATCTGGGTCGGGTACCCGAGGTGAAGGCGAGGTGTCGCGGAGTGGCCCGTCCATGCCCGGTGCCGCGGCGGAGCCGTGCAGTACGGAGCGAGGGGGAGGGCGTCTCCCGTGCCACGGTCCACTCGTGGTCTGCCGGCACCCGACGCGATGCCGGCCGTGCGACGGGCCGAGACCGTCCCGGAGTGCCCTGCGCGTCCGGGGGTCCGGCAGCCGGAGCACTTCGGGCACGACGTGCTCGACGCGGCGCGCCGTTGCCGTGGCAGTTGCCGTGGCCGTTGCGGTTGCCGTGGCAGTTGCCGCCAAGGTAGCGCCGTCCGGGGAGCGACGATCATCCCCTCGCCCTTTCGGGCGGGAAGGTCTGCCCTTTTGGGCCGCATGGACGGGCGCACGCCGTAACTGCGCGGATTGCCGACGAGGTGGGCGCCCGCCGTATGGATCATCTGTTCGGGCGAGGTGTTGTGACCGAGCAGCCCCGCCCCCGGGACGAACCGGCCTTCCCCGAAATGGAGTCAGACATGACCACGTCGCACATGATCGACGAGCTCGAGACGCTGCTGGACGGCTCGTGGGAGGAGACGGCCGACGCGGCCGCTCACGACCTCCACGAGGTCCGCTTCGAGCAGAGCAGCACCGGCAGCACCTACTGCTGAAGCCTGCCCCCCGACTGACGCGAGCAGGCGCGCAGTCACCGGCGGGGCGTGCCCGGCATGCCCCGCCTTCCCCCGACGACGCCATGAGGAAACGGCACATGACCTCGAAGGACACCCAGGCGGCCTACGACCTGCTCCTGCAGCACCAGAGGCAGCTCGCCCCGGCGGTGAACTCCGCCGTCCGCACCGCCTGTGCGGACGCCCCCGAGTTGGAGCGGGCGGTCCTGGCCCTGCTGGAGACGGACGCCAGCTCCGGCAGCCCCTTCAGGCTGCTGGCACTGCCCGTGCACGGCGCCCTGACCGGCGATGTGGAGCCCGCGGTCCCGGTGTGCGTCCTGTCCAGGCTGTGGTGGGCCGGGGCGGAGATCCTCGACGACGTGATGGACGGGCAGTTCGACCCGCGCACCGCCGGTCTCTCCGCGGCGGCGGTCACCGTCGCGAGCACCGCCTGCCTCACCCTCCTCCCCCAGGAGATCATCGTCCGCCAGCGGTTCCCCGACGAACTCAAGGCGGCTTTCGGCCGCGAACTGAACCGCGCCACGATCGAGTCCGCCGACGGCCAGCTGGCCGACGTGGCGCAGGACACCACCTCCGACTTCTGGAAGCGGACCATGACCGGCTACGTGGGGAAGACCGGCGCCGCCTACGGCCGGGACGCCGCGATGGCCGCGATGCTGGCGGGCCGGACGGAGCAGGAGGTACGCGGCTGGCGTGTCTTCGGGCGGCTCTTCGGAGTGCTGCGGCAGACGGCGAACGACCGCGCGCCGGCAACCGCCGAACAGGACGCCGACCTGGCCAACGGCACCCCGACCCTGCTGCTGGCCTACGCGCTGGAGACCCTGCCTCCGGCCGAGGCCGAGGAGCTGGGGCGGGCCCACGCGCACGCTCCCCGGGACGCGCACGCGCGCGGCGCCGTGTGGGACCGGTTGCGCCGACCGGACGTGGCGGCCGGCTACGACCGCAGGATCGCCACGCTCCGGCAGCGGTCGTGCGAACTGCTCCAGCAGCTGGCGGCGCCCTCGCCCCACCGGGACGTCATCCAGTGGATGGTCGGCGTCTCGGCCGAATCCTCGCAACTGACCGACCAGGACGGGATCGCAGCATGACGACCTCCGAGGAAACCATCAGCGACCTGCGGGCCATGTCCGCCGGCTCGGCCGGATACGCGCCCGTCTCGGCGGACCTGCTGGCCAGGCTGGCCGACGACGCCGAACACGGCGGCCCCGTCTGGTCCCTGATCGGCGGCCATCCGCAGGCGGCCGAGCCGCTGTTCGGCATCCGCGCCGTCGCCGGGGTGCGTTGGCTGATGCTCAGCGGTCTCGCTCCCGAACTCGCCGAGCACCTCCGGCATCTGACCGCCGGAATCGGCGATCGCGAGTACGCCACCCGTACCTGGCAGCTGTCCGCCCAGGCGTTGCTGGACCACCCGGACCAGACCCGCGCCGCGCTGGACCGGCCTGTCCAGCAGCACCAGCCGGGCCGGGCGAGCGTTCTGCTGGCCGCGCTGGGGATGCTGGGCGCGCCGAAGGTACGGCTGCTGGAACTGGGCGCCTGCGCCGGTCTGAACCTGCTCGTCGACCGCTACCGCTGGTTCGGGCCGGGCTGGGAGTGGGGCGATCCCGACTCGCCCGTACGCCTGGTGGCCCACGGCAAGGCTCCCGGCGACCTCACCATCGTCGAGCGCGCGGGGTGCGACCTCGCCCCGCGCGATCCCGCCGACCCCGCCGACGTACTGATCCTGCACTCCTTCCTGCCGCCCGAGCGGGACATCGAGCGGATGGAGCTGGACGACGCCCTGGCGCTGGCCGCCCGCTCCGAGGTCCGGGTGGACAAGGCGGACGCCGCCGACTGGCTGGCCGCCGAGCTGGCGCGGCCCGCCGGTGACGGTGACGTGCGCACCGTGGTGTGGCACAGCCTGCTGTGGGGCTATCTCACGCCGCGGCAGCAGACGGACATCGAGAGGGTTCTCAGCGAGGCGGCGGCCCGTATGCCCCTGGCCCGAGCGGGCTTCGAACCGCACAACTGGGGCCTGGCGCCACGCCTTCAGGTAACCGTCTACTCGTAGCCGAACGCCTCGTGGTCGCGCCCCCGCGACCTTCCGCGCGACCGGCCCGGGGCGGGCCTTCCGCGTCGCCTCGTACCGGCACCCACTGTTCTTCAGGAGCTGACCCTGGTGCACACCCTGATTCTCGGAGCGGGCCCGACCGGCCTGGTCACAGCGATGCTGCTGGCCGCGGAAGGGCATCGCGTCACCGTGGTCGACCAGGACCCCGGGCCGCCCGCCGACGGCCCGCACGGCGTGTGGGAGAAGTGGACGCGGCCCGGAGCGCGCCAGTTCGCCGCCGCCCACGTCCTCGCCCCCGCCGGCTACCGCATCCTGCGGCGGGAACTGCCCGAGACCGTCTCCGAGGTCCTGGCATGGGGAGGCCGACGCCACAACATGATCGCCGGCGCGCTGAGCCTCCTGCCCGACGGCGCGGCCGAACCGGGCGACGAACGGTTCGACACGGTGGCGGCACGCCGGCCGGTGCTGGAGGCCGCGCTGCTGGCCGCGGCGGAACGGACCACGGGCATCACACTGCGGCGGGGCCTGCGTGCCGCGGAGCTGCTGGTCGGGGACCCGTCCGAGGCGCGCGGCGCGCACGTCACCGGAGTCGTACTGGACGACGGCGAACACGTCGCGGCAGACCTGGTCGTGGCGGCTTCCGGCCGGAGCCGGTTCGCCGCGTCATTCCTCGACGCCGTGTACGCCGACGCGGCGGAGGGCGATGTCCCGGGCATCCGGCCGGGTGGGGCGGGCCGGGGATTCCGCTACTACACCCAACACTTCCGCTCCGGCGACGGGAACCTCCCCGGTCCGGCGCCCTGGCCGCTGCACCACCACGACAGCGTGTCGGTCATCGTCGTACCGGGCGACAACGGCACCTGGTCGATGACTCTGGTCACGTCCGGGGCGGACCAGAAGCTCAGAGGGCTGGGCCGAAGGGACGCCTGGCAGCGGGCCGCCGCCCTCTATCCCGGCCTCGCACCATGGGCGGAGGGCGAACCGATCGGTGGCGTCGTCGCCCTGGGCGGCATCCACAGCGTGCGCCGCCGGCTCGTCCACCCCGGACGGCCGCCGGTGACCGGGCTGGTGGCGGTCGGGGACGCCTGGGCCACCACCAATCCCCAGTTCGGTCTCGGCATGACCCTCGGCATCACCCACGCGACGCTCCTGCGCGACGTACTGCGTGAGGCCGGCCCCGGAACCAGTCGTCCCGCTGAACTCGCCCTGCTCTTCCACGACATGACCGAACGGCACCTCGCCCCCGTGTGGGCGGGGCTCGCCGGCTGGGAGGTGCACCGCCAGGCCGAGATCGACGCGGACATGCGCGGCGAGGTCCACCACAGCGGCGACCCCGCCTGGAACCAGCACGTCGCCGGCCGGTCGGCCTGCCTGCGCGACGCCGGCGTCCTGCGCGCGATGGCCGAGATCGGCTTCCTGCTCACCGACTCCCGGGAAGCCATGGGGAGGCCGGGTCTCATGGCCCGTTTCGCGCGACTGGCCGTCAACGCGCCCCGCTACGTCGACGGCCCCGGCCGCCGCGAACTGCTCACGGCCGTCGGCGACCCCGCGTGAACGGGGCCCCGCCCGAAGACACCAGTGCGCGCACGGACACGTACCCGTGCACTGAGGGTCGCAGGGTCCGCCTGCGACGGGCCTACAGTTGCCCGCTGTCTCGGACGAGCCGCCGGACAGGCGCACCGAGAAGTCCGTGGACATGACCACGTTCAACACTTCGGAATCATCACTGGCCGCCACAGCCCCGGCCGGGCACTCGCCCGGGCGTTGACGAATGGAAGACCGACCCGTGGAACGCGAAACCGCTGCCCGGAGAGAGCCCCGTCGAGGGACCGGTGGGACGACGGACACGGAGCCGCCCCCAGCCGAGCAGGGCGGTCTTCCGGACGCGTCCAACGCCTCGGTACCCGAGCGCGCTCGTTCCACCAGGCTTGCGCTCCTGGCAGCGTCGCTGGTCGGCCTCCTGCTGGTCGTCACACCCTTCCTGCTGTCGGGACAGGGCGGAACGACCACCGCGAGCCCTTCCGCCACCACCCCGGGTCCCTCGGTCTCCCCGTCCCCCGACCGGTCGGGCGAGACCACCGCCACTCCGTCGCGACAGGCGAGCCCGAGCGCCAGAAATCGTGAGTCGCCAGGTCCGGCCGCACGCGACTCCGGTGCCTCGGCCGCGTTCGACACTCCCGTCACGACGCCCGCGAATTCACCCCTTTCACCCCCTTCATCCCCTTCATTCGTTGCTGAGAAGCCGTCCCCGACGAGTGATGGGGCCCAGCAGGGGACCCAGAGGGTCATCAGGGGCACGAGCGTCCTGCTGCCCGGACAGTCCTGGTCCACGAACCGGATGACCATGACCTTCCGGGGAGACGGCAACCTGGTGATCTACGACCGGAACGGCACGCCCCACTGGCAGTCCGGAACCGGCGGGCGCGGCGCCAAGACCGTCTTCCAGGCGGACGGGAACCTGGTCGTCTACACCTCCGGCATGACGACCGCGTGGTCCACACGCACCGACGGTCACGACGGCGCTGAGCTGGTGCTGGGCAGGGACGGTAAGGCGACCGTCCGCTACGGGAACACCGTTCTGTGGTCCAGCGACACCTGAGCGGCAGGACCGCCCGTCGGAGCGAGAGGTCTGCTCCTTCGGGCAGTGCGTCATGCCGCGTGCCGTAACTGCGCTCATCACCGAGGACGCGGTCGATCACCGACCGAATCATGTTTCAGGGGGTGCCGCCGCACGGCCCGTGAGGGCTCTCGGCCGCCCCCTGACCACCTGTTGCCCCATGAGACGGAGCGCCATATGAACACACTCACCGTGATCGACGAGCTCGAGGTACTGCTGGACGGCTCGTGGGACGGCGACGTCGAGACCGATGCCGCCGACGTGTACAAGGTCGTCCTCGAAGGCACGCCCAAGGGGAACCAGAGCAACCCCTACGGCTTCTGCTGAACACGGTGACGCCGCCATCCGGTCGTGGGGATGAGCGGTAGCGGCGGGGCGTGCGTGCACGCCCCGCCCTCTGACAGAGGCTGCCCGACAGGGTGAGGGCACGGCAGTGAAAGGTACCTCCTGGGCATGACATGGCACCCCTACGCCGTCGGCGCCTCCGCCGATCTCGCCGTCGAGGCACACGGCCTGGTCAAGCAGTACGGCGGCACCACCGCCCTGAACGGTTTGGACCTGACCCTCCGCCACGGCACGGTGTTGGGCGTACTGGGCCCCAACGGCGCCGGCAAGACCACGCTGGTGCGGGTGCTGTCCACCCTGGCCAAGGCCGACACCGGATACGCCCGGGTGGCCGGGTTCGACGTCCGGCGCCAGCCCGGGCAGGTGCGCCGCGTCATCGGCCTCACCGGACAGTACGCGTCGGTGGACGAGCAACTCTCCGGTTTCGAGAACCTCTACATGATCGGCCGGCTGCTGGATCTGCCCAGCAGACGGGCCCGCGTCCGCGCCGTGGAACTGCTGGAGCGCTTCTCGCTCACCGACGCCGCCGGCCGCCCCGCCCGGACCTACTCCGGTGGCATGCGCCGTCGACTGGACCTCGCCGCCGGCATGGTCGGCCGCCCTCAGGTGCTGTTCCTCGACGAGCCGACCACCGGGCTCGACCCGCGCACCCGCAACGAGGTGTGGGACGAGATCCACGACCTGGCCAAGGAGGGCACCGCCGTCCTGCTCACCACCCAGTACATGGAGGAGGCCGAGCAGCTGGCCCATGAACTCATGGTGGTCGACCACGGCCGGATGATCGCCCACGGTTCGCCGGCCGAGCTCAAGGCCGCGGTGGGCGGAGACACCCTGGAGGTCCGCCCGTTCAACACGGCGGACCTGCCCAGCATGTTGTCCTGCCTGTCCGAGGCCGGGATAGCGGGCGCCTGGACCAACCCCGCCGAAGGACTGTTGATGGTCCCCGCCTTCGACGACAGACAACTCAGCGGCGTGGTACGGACCCTTGGCGGCAGAGGCTTCGGCATCAGCGGCATCACCACGCGCCAACCCAGCCTGGACGAGGTGTTCCTGGCCCTCACCGGACAGGGGACCGGCACGGGCCCCGGGCCACAGCCCTGGCGCGAGCCGGCACCTCCGGCCCGAGAGGCACGGCCTCCTGGGTCGACCACCCCTGCGACGGAGGTCATGCCGACAGCGGTCGGGTCGCCCGCCGTCGCGCCACCTCCCACTCGCGGCGCCTCAAGGATCGCGCCGCGTGCCTATCTACGTCACACCAGCACGCTCGTCCGGCGCAATCTCCTCCGCATCAAAGCGGACCCCTACACGCTGTTCGACTCGTTGCTGATGCCGGTTCTCTACACGCTGCTCTTCGTCTACGTGTTCGGCGGTGCCGTCTCGGGCTCACGGGAGAAATACATCCAGTACATGATCCCCGGCCTGCTCGGCATCCTGAGCCTGACACTGGCCACATCGGTCGGCGCCGGCATGAACGCCGACTTCAAAACCGGGCTGATGGACCGCTTCCGGACCCTGCCCATCGCCGCGTCGTCGGTCCTGGTGGCCAAGCTCATCGCGGAGACCATCCGGTCGGTGCTGTCGCTGTCTGTCCTGATCAACGTCGCCATGCTCCTTGGCCTGCGGGTGCGCGCAGGGCCGCTCAAACTGCTGGCGGTGGACGGCCTCATCCTTATGTTCGGCATGTCCATGGTTTGGGTGTCCATGCTGATCGGCATGACCATGCGTAGTACCGAGGCAGCCCAGGGCGTGAGCGCGCTGGTGGCCGTGCCGCTGCAGTTCGGCAGCTCGATCTTCGCACCGGTCTCGACGATGCCGGGCTGGCTGGGGTCCTTCACCCGGTTCAACCCGCTGTCCGCCCTGGCCGACGCCTGCCGGAACCTGATCAACGACAGGTCCGCGGGTCACTCGGTGCTGATCGTGCTGGCATGGTCGGTCGGCATCACCGCCGTGACCGCCCCGCTGGCGGTGGCACGCTTCCGCAGGCGGACCTGAGCAGACGGGGAGCCGATCTCCGGATGCACGGCTACGGCGTCAGCCTCTGCGGGGCGTACGCGCCCGCCGTGAGAGGCAGGTATGCCGCGAGGGTCAGTGGGACGCCCGCCCACGACGCCAGGGACGGGCGGCCAGGCGCTCGACGAGCAGGTAGTGGACGAGCAGCGACAGGAACCAGGTCACCACGCCCCCGACCAGGAACAGGCCGAGAGGGCCAAGGCCGGGCTGACCGCGCCGCAGCAGCCAGTACACGGGGAGGTGCAGCAGAAAGAGGCTGTACGACATGCGGCCGATCTCGGTGAGCAGGTCGCCCGACAGCAGCCGTACCAGGGGGCCTCGGTCGCTGCTGAGCACTGCCGTCAGCAGCGCGGCGCCCAGCACGGCCGCGACCACGTACCGGTTGTCGCCCTGCCCTCCGCCGCGAAGGACGGCCGACACCGCCAAGGCCGCCGCCGCGGCGAGGCCGGTCGCCGTCAGCAGTACGGCGGCCGGACGGGACACCGCGCGGCCACCGCGTTCGGCCAGGTGAACGAGGCAAGCAGCACCGGCACCGGCCGGCAGGGCGAGTGTCTGCATGCCGGTGACGACGCCGAGGCCGGGCAGCGCCCCGCAGGCCGCGGCGACGGTCGCCGCCCCGGCGAGCAGGGCGGCGACCAATGTCACCGCGGCGAGTCGGCGCCGGGCCGGCAAGCAGAGGCACGCCAACAGAAGGGACCACGTCAGCACGGAACGTGCGGTGATATCCCACAACCACAGCGGAGCAAGCGGCGAGTCCATCGTGGGGACGGCACCCAGTGGTCGGCCGTGCACCCACCCGGCCCAGCCCCCATCGCCGAGGAGCACCGACGGAACCCGCCGGGCCAGGTCGCGGACAATGCGCGGAGGGCCGAGTGCCCAACAGACCGTAAGGGTCATGGTGAGCGACACCAGCAGGGCGGGAATCAGCCGCTTCGCCCTGCGGGCCAGGAAGCCGACGACGCTGGTCCTGCCGGTTGCCGTCGCCCTGCGGAGCAGGGGCAGGACGGTGAGAAAACCCGTCAGCACCAGCAGGACATCGGTGCCCACACCGGTCCAGGAGAAATACGGCCCGCCCATGCCGGTGTCGTGCAACAGAACGGCCAGCACAGCGGCGCCCCGCAGACCGTCCACGGCGGAGAACCGCCTCCCACTCGCCTCTCTCCCGGCACCCCGCGCCGCCACCGGGTCCGGCTCGGCCCCGGGCGCAGGCCCGGACGGCAGCGCAGGGAATCGGGTGACGTCCGCTAGGGGAGCACTGTCGACCGGTCCTCCGAACGCGGCCGGTCCCACCTCGACGCCCGGTGCCGGCCACGTGAACGGTTCCCGCTGCGCGGCCGGTGTCTCCTTGTTGGCCGGCTCCGGCCATGTGATCGGATGCGGATCCGCGATCCGTCCCGACTTGGCGGCCTGGGGCCACCCGGCGGCCGGGAGGCGCCCGGTGTCGCCCGCCCTGTCCCGGCCCCGTCCGTACTCACCAGGCCGGTTCGCCATCCGGCCGTAGCCACCGGCCCGGTCCGCCAGGACTGCCCCGCCTCCTGGTTCCTGGTCGACTGCCTCGCTCCTCGCCGGTGCCGGCTCCGCCGTGGGCCCCGCGGCCCATGGAGCCGGTTCGGCGTGCGGATGTGCCCGCTCCGACGGCGGGTGGGGATGGGGGCCGTACTCGCAGTAGGACTCGGCCGGGTTCGGCGGCTGGTGCTCGCAGCGCTCTTCGGTCATCTCGGCCAGGTCCGGAAGCAGGAGGCGATGACGGCCTCGGCGGGGCGGCCGAGGAAGGAGGTGTGGGAGTCGGTGCGGGTGCCGGCCGCGGGGTCGGCGTGGAAGTCGAGGTTCCACCAGTACAGGCCGGCCATGTCCCGGTCCCGGGCGACCTGGCAGGCCGCCTCGAACCAGCGTTGCTGCACCGTGGGGTTGAGCTTTCCCCCGCCCTTCCAGACGGCCGGGTGACGATAAGCACCGTCCTCGGCGATGATGCCGACCTCGCTCAGCACGATCCGGGGCAGTTTCCCGGTGCTCTTGCGGTCCAGCCAGCGCTGCCAGCCCTCGGCGATCTGCGCGACGGAGGCGTCGTCGCCGAGCCCGGGGAGGGGGAAGTAGGCGTCGAAGCCCAGGTGGTCGACAGGGACGGGGACGTGCCGGGAAACGTAGTCGTCCCAGTTGGCGTCGTAGGACAGTTCACCGGGGAACGACTTGCGGGCTGCGGCGATCACCGAGCGCCAGCGTGGGTCGTCCTCCAGCGACGTCAGTTCCGCCCCGATGACGAAGGTGCTCGCGTGGTGGCGGGCCGCGAGGGTGAGATACGGCGCGAGGAAAGCCTCGTACGACCGGAACCAGGCAGCCCTGTCGGCAGGGGCGAGTGAGCCGCGCCAGGCCAGGGGATCACGGGCCACCAGGCTCTGCTCATCGAGAAGCGGACGCAGAGTGATGCGTAGTCCGGCCGCCGCCGCGGTGTCCAAAAGCATCCCCAGGTGCCGGGCGGAGGGCGTCGAGGCCGAGGCGCCGACCCGGCTCGCCGTGGGGCCGGCGGTCGCGAAGGGCAGGGTCACCGAGATCGCGTTCATGTGTTTACCGACCATGTAGTTCACCGTGCGCAGTGCGTTGGTGCGCACGGACGAGTCCGTTTCGCCCGGGTAGGCGTACCAGAGCACCTGCGCGCCGAGTTGGGGGTCGCCGGGCCGCCACGGCCGGGCGACCCGTGCCGGGGCCGGGCTATCGGACGCGGGCGCGGAGGCGTTCGCGGACGCGTTCGCGGGCGCCGTGGTCGGCGCCGGGGCTCCGGCTCCCGGGGAAACGCACCCGGCCGTCAGCAGGAGGACGAGGGGGACGGAGAGGACGGAGAGGACGAGGCCACGAAGACGGGTACGCATCCCTCAGGCCGGCTTCGCTATCACGACGAACTGGTTCTCCACGCCGCGCAGACACCGCAGCAGCCCCCGGAAGGAACCGGCCGCCTCACAGAGCGCGAAGAACGGCATCAGGGCAACCACCGCGATCGGCTCCCACCACAGACGGCGGCCGTTGGCCGACACCGAGGCGTTGATCTTGAGGCCCTCCCAGTACATCCAGACCGCGTAGCCCATGGTCACCGCCCACAGGGGCAGGATCCACGGCGTGACGGGCGAGGTGTTGAGGTCGCCGAGCAGCGCGCCGACCGCCAGGACGACGCCGACGTGCTGGAAGGGCCCCATGACCCAGGTCGTCACGCTGTACATGAGCAGCGCCCTGGAACGGCGCGGCAGGCTGCGGTTGAAGGCCAGACCCACCAGACCCCAGGACCAGCGCTCCCGCTGTTTGAGGAAGTCCCGCATGGTCGCCGGGGACGCGCCGTAACTGCGCCCGGAGAACCAGTCGCTGCGCCCCTTGTAGCGACTGGCGAAGACCAGGGCCAGGTGAGCGTCCTCGCAGATGGAGTCCGGGCCGAAGTCCCAGCCGATCGTCGCCTCGATGGACGCGCGGAGCAGCAGCAGCTCGCCGTGCAGCCCGGCCAGAGGAGTACCGCCGCCGGTGAGGACGGCGAAGCGGGCGATGTCGTCGGCAGGGCGTATCGCGTCGGCCAGCCAGGTCAGGCGGTTGACGGCGTTCTCGCGCGGATAGGTCAGCATGCCCTGGGCCAGGTGCTTGCCGTCGGGGCCGGCGCGGCGTTGGGCGTTGATGAAGCGGGCGACCTGTTCGGCCGTGTCGGGGCCGACGCCGGTGTCGTCGTCCATGTGCAGCACCCACACGTCGTCCAGGGCCTCGCCCTCGGCGATGCGCAACTCGTGGGCGTAGTGGTTGGCGCGGGCTTTGAAGCGGGTGCCGCCCGGCGTGCGGTAGGTCTTCGGCACGGTGACCACGCGAACCAAGGAGCTGAGGGCAGCCAGGGCGTCGATGCGGTCGGCGGCCTCGCAGCCCTCCTCCGTCAGGATGTCGATGCGCAGCGCGGGAAACCAGCGCGGCAGGAACGCGCAGTACGACAGCACCGACCGCTTCAGTGCCGGGTAGGTGTCGTTCCGGCCGATGGTCGGGACGAGCACGACGAGCCGGTCGTGCAGCGCCGGGTCGGCGTTGGTCCAGCCGTGTTGGCGCGCGATACGGCGACGGGTGAGCGCGGCACCGGTGACGCCGACGAGCGAGCTGACGACGGGCAGCGTCCACAGGACGGTGACCACCCAGCCCATCAGCGTCTCCCTGGGGGAGTACAGCGCGGAGGAGAAGGCGTAGGCGAGGGCCGCGGTGACCAGGAAGGACAGGAAGCCCGGCTTCCAGGCTGCCTGACGCTTGACCATGCGCGCGGTGCGGCGGGACGGGAAGATGTCGATGCCGTCCGCAGAGGTGGTCATGATCACCCACTTGCGTATGTAAAGGCTGACTTATCGCTCAGCGCAGGAACGCCCCTGAAGCACTATGCGGAACCTTGCATGACGATTGCGGGTTTTGTGAAGATGATTCCCGCCACAAGTCTTGATCGGACGAGGCGTGACCCCAGGACGCCAGCGATGGCGGGCCTGCACTGCACTGCACTGCCGTGCCGTGCCGTGCCGAACATCGTGTGCCGCTCAACGGCGGGGCGCCCCACGCAGGCGACCGGCATCCTGGTGCACCTCCGCACCTCCGCACCTCCGCACCTCCGCACCTCAGTTCTCGGCCGACCCAGGTTCGGCGGGCAGTCCGTACGCCTCCGGCCCAACAGGTAACCCGGCGTGCTCGTGCTCAGGAGGACCATGCCGCGAGGAGTTCCGCCGGGCCGTACGCGGCGTCGAGCCCCGCGCATTCGGTCCCGCTGCGCGAGATGGCGATCACAGGCACGGGAGCAGGCGTGAGCGCGGCGCGGTGTCGGTGCAGCGCCGCGAGATCGTGCCGGTCGAACGGGGAGTTCTCCAGCCACTTCACCGAGCCGACGAACAACAACTCCTTGGCGATCGGCGCGCGGTCCCCTCCCACGACGTCGATCTCCACAGCGTTGGTGCGGGTCCAGTAACCGCCGATGACGGGGGGCGGCGGGGAGGTTCGCGTCGGGCAGCAGCCGTGCCAGCGCCTCGCGTACCAGAGGTTCAACGGCCCTGCCACGCCAACTGGTCCAGTTTTCGCGGATGCGCCGCTCGATCTCCTCCATCGCCGGACCCAGGAGCTTCAGCCAGAAGCGGAGGTGGGGATCCGCGACCCGGTAGCGACGATCCTTCGAAGGCCGCGTGGACACGGGAAGCTCCGCCGCGATCACCCGCTTGTCCGCGAGGATCGCCAGCGACCGCTGTAGCGGGGTCGCCCCGATCCCGCCGGCGGCGCGGGCAATATTGGAGAACGTCCGCTCACCGCTGCCGATCGCCGATCGCCGATCGCCGAGAGGACGGTGCGGGCTTGGGCCTGCTGAGGGAACTCTGCAGCGAGCGAGCGCTCCGCCGACACCAGCGAGGCCGAGACCGGATCGCTGAGTGCCGCCTTCAGGAACTCCCGCATCCCGGCGCCGTGCGTCCACTCTGCGCAGATCAGGGGCAGTCCACCGGTGATCAAGGCCGCATCGAAGGCCGAGGCGGTCGAGGCCCACCATCTCGCCCACCTCCGCCGGGTTGAGCGGACCCAGCACCATCTCCCGTCCGCGCTGGTGGAACGGGCGTCCATAGCTGTTCAGGCGCCTCCATCATCGACAGGTCGGAGCCGATGAGAATCAGCAGAACCGGCTTCGTCTCCAGCACTCGGTCCCAGGCCCGCTGAAGCATGCCCTCCAAGGCACCCTCCGCATCCATCAAATAGGGCACCTCGTCCAGGACCACCACGCTAAGGGCTTGCAGGGAAGCAACACCTTGATTCCCTGCAAGCCCTTAGAGGTCGTTCTCTTTCCGAACCCCGAGTGCGGTTTCTGCTGGTCAGGTATGAGATGGCGACTGCCATGGAAGTCTCGCTCCGTTGCTGACCGAGGTGTCTTGGGGGTGTCAGATGCCGTCGATGCGGGCGGTTTTGGAAGCGCGGCAGAAGGCCGCGGCGGTGCGGGTTGAGGAACTCGAAGCCGAGCTGGAGCAATTGCGGGCGGCTCTGGCGGCGGCGGAAGAGGTGCTCCGGCATCGGGTGATCGGCCTGGAACAGTACCTGGAGGCGCTGGCCGAGGAGGATGCGCCCACCGTGGCCGTCGTGTTGCAGAAGAAGCCGGTGGGACCACGCCGGGCGGTGCCTCATCGGGTCGACGCGGCCGGGGTTGAGGTGTTGTCGGTGGACTACCAGGCGTTGATGGCCGCCGCCCTGGAGGCGGGAGGAGACGGGCTGGGTGCCCGGCGGGCAGCGGTGGTGCTGGGCTGGGACAGTGCTTCCGCTTCCCGTGTTGAGGGAGCGAGGGCCCGGTTGAAACGGCTGGTGGAACGGGGCTGGCTGGTCGAGGAGAAGCCGGGCAGGTTCATGCTGCCCGCGCCGGAGCAGGACGCTGCTGGCGCTGGGCGGCCAGGCGGCGGCTCATGAGCATGGCCATCGACCACAGGATGACGGCTTCGCTGGTGTCGGTGCGTCGCTCGTAGTCACGGACCAGGCGCCGGCTGCGCAGGAGCCAGGCGAAGGATCTCTCGACGACCCAGCGTCGGGGCAGGACCTGAAAACCTTGGACGTCGTCGCTGCGGCGGACGATGTCGAGGATGACTCCGAGGTGCTGGGTGGTCCAGTCGGTGAGGTGGCCGGTGTAACCGCCGTCGGCCCAGATGCGCGCCAACTTCCGGAAGTGATCCTTTGCTGCGGGTAGCAGGCTGCGGGCGGCGTCCCGGTCGGTCGTGGACGCCGGCGTGACCCGCACGGCCAGAAGCAGTCCGAGGGTGTCGGTGAGCAGGTGCCGCTTGCGCCCGTTGATCTTCTTCCCGGCGTCGAAACCTCGCGAGGCATGGGTGACGGTGGCGTCAGCCTTCACCGACTGCGAGTCCACGACCCCAGCGCTCGGCTCCGGGCTGCGGCCCTCAGCCAGGCGGACGGCCTCGCGCAGACGTTCATGCAGCTCGGTCACCAGCCCCACATCCCGCCAGCGGGCGAAGAAGGCATAAACGCGCGGCCAGGGCGGGAAGTCGCACGGCATCGCCCGCCACTTGATGCCGTTGTCGACGAGGTAGCGCACCGCGTCGATCATCTGCCGGTGGCAGTAGCCCTCCGGACGGCCTCCCCGGCCCGCCAGCCATCCCGGCACCGGCAGCAGATCCCGCACCAGTGCCCACTCCGTATCGCTCATGTCCGAGCCGTACCGGGGTCGGCGCCCTGGCCGGTCGGCCGCGTTCCCGAACCGATGGGCGAGACAGTCACACCCAGGAGTGGACGGACTGGACCCGGCAACCACGACCACGCGACACTTCGACAACAGGGCCTCTTGTTTCTCGCTGGACTCGACAACCGCGAGCTACCAAGAGGCCCTTCCTCTATGCCCCACCAGCCAGCAAGTCACCCGATCCAGCACACCGTTCGAACCAGACCGAGCGCACGATCGGATAGAGAACGGCCAGTTAGGGAGCCATACGTCAGCGCGCCGGAGATTCGCCCGAGCGTCGTGTGCGGACTGTTCTCGCGGATAAGCCCAAGCCGATAGCCGGTGCGCAGCGGCCCGCACAGGGTGTGTGCAGACGGCCAGAGGCCTTACCTCCGAGAGGGTAGGGCCTTTTGCGTCGCAAGGCCGGTGCGCTGGACGCCCTTTTGCTGCCCGGCTGTGAACTGGAGGCCCATCCGGCTGGGGTGCGGCCAGCCCGTCGGCAGGGCGTCCCTGGGGCCAGGATGGGGCCGGAAAGACGGTGAAACCCTGTGAACGATTAACAGGCCCCGGATGCGTCCATGCCTGTTGACCTGCATAGACGGCGAAAACAGGGACGGCCAGTGAACCCTGGGGCAACGATCTTGCGTTCTCGTAATGCGTAGGTCTCGGGTTCGAATCCCGAAGGCGGCTCTTAAAAGTGCAGGTCAGAGCCCAGAAAGCCCCTCGCGGAGATCGTGGGGGGCTTTTTCTGTGCCCGGATGGGAACACCCTGGGAACATTGAGGCGCCGATAAATCTCCTACGTCTATATTTTCTGTACTCGCATACTTTTCGGGGTGAACCTGGTGTCGACTGCGCCCTCGACGCTGGGTGTGGCCAGCCGTGAACGTGGGTGCGCATGCGTGGTGTTGTGGCGTCACCCGAGGGCTTGATGTTGTCGACGCCTCGGGTGCGCCGAAGGGGAGGTTGCTGATTGTGGTGGCCGGCGGTGACGAACCCGGCTGTGCTCTTGGGTGGCCCGCGCTGCTGTGACCAGTCCAGGCCTTCGGCCAGGTCGGTCCCGTGGAGCAGGTGTGCGGGGTGCTGGTGGTCGATCCAGCGGGCCCGTTGGTGTTCGGCGCGGTGCAGCCAGGTGTGGAAGCGGTGGTCCTGGGCGACGCAGTCGCGTGGTTTCCTGCACGTCGTAGAGAAGTACAAGCCGGGGCCGCTGGATGAGCGCCCCCGGCAGCCGTGAGCCGCAAGTTGGGGGACGGCAGCGGGGCCCTCACCCAGACTTCCCCCGAAACCGTCGCCCCGTATAGATGCGCGTGGCTCCCATCCGCATGCTGGGAGTACCCGGGACCTGGTGTTACCAGTCGGTGCGCATGTACGTGGCGGGGTAGCGATTGCCTGCGGAGCCGTGGGGCAGGATCTCGACGATGCGCTGGAGGTCGGCCGGCGTGAGTTCCACGTTGGCGGCGCCGGCGTTCTCCTCGACGTGGGTCGCGCTGCGGGTGCCGGAGATAGGGACAACGTCGTCGCCCTGGGTCAGCAGCCAGGCGAGGGTGAGCTGGGCGACGGTGATGGTTGACGAGGCAGCAGGCGAGTTTGAGCAACGCTTCGTGGATGTCGGCTCGTCGTTCCTGTCGGATGCGCAGACGGCGGAAGCCGTGCAGCCACGCAGTTGGGTCGGCCGCGCGGAACAGGACTCGTCCCACGGCGAGCACCTCACCGCACGGCCGCCCCAACCGCCTGGCTCCTCCTGCGCCGCCTCGCAGGATCAGCCCTCTCACAGGCTTTTCAGACGCCCTCCAGCGGATCAGAAGTAGGTGGGCAGGCGCGGGGTGTAGGGGTCTTCCAGTGCGGCGATCTCGTCCTCGGCCAGTGTGAGGTCGAGCGCGGCGACGGCGTCGGTGAGGTGGTGGGTCTTGGTGGCGCCGACGATGGGCGCGGACACGACGGGGTTCTTCAGTACCCATGCCAGTGCGACCTGGGCCATCGGGACACCGTGCGCGTCGGCGATCTTCTGGACGGCGTCGACGATGGCTTCGTCGGTGTCGACGAAGAGGGGGCGGCCGGCGTAGTCGGTGTCGGGGGCGGCCTTGGCCCGTACGGTGCTGTCCTGGCCCCAGGGGCGGGCGACACGGCCGCCGGCCAGGGGGCTCCAGGGGATGGAGCCGACGCCGGAGTGGGCGAGCAGGCCGAACATCTCCCGCTCCTCCTCGCGCGCCAGCAGGCTGTACTGGTCCTGCATGGAGACGAAGGGCGTCCAGCCGTGGCTCTGGGCCGAGTGCTGCATGGTGGCGAACTGCCAGGCCCACATCGAGGAGGCGCCGAGGTAGCGGACCTTGCCGGCCTTGACGACGTCGTGCAGAGCCTCCATGGTCTCCTCGACCGGGGTCTGCGGGTCGAAACGGTGGATCTGGTAGAGGTCGACGTAGTCGGTGCCCAGCCGGGTCAGAGAGGCATCGATCTGCTCCATCACGGCCTTGCGCGACAGGCCGGACCCACCGGGTCCGTCGTGCATGGGGTTGAACAGCTTGGTGGCCAGGACGACGTCGTCGCGCTTCGTGTACTTCTTGATCGCGCGGCCCACGATCTCCTCGGAGGTGCCGTAGGCGTAGATGTTGGCGGTGTCCCAGAAGGTGATCCCGGACTCGACGGCCTGGCGGAAGATCGGCTCGGCGCCCTCGTCGTCCAGAGCCCACGGCATTTGCGAGGTGTCGCCGAAGCTCATGCATCCGAGTGCGATGCGGCTGATCTTCAGTCCGGAGGTACCCAGACGGGTGTACTGCATGACGCGCTCCTCATCGTCGGCGCAGCCGGCCGACACCGGCTGCCTCGTCATCGAGGCTAGGCAGCCAACGGTGGCGGTGGGAGATGCTGCCGGCACCCCCTACCGAGCAGGCGACATGCCTGCCGTCGCGGTAGGGGCCGCCTGGGTGCGACGCTTCCTGGCCGCCCGACGGGCGCGGATCACCCCCGGACCAGGTCGGCCGACCCCGTGGTCGGGTGCGTGCGACGGCCCGCGGCCCGGCATGATCGTGCGGTGGTGCGGCGGACGCCGGCGTGCGGGATGGCGCTGAGGGGGGTGCTGGCAGCATCTCCCACGTCCGAAGCGGAGCTCGTAGCGTGAAGGGCATGAACAACCGCAGCGAGGTACGGGACTTTCTGATCTCACGCCGCGGGAAGGTCACCCCCGAGCAGGTGGGCCTCGTCGACCACGGCGGCACCCGCCGTGTGCCCGGTCTGCGACGCAGCGAGGTGGCCGACCTGGCAGGGGTGTCGGTGGAGTACTACACCCAGCTCGAACGCGGCAACGTGCGCGGCGCCTCCGAGAGCGTCCTGGACGCCGTGGCCCGGGCGCTGCTGCTGGACGAGGCCGAGCGGGCACACCTGTTCGACCTGGCGCGTGCGGCCAACAGCGGCACGGCGGTACGCCGTCGCCCGGCGGTGCAGCGGGTACGTCCGGCCATCCAAGCCATCTTGGACAGCCAGCTGGCCCCGGCCTATGTCACCAACGGCCTCGGGGATGTCATGGCCACCAATGCGCTGGGCAGAGCCCTCCTGTCTCCGCTGTACGAAGACCCCGCCCGGCCGGTCAACGCCGCACGGTTCCGCTTCCTGAACCCCCGCGCGGCCGGTTATTACCTCGACTGGGAGGCCACCGGCCGCGACGGCGTCGCCGGGCTGCGCCTCATGGCCGGCAAGAACCCCTACGACAAGGCACTCACCGATCTGATCGGCGAGCTGTGCACCCGCAGCGAGGAGTTCCGCACCCGGTGGGCTGCACAGGACGTCCGGCTGCACCGCACGGGAGCCAAGCGGCTGCACCATCCGGTCGTCGGTGACCTCGAGCTCTCCTACGAGGCTTTGGATCTGCCGTCCGATGCCGGTCTCGTGCTGATCGTCTGCACCGCGGAACCCGGCTCATCCAGCCGCCAGGCCCTCGATCTGCTCGCCAGCTGGGCTGCCGCGCCGGACGCCGTCGAGCCCGCTCAGGAAGAACCGAGCGACCGCGGCCAGTAGCACCTGGCCCACACTCCCCGAACCATCCAGCCCGCCGCCGGCCACCGGCTGAGCACGGGCAACGAACCGCCGTTCCCCCACGTGCCGGCGCGCACCCTCGCGCCGTCCAGCACCACCCCGAAAGGTTCACCATGTCCAAGATCCCCCATGTCACGCTGAACAACGGCGTCCAGATGCCGATCCTCGGCTTCGGCGTCTTCCAGGTCCCCGCCGAGGAGACCGAGCGGGTCGTCACCGACGCCCTCGCCGCCGGCTACCGCCACCTCGACACCGCCGCCGCCTACGGCAACGAAGAGGCCGTCGGCAAGGCCGTCAAGGCCAGCGGCATCGCCCGTGACGAGCTGTTCATCACCACCAAGATGTGGGTCAACGAAAAGGGCGAAGAGGGCGCCAAGGCAGCCTTCGACACGTCCCTGCGCCTGCTCGGACTGGACTACCTGGACCTGTACCTGATCCACCAGCCCTTCGGCGACTACTACAGCTCCTGGCGCGCGATGCAGGACCTGCACCGTCAGGGCCTGATCAAGGCGATCGGCGTGTCGAACTTCTACGCCGACCGCCTGGTCGACCTCATCGACCACAACGAGATCGTCCCGGCGGTCAACCAGATCGAGACCCACCCGTACTTCCAGCGCGCCGACGACCAGGCCCTCATGACCGAGCGCGGCGTACAGATCGAGTCGTGGGGCCCGCTGGCCGAAGGCCGCAACAACATCTTCAGCGACCCGACGCTGAGCGCCATCGGTGAAGCGCACGGCAAGTCCGTCGCCCAGGTAGTACTGCGCTGGCTGACCCAGCGCGGTGTCGTGGTGATCCCCAAGTCCTCGCGACCGGAGCGCATGGCCGAGAACCTCGCGGTCTTCGACTTCGAGCTGACCGGTGACGAGATGGACCGCATCGCCAAGATGGACACCGGCGCCAGCATCGTCTTCGACCACCGCGACCCGCAGACGGTCAGCGCCGTCGGCGGGTACCGCCTCGGCTGAGAACGCCCTCTCCCTTTCGCCGACCGGCTCCGCGGTGTCCGTAGGCACGCCTTCGTCCGCCTCCCTGCCGGGTACGGCCAATGGGACAGCAGTACCCGGCACCTAAGGGTGCATCCGGCCCGGCGGTATCTCAGCGCATGCCGGCTCATGAGCCGGCATGCATCTCAAAGGAAGGGCTGCGCAAGGTCGTGGTCGTCATCTTCGCGCTCGTCAGTGCAGTCCTGCTGGCACTGTTCGGCGCACTCCACTGGTACGTGTGGCGCCGTCTCATACGGGACACCACGCCCAAGGGTTCGCGACTCCGGCGAGCTGGGAGCGTCGTCTTCGTGGCCGGGCCCCTGCTGTCGGTGGGTGCCATGAGTGCAGAGGGCGAAAACGTCCCCTTCCTTGTGCAGCGGATCCTGGCCTGGCCCGGGTACCTGTGGATGGCGCTGTTCCTGTACCTGCTGCTCGCGCTGCTGGCCGGTGAGGCGGTGCGGCCTGTGCTACGGCGGTGGCTCGCGCGTCGCGGAGCCGGCGCAGGTCTACGGCAGCGGGTTCTGGCGGCGGCTCAGCCCGTGGAAGCGCAAGCGGGTGACTCCGGCGCGGAGGAACTCGTTTCGGCCGACGCGCCACTGCCGACACCAGCGCATCGCGGCGATTCCGATGCGGCACGAGGCACCGCCGGGCCCGTCACCGTTCTGGATCCCCCGCCCGCGTCGGAGTCCGCGCCGCCGGCCGGCACCGTCCCCATCGGCCCGTCACGCCGTCTCTTCGTCTCCCGTGCCGTGGGCGGCGCCGCGGCAGCCGTCGCCGTCGGAACGGTCGGCTATGGCACGTACGGTGTGCTGCGCGGGCCGAAGGTGAAGCGCCTCACCGTTCCGCTGGCCAAACTCCCGCGCGGCGCGCACGGGTTCCGTATCGCCGTGGTCAGCGACATCCACATCGGTCCCATCTTGGGCCGTGCCTTCTCCCAACGGGTCGTCGACACCATCAACGCGACCCAGCCCGACCTGATCGCGGTCGTCGGCGACCTGGTGGACGGCAGCGTCGAGAACCTCGCCCCGGCCGTCGAACCACTCGCCGGGCTCCGGGCACGGCACGGCACGGCACCTACTTCGTCACCGGCAACCACGAGTACATCTCCGGCGCCGAGCCGTGGATCGAGAAGGTACGGGAGCTGGGGCTGCGCCCGCTGGAGAACGCCCGTACGGAACTGCCCGGCTTCGACCTGGCCGGCGTCAACGACGTCCAAGGCGAAGTAGAAGGCCAGGGTCCCGACTTCGGCAAGGCCCTCGGCGACCGCGACCGTACCCGCGCCGCCGTCCTCCTCGCCCACCAACCCGTCGTCATCGACGACGCCGTCCGTCACGGCGTCGACCTCCAGCTCTCCGGCCACACCCACGGCGGCCAGCTCTGGCCCGGCAGCCTCCTCGCCGGACTGGCGAACCCCACGGTCGCCGGCCTGGAGCGTTACGGCGACACCCAGCTCTACGTCAGCCGCGGCGCCGGCGCCTGGGGCCCACCCGTCCGCGTGGACGCACCATCCGACATCACCGTCATCGAACTCGCCTCAAGGCGGGCATAGTCCCGGCCCGTTCAATCAACCTGACCGCCCGGACCATCGAAACCACAGAACGCCCATCGCCGGACGAGCGTGGACATCATCCGAAGCCCACGGACCTTGACCGACTCCGCCGGGTAAAGCGCCAGGCGTTCATCTCAGGATCGGTATGCCCTGGCGCTCGCCGAGACCGCCAGGTCGCGGTTGCGTTCGGGCCTGGCCGCAACCGGACCAGGGCAGCAAGGTCCGCTTCTTCGTCACCCACGGTGATGCACCGAGGGTGCTCTCAACAGACGACCACGAAGGGTGCAACCCATGCACGAACAGGACAGCACGCCGAACAGCAGTCCGACAGACCGCGGCCGTCGCGGCTTCCTGGGCGCAGCCGCCCTCGCGGCGACCTCGCTGATGGCCGTGACGGGGGCCGCACCGGCCCAGGCACACGCGGCACCGCCGGCCAAGGGCACCGGGGCCCCCGTCCGCGGTCGTCACCAGGTGACCGCGGCGATCACGCAGACCGGTCGCCGCAGGCTCGGTTCCTTGAAGGTCTCCAGCATCGGCCTCGGCACCCAGACCATGCCGGGCAACCTCTACGGTCCGGTCACCAGTCGCAAGGACATGGTCGCCCTCATCCGGACAGCGGTTGGCCAGGGTGTGACGTTCTTCGACACGGCCGAGGCGTACGGGCCGTTCGAGTCGGAGCGGATCGTCGGCGAGGCTCTCCGGCCCGTCCGCGACAAGGTGGTGATCGCGACCAAGTTCGGCTGGGACATCGACCCGGACACCGGGGCCGTAACCGGCCTGAACAGCCGCCCGGACCACATCCGCCGAGTCGTCGACGGCATGCTGAAGCGGCTGCGGACGGACCACATCGACCTGCTCTACCAGCACCGGGTCGATCCCACCGTCCCGATCGAGGACGTCGCGGACACGGTGAAGGACCTCGTGGCCCAGGGCAAGGTGCTGCACTGGGGCCTGTCCGAGCCGGGCCTGGGGACCGTCCGCCGGGCCCACGCGATCCTGCCGCTCACCGCGATCCAGAACGAGTACTCCACGCTGTGGCGCGGACCGGAGGAGAACGTCCTGCCGCTCTGTGAGGAACTCGGCATCGGCTTCGTGTGCTGGGCACCGCTGGGCATGGGCTTCACCACCGGCGCGATGAGCCCGTACTTCCCGTTCGCGGAGGGCGACTTCCGGCCCGTGTTCCCCCGCAACAGCCGGGACAATCTGGCCGCCAACATGCCGCTGGTGCAGCTGCTCCAGGAGTGGGCCGTGCGCAAGGGTGCCACGCCTGGCCAGATCGACCTCGCGTGGCTGCTGGCCCAGAAGCCGTGGATCGTACCGATCCCCAGCACCACCAGGCTGTCCCACCTCCTGGAGAACATCGGCGCGGAAGAAGTCCGCTTCAGCCCCGACGAACTCCAGGAGCTCAACGCCGCTGTCGCCCGCATCACCATCCACGGCGACCGGCTCCCGCCGGCGGCCCTCGCGATGACAGGCGTCGAAGCACCGCCCCGCTGACCAACGACGCAGACCTGACGGACCAGAACACAATCCCGACCACCCCGGCCGAACTCCCCCATGTTGACGGTGTTCCCCCCGGGGTGGCCGGTGCCCGGAGCCCGGGAGTCACCTATGTGTCAACTCGCCTCGGTGCAGTCCGTCCAGCACTACCCTCCACGCCGCCTTCAAGAACGAGGCCTGGGATCTGTCCGACGTCGACGGCCGGCTCCAGCTCTACGGTCAGACAAGATCATGTGCCGACTCGTAATGCGTGGGTCTCGGGTTCGAATCCCGAAGGCGGCTCTGCCGAAGCCTCAGGACTCACTCGCCGAGCGACGCCTTGAGCAGACCCGCGTGAATCCATTCGACGTCGACGCACGCACGACGGGCAGCGGCGCGGGCTCGATTGAGCGCAAACTCGGAGACGTCCAGAGCGCCCACTTGCCAATCCTGGCCGGTCAGTCAGATTGGGTCAGCCCCTTCGCCGCAGCCGACGTCGAGCGCCCGGCCCGACGCCAGGCCTTCGAGCTCTGCGACCAGCGTGGCGTTGGGCTCACCACTTCAGACTTGCCTCGATCATGGTGAATCTCCGTGCCGTGGCGGTATTCGTCATGCCGGCATCCGGCCGGGCCTCGCGCCTGCGCGAGTCGACGCTGCGATCTTTGCGCGTGCCGTTCGGCTCAATGAAGCTTTCCGATCACATCTGCTCCGTGATGCGGTCAAGGATGTGGCCCTGGCCAGGGTGCTCGGCAACGGCGCCACGGCCGGAACGTGGGGCGCCGCCCCGGCCGGCGTCATCGTCATCGTCATCGTGATCCTGGCCGTGCTGCTCGACAGCGCTTGCGCCGGCCGCTGCCGCTGCCGCTGCCGTGGGGATGGCGTTGTCGACGAGGACGGCTGCGATGGCGGCGGCGGTGGTGAACGCCTCGGTGTTGAGGACTCGGCTGCGGGCCGAGGCGCCGTCCAGGAGCAGTGCCAGTTGCTCGCCGAGCTGTTCGGGGTTGGTGGCGCCGGCCTCGCGGGCGGTATCGGTGAGCCGGGCGGCGAAGGCTTTTTTGTAGGTGCGGGCCTGTACGCGTGCCGGGTGGTCCGGGTCGGGGATTTCGACGGCCGCCGCGATGAATGGGCACAGGGGCGAGTGCACGTCGAAGGCGGCGAGGAGTCGTTCGCGAGGCGTGAGGTCGGTGCGGTCGAACACTTCGGGCAGGATGTCGGGATCGAATCGGCGTAGGCATTCGGCGATCAGCTCGTCCTTGCCGGTGAAGTGCTGGTACAGCGTGCGCTTGGACACCTCGGCCACCGCGCAGAGCTGGTCCATGCCGGTGCAGTTGATGCCTTGATCGCGGAACAGTTGTTGTGACGCGCTGAGGATGCGCTCTCGTGCGCCCCTGCCGCGGCGCAGGCCTCGCGGTCCCTTCTCCAACTCAGTCACACACCCAGCGTAGCCCACTTGGGTACCGCTCGGTGTGCATAGCTTGCACCCCGCGCGGCCGTTCGATACGTTAAGTATGCAGACCGGTGTACATAACGTCGGCACGGCAGGTGAATGGAGTGGTCGTGGGAAAGCTCGATGGCAAGGTCGCGGTGATCACAGGCGCGACGAGTGGGATGGCGCTGGCCGGTGCGAAGTTGTTCGTCGATGAAGGAGCTCACGTCTTCATTTCGGGCCGGAGGAAGGACGCGCTGGACGAAGCCGTCAAGCTGATCGGCCGGAACGTGACCGGCGTACAGGGCGATTCGGCCGACCTCGATGATCTGGACCGTCTGTTCGAGACGGTCAAGCGGGAAAAGGGCGCGGTCGACGTGTTGTGGGCAAGTGCCGGGACGGGCGAGCAGGGCAGGCTCGGTGAGATCACCGAGGAGCAGTTCGATGCCGCCTTCTCGCTGAACGCGCGCGGCACGCTGTTCACGGTCCAGAAGGCGCTGCCGCTGTTCAACGATGGAGGCTCGATCTTCATGACCGGGTCGAACGCGTCGCTCCGGGGCTACCCCGATTGGAGTGTGTACGCAGCGAGCAAGGCCGTGCTGCCCGCCTACGCACGGGTGTGGGTGTCCGAGTTGAGGGACAGGAGGATCCGGGTGAACGTGCTGACCCCCGGCCAGGTCGCCACGCCGATTCTGGAGCAGGTGATGGACGACCAGATGAAGGCGCAGTTCGAATCCGTGATCCCGCGGCGAGAGATGGGCCGCCCTGAAGAGATCGCGTCGGTCGCCTTGTTCCTCGCCTCGGACGACTCGAGCTACGTCAATGGCATGGAGCTGGTTGCCGACGGCGGCACCACAGTGATCTGAGCGCGTCGCTGGCGGTCGTCAGCGCCGCGCCGCGCAGGCCGGGCGCCGGAGCTGCGCCGCTGACCCAGGCCGACGCGGGCAGTCCCTACGCGGCCTGGGTGCTGCCAGGGCTGATCCTGGTCGGGACCGGTATCGGGTCGGCCGTCGTCTCGGCGGCCGCGGTCGTGCAGCAGGGTGCCGATCCGCGCGACGCGAGTACGGCGGGCGCGCTCAACAACGTCTCCCAGTCGAACAGAAGGTCGTCGCACGCCGGTGGTTCACGGCTTCTGCCCGGTCGGCCGGTCGGCGTAGTCCTCGACCAGGTCGGCGACGAATGAGAGCAGGGCGTCGATGCGGTGGCGGTCCTCGCGCTGGGCGCGGAGGGACTGGTGTAGCGCCCGGAGTTGGTTCAGGGCGGCCGGGACCCGGTCCCGCACCTCGTCGAGCAGCTCCGTGGTGATCAGGTCCAGGCATGCGGTGAGCAGGAGCCGGGTGGCCGGGGAGGGAGGAGTCGGGTCGGGGGCGGCGAAGCCGGTGGTCAGGTACCGCGCGGGGTCGGTGAGGCTCCAGCCGACGACGGTGCCGTGCTGGACGAGGAGCGCCACGTCGGGGGCGATGCCGATGCGGGCCTGAAGCGGCTCGTCCAGGACGTCGAGGTCGCGTAGGCAGGTGAGTTCGGTGTCTCCGGGGGCGCGGCAGAGCTCCGTGGTCACCTCCAAGCGGAAGTCTTGGGCCTCGTCCGCGCGAAGGCCGCCCGGGCGGACGGGGGGTGTAGCGGGAAGGCGGGCGGAGTCCTCGGCATCGGCGGCCTCACCGGCGATCTGGAACTCGGCGCCGACCAGATCCCGGCCCGCCTGATCGAACCGGAGCTCGTCAGGCGTGTCCCACAGCCACGGCTGACTGCCGAAGGTGTCCAGAAGGAACCGCCCGCGTTCCTCGACGTTTGCGTACGTCGCGACGCGCACGCGGAAGTCCCGGAAATCGAAACGCGGGCTGATGGGCAGCGGATCGTCCGTCACCGTCGCGGTCCAGTTGTCGTCGATGGTGATTCTCATGGTGAATGCCACCTCATCTGACCTGCACTCCGGGAGCCATGTAGCCGTTCTTGGCCGGAATCCTGCCTTCCACCACGTCGGCGTGCGTAATCGGCCCACCGGGATCGGTGGGCAAGCCGCCCAGCGCCTCCGCCCCGGAAGGACCCTTGATACCGGACGAACCGTATGCCGTGATGACGTTGCCTGCCCCGGTACGGTCAGCCCGGACCACCACGATGTCCTCCCCCTTTCGGAAAATCAGGTTTCCGCTGCCCGCTGTCGAGTGGTACACGGCGTCCGGCTTCTTGAGGATCTCCGTGACCATGTCCTCAGTGAAGCCATGGTCGTGTGCGTGGTAGTTGCCGGCCTTCTTGATCTTGCCTTCCTGCGCCCTCTCGATGACATCGTCCATCGCCTTGAGGGCGTCGTCCCTGGCCTTCTGGGCCTTCTCCTCCTTCGTGTACTTGGGCATGAGGCCCAGCGGGTCGCACCCGCTGTGCGGGTTGTCCACGTACGCGACGGGGTTCGGGGCGGGAGCGAGGCCGAGGGGGTCGGGGGAGGTGTAGCGGCCGGTTTCCGGGTCGTAGTGGCGGAAGTGGTTGTAGTGGAGGCCGGTCTCGGGGTCGTAGTACTGGCCGGGGAACCGCAGCGGGGTGTAGGCGCTGCTGTCACGGGACCAGGCGGTGGTGCCCCAGAGGGTGCTGCGGGTGCGCCAGGCGACGCCGCCCGTCTCGTCGATGAGTTCGGAGGGGGAGCCGATGAGGTCGGTGGCGATGGCGAAGAACCGGCGGTCGATCTCCTCCTGGCGACTGTCGGCCGTGAGGATGCGCTCGGTCTGGGCCAGGGGGACGACGTCCCGGTGGTCCCAGGTGAGGGCGACCGTGTGCGGGGCGTCCGGCTGATGGCTGGTCTGTTCGCACAGGGTGAGTCCGTCCCAGGTGAAACGGATCTCCTCCACCACGCTGTCGCCGTCGGCCGCCAGGCGCTGTTTCGCGGTGCGGCGGCCCAGCGGGTCGTAGCGGTACCGCCACCGGGTCCCGTCGGGGGTGGTGACGGAGGTGAGGCGGTTCTCCGTGTCCCATGCGTAGCGCCAGGTGTCGGGTTTGCGGGACAGACGGGTCTTCTGCCGCAGGGTGACCCGGCCGAGGGCGTCGTGTTCGAAGCGGACTCCTCCGGCGCGGGTGATGCTGGTGCCGCTGTAGGCGCGCTCCCCGGTCGCCTCGCTGCCGGGGTGCCGGGCGGGCCAGGATGCCGAGGTCTGGTTGCCCGCGTCGTCGTAGGCGTACCGCTCCGTCCAGTCCTGGGCGTGGACGGCGGTGACCCGGCCCATCGGGTCCAGGTCGAAGGCGCGGGTGCCCGACAGCCGGTCGGCGACCGAGATCAGGTGACCGTCGGCGCGGTAGGAGTAGGCGCGGCTGTTCACGGCGCGGGTTCCGGCGGTGATGTGCTGTGCGGCGAGGCGTCCGGCTTCGTCCCAGGTGGAGGACACGGTGATCGCGTCGCCGAAGACGCGGGCGAGCTCCCGGCCGGCGGCGTCGTGCGTGAAGTCGATCCGGTGACCGCCGGTGGTCAGGCGCTCGACCTGCCCGTCGGCACCGTAGGCGTAGGAGGTGACATGACCGGTGGGCGTGGTGCGCTGCCTGCGGCGGCCCAGAGCGTCGTGGGAGTAGGAGACGGGACGGCCGTCCACCAGCTCGGTCTTGACCTTCCCGCGTCGGTCGTACTGGTAGCGGAGCTCGCTGTCCGGTCCGGCCGCCTCCAGCAGGCGCCCGGCCCGGTCGTAGACGTAGGTCGTCACGCGGCCGTCGACGTCCTTGCGGACCACCTGTCCGAGCTGGTCGCGCTCGAAGGAGACGGTCCCGCCGAGCGCGTCGACGCGGGCGGCGAGCTGCCCGGCGGCGTCGTAGCGGTAGGTGAGGGTGCGGCCGTCGAAGTCGGTCTCACGGACGACGTCGCCGGCGGCATCGTACTGGTAGGCCCAGGTCAGCCCGTGCGGGCCGGTGACACGGGTGAGGCGCAGGTCGTTGTCGTGCTCGAACTCGTAGCGGGCGCCGTCGGGCCGGGTACGGGCGACCGGCAGGTCGAAGTGGGTGTATTCGAAGCGGGAGACGCCACCGGACGCGTCGGTGTGGGTGAGCAGGTTGCCTTCGCCGTCGTAGGTCCATGACTCGGTGTCGCCGCCGGGGCCGGTGCGTCGGGCGAGCTGCCCGTCGGCGTGCCACTGAAGGCGGGTGACGCCGCCCGTCGGATCGGTGCTGCGGACCGGCCTGCCGAGGGCGTCCCGCTCCGTGCGGGTGAGGGCGCCGGACGGGTCGGTCACCTCCACGGGCAGCCCCTTCGCATCGCACACCACGCGGGTGGTGCCGCCGAGCGCGTCGGTGACCGTGGTGAGCCGGCCGGCGTGGTCGTAGGTGTAGCGGGTGGTGGCGCCCGCCTCGTCGGTGACCGAGGTGCGGTTGCCGCGTTCGTCGAACTCCTGCGTCCTGCGGGCCCCGTCCGGGCCGGTCACCTCCACCGGCAGACCGAACGGGCCGCGCACGGTACGCAGTTCGCTTCCGTCGGGGCGGACGGCGGAGACGACCCGACCGTCCTCGTCGTAGGAGAAGGCGGTGGTGAGGCCCAGCGGGTCGGTGCGGGTCAGCAGGTTGCCGCGCGGGTCGTAGGTGAACCGGGTGGTGTGGCCGAGCGGGTCGGTGACGGCCAGCAGACGGCAGCCGGGGCCGAACAGGTGGCGGGTCGCGTGCCCGTCGGCGGTGGTGAGGGTGGTGGTGTGGTGGCCGGTCTCGGCATCCGGTTCGGTGTAGGCCAGGGTGATCTGGACGTGGCCGGCCTCGCCGCCCTCCGCGACGACGCGGTCGCGGTCGTCGTAGACGTAGTCGTAGCGGCTTGCGTTGGAGTCGGTCCAGGCGATGACGCGGCGGCGGTCGTCGTAGAGGAACGTGGTGCTGGCGCCGGACGGCTTGGTGACGGCCGTGAGGTTGCCGTCCTCGTAGCCGTAGCCCAGCACCGGCAGGTCCGCGCCGTTCTCGCCCGCGCCGGCCACGGAGAGGGCGGTGACGAGGCCGTCGGTGACGGTCAGCTTCACCTGGTGGCCCGCCGAGTGGACGAGGGCCAGGGGCAGGCCGTCCTCGGCGCGGTCGACGGTGATGGTGTGGCCGTTGCGTTCGGTGATGCCCGACAGCCAGGCCGTGCCGTCGCCGCCGGGCTCGGTGCCGGGCGGGGCGGTGAAGTGGAAGGTCAGGCCGCTGTCGGGGCCGGTGACCGTGTAGTCGCCGTCGGCGTCGCGGGCCAGGAGCGTGCGGGAGCGGCCCGAGTCCGGTGTGGTGGGCGCGCCGGGGACCGGGTGCGGGTAGGGGATCAGGAGCCCGTCGGCGGTGACGTGGACGACGCCGATCGCGTCGATCTGGAGGCGCTCGTCGACGGTGGACGTCCAGGCGGGTCCGAGGAAGCGGCCGGTCGCGTTGCCGGACTCGGTGCGGCGGGTGAAGACCAGCGGCAGGATGCCCGGGAGTTCGAGGTCGGTCTGGGGCAGATACATCCGGCCCGTGGCGAGGTCCACCGGATCGCCGCCGGGGTTGCGGTCGCCGTCCGGGGTGTTGTGGGTGCCGTCCGGGGCGTCGTCGAGAAGTCTGCGCAGCCGTGCGGCGTCGGCGGCCTCCTCGGCGATGCGTACGCCCTTCACCGCGGCGCCGCCTCCGCCGGTGTCCACGGTCAGGGCGACGTCGGGCAGCAGCCGGCCGAAGCCCTCGGCCGGGTCCTTCATGAAGTCCTTGACCATCTGGGTGCCGGTGCCGACGGGATCGTTGGCGGCGACGACCAGACCGGCGGCCAGGCTGTTGAGGGACGTGGCGTACTCGGCCGGGTGCGTGAGGTTGTAGGGGTCCATGGGGTTGACGCTGCGGACGAAGTTGAGGATGCCGGCCGTGCCCTTGATGACGCCGCCGCCGACGTGGTCGCCCATGATCTGCAGTTCCTGCATCCCGTCGTTCAGCTGCTCGGCGTAGGACGGCTTCTGGGGGGCCATGTCGCGGGCGGCGCGGACCGCGCTGCGCGCGGTCTCCGCCGCCGAGTTCCGCTGCGTGCGGGCCTCGGCGAGGATGTCCTGGGCATCCTGCATCAGCTTCTGGCCGGGGTCGTCGAACGTCGCCGCGGGCCGGGGAGGCAGCGAGGACGGGTCGCGCTTGTCGGCGGGCTGGGCGTTGTAGCGGTCGACGGCGGCGTTGTAGCCGTCGACCTTCTTGCGGTGGGCGTCGGCGGCGTCCTCGGACGCCTTGACACCCTCCTTCCACTTGTCGATCGCCGTCTGCGCCTGTCCCTGCGCCCAGGTGACCGTGCCGGCGAACGCCTCCAGCGCGCCGACCGCCTTCGCGCAGGCATCGGCACCGGTGAACCACTTGGGCGGCTGGGTGCTCACCGCGGTGCGCAGCGCTTCGGCCGTCTCACCCTTGAGCCGGGAGGAGTCCAGGCCCTTCAGGCCCTCGCCCGCGTCGTCGAACGCGCTCTGGAAACCGAGCAGTTTCTCGGCGGTGGAGCGGATCTTGTCCGGGCTGCCGTAGATCAGCTTGGTCTTGTCCTCGGTCTGCCCGAGGTCCATCTCCTCGACCTCGGCGCCCAGCCGGTTGGCGACCGAACGGGACTGCTCGCGCACCCAGTCCGCGCCGGACTCCCAGCCGACGTCGTCCAGCCGGTCGGCGGTCCAGTTCCCGGCGTCCTCGACCCGGTTGCCGACCCACTCGACGCCGTCCTCGACCGCGTCCTCGACCGAGTCGGGTGTGATGTCACTGATGAAGTCGCCGATGCCCACGGTCAGTTCCCCCCGGAATCACCCTGCTGCTGTTCCTGTTGGGCGCGTTCCTGCGGGGACGGGCCGAAGGTGTCGTCCAGGGCCTGGTTCCACTGGTCGTCGGAGATGCCGAACGCGTCGTTGAGGATCTGCGACTGCTGCCCGCCGCGGCCCTCGGTGAGCACCGTGCGGCCGGTGTCCTTCCAGGTCTGCTCGATGTCCTGGCCGGCCTTGTCGAACGACTCCGCACTCCAGTCCGGGTTCAGGGCGTCCGGTGTGAAGACGTCGCCCCAGTCCTGCTGGGTGATCTCCTCCTCGCTGGCGTGCGGGTTGCCGCCCATCACGGAGTTGACGCCCACCTTCAGCGTGCCCGCGATGTACTGGTCGTGCTCCCACTGGGTACCCGCCGCCAGACCGAGGCGGTTGGCCAGCGCGCTGGCGTCGTGCACCAGGGCGCGCACGCCCCACTCCCAGCGCTCGCAGAAGTCCTCGAAGTCCACCGACAGGCCGTGGTGCCCGGCCTCCATCCCGGTCATCGCCAGCCCCGAGAAGCCCTTTCCCATCACCGAACCGGTGGCGCCGCCCAGTTCACCGAGCTGGTCGATGGTCGCGCCCACGCCCTGGGTGAACTTCGCGACGGATGCCTTGTCGAGCTTCAGGTCCGCTCCGTCACCGCTCATGGCCGCGGCCCCTCTCCCGCCGCACCGGCGTCCACGGCGACGGCGTCCGCAACGATGCCCACGACCGGCGGGAAGAACATCGACCCGTCCTCGGTGGCGATGTCCACGGCCAGCCCGGCGGGCTCGTCCAGTGCGGGCACGATCTCGTCGACGATGCGCGCGCCCAGCAGCGCCGCGTAGTCCATGGGCTGGTCACCGGGCGCCTGGCGCAGGGCGAACCGGGCCAGCGCGGCCTCGTCGGTGAACCCGCAGATCCACCGCACCCCGCCCGACCGCGCCGACCACAGACCCCCGCCGGCCATCGGCACCAGAAGGACCGAGCGCCGCATCTCACCGACCAGCGCCCGGGGGTCACCGACCCCATTTCTCCGCTCGGCGATCCGCTCGGCGAGCACCGTCCCTGTCTGCTCCACGGTTCCTCCCCCGTCGTGGGTGACTGATGGCACCGTAGATCAGGACGCGCGGTATGGCAGGGTCGGTTCTTGTGAAGGTCTGCTCGGAGCCGGACCGATCTCGGGACACGGCAGTCGCCGGCAAGGAGATCGTGGTCTCCACCGCCCACAATCCCAAGGGCATGTCGCGAACTGCACGTTCTGGCTCAGCGGCGGGGGCGCCAGCCATGACCAGTCCTGAGGACTGCCTCCAGATGCGGGTGCCCGCCCTCGTCTCCGGCAACTCGGACGGGCTCCTGCAGATGGGGGCGCTGGGGTGATTCCGTCGCCGTCCGTCAGTCCAGTTGCAGCAGGGCCGTGGTGTCGGGGGGCAGTGTGCCGTCTTTGTTGAGTGGTGCTGAGGTGAGGAGGGGGTTGGTGGTGTGGGGGAGGCGGCCGGGGCGGACGTGGGCTTCGGCGACGAAGACGCGGGGGTCCGGGTAGCTGTCGGCGATGGTGCGCCAGGTGCGGAAGATGTCGTGGACGTCGTCGCGGTCCCAGTGGGGGTGGTTGTCCTGGCCCTCGTGGGCGGTGACGGAGAACTCTGTCTGGCCGAGGTCGGGGAGGGCCGGGTCCTTGGCCATGCCGTGGGCGACGTCGATGCGGAAGCCGTCGACGCCGAGGTCGAACCAGAAGCGCAGGATCGAGGCGAACTCGGCGCGGACTTCGTGGTTGTCCCAGTTGAGGTCGGGTTGTTCGGGGGCGAAGAGGTGGAGGTACCACTGGCACGGCTACCACGGGGATCCGCAGCGTACCGCCGAACGCTTCCGCGACGGCGAACTGCGCACCGGTGACGTGGGGTTCGTCCACGACGGCGAGGTGTTCTTCGTGGCCGCGCCGACGGACCTCATCTCGGTCGGCGGGCGCAACGTGTACGCCGGTGAGATCGAATCGAGTGGGCGATCGAGGACAGCGGGCCGGTCCGCAAGAGCTGCTCGGCGCTGGTCGAGGTGCCCGGCTCACCCGTCCCCCGGCTCGTCCTGTTCCTCGAACCGGGCCGCCGCAGCGACGACTTCCACTCGATCGCCGACCACGCCGCCAGGGTGGCCTGGAGAAGGCCGGCGATCGCGCTCTCCGAGTGCGTCTTCGTGGAGCGCGGACACCTGCCCCGAACGCCCAGCGGCAAGATCCAGCGGTTCCGCTGCCGGAGCCTGCTCGGCCGGGACGAGAACCGGCTGACGACCAGAGCGGCAGGTCCTGCCACCCGGCTTCTTCGCCGACACCGAGATCGTCGACGGCGGAGACCACCTCCGGCTCCATCTCGACGAGTACCCCTACGGACTGGTTCTGGTCACCTCGCTGACCTTCCTGCGCGAACCCGACCGTCCCGCTGGACGGCGCGCTGCCCCCCGACGGCGGTGGCGTGATCCGAGCGCTACAGGTTTTCTGCCCGGGCAGGATTGCCACTGCCGGATTCTTCGCCCAGGAGGTGCCTGCGCTGGTGACCGCCGAACGCTCCATCGCGGACCGGCTGGACACCGTCCTCATGTCCGTCCCGGAAGACGCCTGGTGAGCGCCTCCGCTCACCGAGCACGAAGCCAACTCGCCGAGGAGCGTCATGTCCCAGTCCTTCGCCACCCTGCACTCTGCCCATCAGACGATGCTGCTGGCCCATCGCGCGATGGTGCGCGACCTGGACCGGGTCGCCCGCACCGCCGAGCAGCTGGCGAAGTCGCCGAACCCCGAACAGGCCGTCGCGCTCAGGGAGTACGTCGACAGGCTGTTCCAGGTGATCGAACACCACCACGAGGGTGAGGACGAGTTCCTCTGGCCGCGGCTGCGGCGGCTGGGTGCCGACGAGGAGGCGCTCACCCTGATGACCACCGAGCACGACGAACTGTCGAAGGTGCTGCACAGCTGGCACGACGTCAGCCGCAGGCTGGGTACGGCCTCCGGAGTGGAGGCCGAACTCGCGAGGTTGACGAAGGGGGTACGCGAACAGCTCTCCGAGCACGCCGGGGACGAAGAGCGGGAACTGTCCGGACGACTCGCCCCGGTGCTCGGCAAACAGATCTGGAGGGGGTTCGCGACGCACATGCGCAAGACGGCCCCGAGCTGGACCCTGAAGTTCATGCCGGCCTGGCTGTCCTCCGTGGCCGGCTCCGGCGAGCGGGGAGGGGTGCCCGCGCCGCCGGTGGCGGCACTGTTCCGGCGCTGGCTGGAGAAGCGGCAGCGGGCCGCGTTCGGTGAGAACTACTGAAGGTCGATCACCAGTTTCCGTAGTCCTCGACCATGGTGGCGATGAGGTCGAGCAGGGCGTCGGCCCGGTGCCGGTCCTCGTGCATGCGGCGCGCGCCCCTTGGGCCGGTCGGCTCAGGCGCGGCGCGCCTCGGCTGTGCGGGTGGCCGCCGGTGGAGGATCGGTGGGGAGGCGGCCTCGGGACCGTCACCCGGCACCGCCCCGACGCGTGAGAGGTCCGGCCATGAAACTGTTCGACCAGGGGGTCTCCGTCCTGCTCGACGACACCCTCGGCGTCGCACCGGCGGCGAGGTGACCGGCGTTCCGCGCCGGGACGGGCCGGGCGGCGGCCGCTACGGCGAGGCCGTCTTCCGTCCCGAACAGGCGGGCGAGGGCGAGCGCGTCGACTTCGGCGCCCTCGCCTACGACGACATCACCATGGCGCGGCTGCGGGCCCTCGGGGCCGGCCCGGGGTGGCGCTGCCTCGACGTGGGTGCCGGCACGGGCACGGTCTCCCGTCGGCTGCTGGACGAGGCCGGGGTGGCGAGCGTTCTCGCCGTGGACCGCGACGTACGTTTCCTCACCGGGCGGGCGGTGCCCGGGCTCGACGTGCTGAAGGCCGACATCACCGCCCCGGACTTCGCCCCCGGCAGGTTCCGGCTCGTCCACGCGCGCTTCGTGCTGATGCATCTGCCCGAGCACGACCGTCTGATCACGCGACTCGCCGAACTCGTCGCGCCCGGCGGTGTGCTGGTGCTCAGCGACGCGGTCGACCTGACGAGCGACCGGACGCCCGGTACGCCGTACACCGCGGTGATGCGGGCGATGTGGCAGGGGCTGGGGGCCACCATCGGCACCGATGTCTCCTGGGTACCGTCGTACCCCCACCTGCTGCGCGGGGCGGGGCTCGTGCCCGTCGCCGCCGAGATCCATGTGCCGCCGCTGCTGCCCGGCAGTCCCATCAGCCGCTTCTGGGCGGACACGTGGGAGCGGAGCAGAGCGGCGATGCTCGCCACCGGCCTGGTCGACGACGCGGCCGTCGACGCGGCGATTCGGTACCTGGGCTCCGACGCGTGCGCCGCGCTGTCAGCCGGCATGCTCACCGTCTGGGGAGGGAAACCCGAGGAGGCCGCCATCGGTACGGCGGTGGCGTGGGGAACACGGCGCTGACGCAGTCCGGCCGGATCCACCTGGCTTTCGGGCGGGGTGCCCGGTCCTTCGGGGCCGGGGTGAATGCCCGCTCCCGTGGTGCGGGGCAGGGGTAGCCGGATGGCCGCCAGGGCGGTCCGGCGTCGTCGTCCGGGATGCCGAGGGTGGCCACGGACGGGCGGTGGCGACGGGAAGTCGTGGGGCCTGGGGCCCGCGGCTGGCGGCCGACGGTGGGTGGGGTGGTCACTCGCATGGGTGATGGTGATCGATGTTGTGCGCGGCCGTGGAACGTGTGGCCTACGTTCACGGCATGGCACGGTTTCGGATGTACCCGACGGGCGGGCAGGAGCGGCAGATGCTGCTGCACTGCGCGCACGCGAGGTATGTGTGGAACCTTGCCGTCGAGCAGCATGCGCACTGGAAGCCGGGCCGCGGGTCTGCGCCGGGGTTTGCCGAGCAGTGCCGTCAGCTCACCGAGGCCCGGCGCGCCAATGAGTGGCTGGGTGCCGGGAACGCGGATGTGCAGCAGCAGGCCCTCAAGGACTTCGCGAAGGCCAAGAGCGCGCGTTTCACGTCGGGGTTCGGTGAGCCGACCTGGCGCAGGAAGTTCGTACATGAGGGTTTCCGTGTCATCGGCACCGACCGCGTCCCCGAGTACCAGGCAGACGGCTCGGTGAAGCTGAACGCGAAGACCGGCCGGCAGGTCATGGGCCGCTCGGTCGTGGTACGGAAGCTGAACCGGCGGTGGGCGCAGGTGAAGGTGCCCGGCTGCGGCTGGGTCCGCTTCCGCCTCAGCACCGGCGGCAAGGGCGCGAAACTGCCCGACGCGAAGACGTTCCGCGTCACCTTCCGCAACGGGCAGTGGCATGCCGCGTTCGCCGTCGTCCCCCAGCCGACACCCGCGCCCGGCACCGGCGAGGTCATCGGCATCGACCGCGGCGTCACCATCACCGCCGCCCTCTCCGACGGGCGGAAACTGAACTGCCCGCAGCTCACCGCCCGGGAACACGCCCAGATCCGCAAACACCAGCGCCGCGCCGCCCGCGCACCCAAAGGCAGCGAGCAGAAAGCGGCCGGGTACGCGGCCGTCGCCCGGCTCAGGGCCCGCGAGGCCAATCGCCGCAAGGACTGGTGCGAGAAGACCAGCACCCTGCTCGCCCGCACCTACGACCTGGTCCGCTTCGAGAAGCTGAACATCAAGAACATGACCCGCTCCGCGAAGGGCAGCGTGGAGCAGCCCGGCA